>DATAIU010000117.1:0-17291 GCA_036262495.1 Allosphingosinicella sp.
GTCCCGTTCTTTTTGTAGCCGGCCGGATAGACGATCGAGACCGGGATCTTCTTGCCGTCGCGCGCCGGGAGCATCAGCCGCTCGGTCCGGTATTTCGACGGGTCGTAGCCCGACGGGATTTCCTGGACCTTGAGCGTCTCCAGCCGGCGGCCCCGGGGATGATAGTCGTAGACCGTCGCCGGAGTGACCAGCGAGGAATAGCTGAGGCGGTAGGCCCCAGGGGCATATTCCGGGTTGCCGGTGAATCCTGCGGAGTAAGCCGCCTCGCGGAACGGAATGCGCTCCTCCGTTCCGGAATAGGTGCGGAGCCGGAGCTGGTCGAGGCCGTCGACCCGCTCGGAGATGGCGAGATGATCGCGATAGGAAGCGAGGCCGCGCAGATAGACGCGGTCGGAACCGGGGATGACGGTCTTCCATTCGCCCGGGCGGGCCGGATCCGCCTCGGCGATGCGGAAGTTCACATGCTCGTCATTGGTGAGGATCCAAAGCTTTCCGTGGGCGGCGTCGACCGAATATTGGCGCTTCGCCTTCCGCGGCGAGATCAGGACGGGCTCCGCGAGCGGGTTCGACGCCGGGACAAAGCGCACCTCGTTAGTAGCGTTGTCGCCGGTCGAGACGAAGATCAGGCTCCGGTCCTGCGATTTCGAAAGGCCGACGGTGAAGCCGAGCTCGTCCTTCTCCTCGTAGAGGGTTCGGTCCTCGTCCGCCGGCGTCCCCAGTCGGTGGTAGCGGGCACGATAGCTCCGCCAATTCTCGTTCACCTCCGTGAAGACGATGCCCGTGGAATCGCTCGACCAGACGGGGTCGCCGATCCCTACGTCGGTGACGGTCTCGATGTCCTTCCCCGTCGCGAGGTCGCGGATTCGGAGGTCGAACCGCTCCGAACCGTCGTCGTCGATCAGGGTCGCGGCCCGCTTGCCGTCCGGGCTGACCGCGATCGATCCGAGGCGGAAATATTGCTTGCCCTCAGCTTCCTTCGCCTCGTCGAAAATCACCTGGTCGGCACCGCCCGAGGCCGGCCTTCGATACCAGGTGCGATATTGCGCGCCGGGCCGGAACGCCCACCAGTAAAGCCAATCGCAGTCGCGGATCGGGACGGAGGATTCGTCCTCCTTGATCCGGCCCTTCATCTCCTCGAACAGAGTATCGAGCAGCGCCTTGTGCGGCCTCATGGCCGCGTCGAAATAGGCGTTCTCGGCGGTGAGGTAGGCCAGCACGTCGGGGTCGTCGACCTTGGGATAGGACTGGTCCTTCAGCCAGGACCATGGGTCGTCGATCCGGTAGCCGTGGCGTTCGTAGCTGTGCGCGCGCTGCTCGGCGCGCGGCGGGGCGGGGAGGTCCTTGGCTCTGGTCATCGTTCCGTTCTGGGCTGAGGCGGCGGTTGCAGCGGCCATGAGAATGGCTAGGAAGATCGGTCTCATGCGGGGGCTTAGAGCAAGGCAGGTAGCCGATGTCGACCTATGAAGATCGCCTCCACGCCCTTCGCGAGCAATTGAAGCGCGACCGGCTCGATGGTTTCGTCGTGCCGCTGACCGATGAGCATATGTCCGAATATGTCGGGAGCTACGCCCAGCGCCTGGCCTGGCTGACGGGCTTCCAGGGCTCGGCGGGCTCTGCGGTGGTCCTGCCCGAGGAAGCCGCGATCTTCGTCGACGGGCGCTACACGCTGCAGGTCCGCGACCAGGTCGATGGCAAGCATTGGTCCTATCAGTCCGTCCCGGAGACGAGCATCGCGGACTGGCTGAAGGTTCACGCCCCCGATGGCGGGCGGATCGGCTACGACCCCTGGCTTCACACCAAGGAATGGGTGACTCGCGCCAAGGAGGCGCTGGCCGAGAAGGGCGCCGAGCTCGTCGCGGTGAAGCGCAACCCGATCGACGCCGTCTGGTCGGACAAGCCGGAGCCGTCGCGCGCCCGCCTTGTCGCCCATCCGGACGAATATACAGGCAAGTCCTCCGCCGCGAAGCGGCAGGAGATGGGCGATTGGCTGCGCGAGCAGAAAGCCGACGCGGCCGTGCTCTCCGCGCTCGATTCGATCGCCTGGACGTTCAACGTGCGCGGCCAGGACGTCGAGCACACGCCGGTCGCTTTGTCCTTCGCCCTCGTCAACGAGGACGGCACGGCCGATCTCTTCGTCGCATCGGAGAAGATCGGCGACGACGTGCGGCTCCATCTCGGCAACGGCGTCCGCATTCACGAGCGCCACGAGTTCGAGCCTCATCTCCGCTCGCTGGCCGGCAAGACCGTCGTCGCCGACCCCGAACGCGCCGTCGCGGCCATTTTCGAAGCGCTCGAACAGGCCGGCGCCAGGGTCGTCCAGAAGCGCGATCCGGCGGTGCTTCCCAAGGCGCTCAAGAATGGCGCGGAGATTCGCGGCCACCGCGCCGCCCAGGCCCGCGACGGCGCCGCGCTCAGCCGCTTCCTCCATTGGCTGTCCGTCGAGGCTCCGAAGGGTAATGTCGACGAGCTCGGCGCGGTCGAGAAGCTCCATCAGCTCCGCCAGGCCTGCGGCGACCTTCGCGACACCAGCTTCGACACCATCTCCGGAGCGGGGCCGAACGGGGCGATCGTCCACTACCGCGTCACCGAGGAAACGAATCGCAGGATCGAGATGAATTCGATCTTCCTGGTCGATTCGGGCGGCCAATATCCGGACGGCACCACCGACGTGACCCGCACCGTCGCGATCGGCGAGCCGACCGCAGAGATGCGCGACCGCTTCACCCGCGTCCTCAAGGGCCACATCGCCGTTGCCCGCGCGGTCTTCCCCGACGGGACCCGGGGCAGCCAGCTCGACACTCTCGCCCGACAATTCCTGTGGCAGGCCGGCCTCGATTACGCCCACGGCACCGGCCACGGCGTCGGCGCCTATCTCGCCGTCCATGAAGGCCCGCAGCGAATCGCTCCGGTCGGCTCGGGCCAGGCCGGCGGCGACGAGCCGCTCCGCGCCGGCATGTTCCTCTCCAACGAGCCCGGCTATTACAAGACCGGCGAATACGGCATCCGGGTCGAAAATCTCGTCCTCGTCGAGGAGCGTGAAATAGCCGGCGCCGAGAAGAAGATGCTGGGTTTCGAGACGCTCACCTACGCGCCGATCGACCGGACGCTGATCGAGACGAGCCTGCTATCGTCTGAGGAGCGGGAGTGGATGGACGCCTATCACGCGCGGGTGCTCGAGATTGTCGGGCCGCAGCTCGAGGGTGAAGCGAAAGCCTGGCTCGAAGCTCAGTGCGGCCCGCTTTGAGCTAGGCCGCGGCGGCCGCGACCCGTTCGCAGTCCGCCGCGAGCGCAAGCAGGGCGCCGACCGCTTCGCCTTCCCATCTTTCGTCCAGCCTCGCGGCGGCGGAGCGGCAGCGTTCCGATATCCGGCGTAATTCGAGGGTCTCGCCGGCCGTGGGGACGCGGTCGATGGCCGCCAGGGCGTCGATCACCGCGTCGTGGAGGGGCGCCTCGAACTCGATGCCGGTAAAACCGCCGCGGCTCCAGGCGATTCGGCTGTAGCGGGGCTCGAGGCCCGGCAACTTCAGCCAGATCCAGGCGCCCGCATCGAGGTCGCTTCCCGTGTCGACACGGCAGCCCTGGGCGGAAAGGTCGACGAGCCGGACCGTGAAGGCGGTGCGGCCGCGCTCGCGAAGCGACGCGGCGAGGCTGATCGCCGTGCGAGGCGTGCGCCTCCGTTCGGGTCCGTCATAGCTATTCAACAGGGCGACTCCTTGGTGCCGGCCGCCGCCTTTATCGCACTGCCGGTGTCACCAAGCGGTTAAGGGCGTTCACGCCGCGTCGACGTCCGCGGCGTCGATCTCGTTGCGGTCGACCCATTCCATCTCGCCGAGGCTGAGCGGCCGTCCTTCGGCCGATCGGACGGTGATCGGCGCGATGGGCCGGCGGCTGTAGCGGTCGACCAGCACCGGATTGCTCGGGTGCCCCGAGACCCAGCGCTCGCCCCACTGACGGAGCGAGAGGAGGACGGGAAGGAGGTCGCGGCCCTTGTCGGTCAGCCGGTAGGTGACCTTGCGGCGGTCGGCCGGGTCCGGGTCGCGCTGAAGGATGCCGTGCTCGACGAGCCGCCCCAGCCGGTTCGACAGGATGTTGCGGGCGATGCCGAGGTTCGACTGAAACTCCTCGAAGTGCCTGAGGCCGTTGAAAGCGCCGCGCAGGATCAGGAACGACCAGCGCTCGCCGACGCATTCGAGCGCGGCGGAGATGCCGCATTCGGCGAACACTTCCCGCAGCTGGTGCGCACGGTTCATGCGCCCTTTCCTACGCCATTTGCGGCGAATGTCACGGCCATGGGTTTTCCAGTTGCATTGTGAAACCTATACCCGTATAGGTTGCGTATTGCAACTTAATAGGAGGCCGTCATGTCCTTTAAGCTGTTTTCGTCATTTTTCGCGTTCGCCTTAGCGCTGCTGTTGTTCGGCGGAACCGCCACCGCGAGCCCGGGCCGCGGCGTGTATTACCAGGCCCAGCCCGCCGCCGCTCCAGCCGCCGAGACGCTGATCGTCCGCGATCTCGTCTGGAAATGCGGCGCCGGCGGATGCGTCTCCGGCGCCAGCAACAGCCGCCCGGCGGTCGATTGCTCCGCTCTCGTGCGCAAGGTCGGCGCGCTGCGCAGCTTCGCCGTCAAGGGCGAGCCGCTCGCCCCCGAAGCGCTCGAAAAGTGCAACGCCCGCGCGCGCTGAGGCCCTTTAACGTTGCAACCCCGCGGCACCGCACCCAATGTCGGGGCGGTGCTGCGGCAATATGAACTTCTCGAGAAGGTGCGGGCCTACGATCCCGACGCCGACGAGGCGATGATCAACCGCGCCTACGTCTTCACGATGAAGGCCCATGGCAGCCAGACGCGCGCCTCGGGCGACCCCTATTACAGCCATCCGATCGAGGTCGCCGGAATCCTCACCGACCTCCATCTCGACGACGAGACGATCGTCACCGCCATCCTCCACGACACGATCGAGGACACGGTCGCGACGCACGAGGAGATCGAGCGGCTGTTCGGCGCCAACGTCGCGCGACTGGTCGACGGCGTCACCAAGCTGTCCAAGATCGAGGCGCAGAGCGAGAGCCAGCGGGCGGCGGAGAATTTGCGCAAGTTCCTGCTCGCAATGTCGGACGACATCCGCGTCCTCCTGGTCAAGCTCGCCGACCGCCTCCACAACATGCGCACGCTCCACTTCATCCAGAGCGAGGAAAAGAGGAAGCGCATCGCCCGCGAGACGATGGACATCTACGCCCCGCTCGCCGAGCGGATCGGCATGTACGAGTTCATGCAGGAGATGCAGACGCTCGCCTTTCGCGAGCTCGAGCCCGATGCCTATGCCTCGATTTCCAAGCGCCTCGAGCAGCTCCACAAGGGCGATAAGGACCTGATCAGCCGCATCGGCCGCGGCATCAAGGCGCATCTCGAGGCGCACGGCGTCGAGGCCGAGGTGCAGGGCCGCGAGAAGCATCCCTTCTCGATCTGGCGCAAGATGGCCGAGCGCCACGTCAGCTTCGAGCAATTGTCCGACGTCATGGCGTTCCGGGCCGTCGTCGGCAGCCAGGAGGAATGCTACCGCACGCTCGGCCTCATCCACCAGCGCTGGCCGATGGTGCCGGGACGGTTCAAGGACTTCATCTCGACGCCCAAGAGGAACGGTTACCGCTCGCTCCACACCAGCGTCATCCACGACGAGCAGATGCGCATCGAGATCCAGATCCGCACCCGCGAGATGCATGCCCAGGCCGAGCACGGCCTCGCCGCACACTGGGCCTACAAGGAGGGCGCCGACGACGACGCTTCAGGCGCCCAGCACCCGTGGATGGAGGACCTTCTCGAGATACTCGAGCACGCCGCCACGGCCGAGGAGCTGCTCGAGCACACCCGCATGGCAATGTACCAGGACCGGATCTTCGCCTTCACCCCGAAGGGCGAGCTGATCCAGCTTCCCAAGGGCGCGACCGCGGTCGATTTCGCTTATGCGGTGCACACGGATCTCGGCGACCAGACCGTGGGTGCGAAGATCAACGGCCGGGTGATGCCGCTGCGGACGCCCCTCGAAAATGGCGACCAGGTCGAGATCCTCGTCTCCAAGGCCCAGCATCCGCAGCCCGGCTGGCTGAGCTTCGTTGTCACCGGTAAGGCGCGGGCCAAGATCCGCCGCTTCGTCAAGTCGAAGGAGCGGGAGGAGACGATCGCGCTCGGCCGCAAGATTTTCGACGAGATCGTGCAGCGCCTGCCCCAGCCTCTCGGCTGGGAAGCGATCACAGAAGCTCTGAAGCGGCTTCATTTCCACGACGACTCGGCCCTGATGGAGGCGATCGCGCTGAAGCGCGTCAGCGACGTCGCCGTGATGGAAGCTTTGATTCCGGGCTCGACCGGAGAGGAAGGCGTCAAGCCGCCACCCCAGCGGACCGCGATCTCGATCAAGGGCCTGACTCCGGGCGTCGCCTTCCAGCTCGCCGAATGCTGCCACCCGATTCCGGGCGACCGGATCGTCGGCCTCAGGCGCGAAGGTACCGAGATCGAGGTTCACGTCATCGGCTGCGACCGGCTCGCCGACGGAATCGACGCCGACTGGCTCGACCTTGCCTGGGGGACCGAATCGGACGGGGGCACCGCCCGGCTCTGCGTCGTCATCAAGAACGAGCCCGGGTCGCTGGCGGTCGTCGCCGGCGTTCTCGGGCGTCACGGCGCCAACATCGTCAGCATGGAGCAGGCGGGGCGAGACGGAAGCTTCCACACCTTCCACCTCGACATCGAGGTGCACGACGTGCAGCATCTGATGCGTATCCTGGCGGCCCTGCGCGCCGCCGAAATGGTGTCGAGCGCCGAGCGCCTCTGACGCGACGGGGGAGGAGCATGACCGACACGCCCGCGGCGATGACCTACGGCTCCTATTTGTCGCTCGACCAGTTGCTCTCGGCCCAGCACCCGCTCTCGGCGAATCACGACGAGATGCTTTTCGTCATCCTTCATCAGACCAAGGAGCTCTGGCTCAAGCAGATCATGCACGAGCTCGATCTCGCGACGGGGATGATCCGGGACGACCATTTGATCGAGGTCCACAAGGCGCTCTCCCGGGTGACCCGCATCCAGGCGGTGATGACGCTCAGCTGGGACGTCCTGGCGACCATGACTCCGAGCGATTACACGAGCTTCCGCGAGGTGCTCGGCGCGAGCTCCGGTTTCCAGTCCGCCCAGTTTCGCGAGTTCGAATATCGGCTCGGCCTCAAGGACGGCAACCACCTGCGCTTCCACGACGAAGGCTCGGCCGCGCTCGCCGCCCTCACCCACGCCCTTCACAGGCCGAGCCTGTGGGACGAGGCGATCGCCGCTGCGGCGCGCGCGGGAATCGATATGCCGCCGGGGGCCCTCGAGCGCGAATGGAGCGAGCCCTACCGCGCAGACCCGGCCGTGGCCGAAGGCTGGGCCGAGGTCTACCGGGCCCCGGAAAAGTGGTGGGCGCTGTACCAGCTCGCGGAAAAGCTGGTCGATCTGGACGATGCGCTCGCCACCTGGCGCCACAAGCATGTCGTCACGGTCGAGCGTATCATCGGCCTGAAGCGCGGCACCGGCGGGACGGCCGGAGTCGCCTACCTCCAGTCGACGCTCGGCAAGCGCGCCTTCCCGGAGCTCTGGTCGCTCCGGACGCTCATCTAACGGCCCGCTCGAATCGCGGCGATCTCGCGCGCGGCGATCTCCTCGCGCTTGCCGAGGCTCGGATGGCTTCGGAATATCTGAGGGAACCAATCATATTTGCCGAGATATCGCCGCCAGAACGGGATCGCGGCGTCGAGATCGTAGCCGGCGGCCGCCATCAGCCTAAGGCCGAACCTGTCGGCAGCCGCCTCCCGCTGCCACATCGCGCTGGCCTTGATGCCGAGCCCGGCGAGAATCCCTTCCTCGGTGCGAGTGGCGGGGTGATGGAGGATGTCGTGCGCCATTTCGTGGCCGAGGACGACGGCGAGCTCGTCGTCGTTGCGAAGGAAGGCGAGCATCGAGGTCGTCATCACCACGGTTCGGCCGGTCGCGAAGGCGTTCACCTGCGTCGAGCGGGCGAGGCGGGCGCGGCCCAGGCAGGCCGGCAGGGAGTCGAGACGGACGGTCAGCTGCCGGCGCTCCCGAAGAAGCCGGATGTCGGCGGGGCCACCGCGGAGGGCCGATTCGAGCTGATCCTCGGACGCGTCGGCCAGCGCGCGCCATTTCGACCGCTTCGCGATCCGGGCCACCGCGGCGCCGCTCGGGAACGGGCCGCCGCCGACTGCCAGCAAGACGTCGCCCGCCCGGACTCCGGCCTGCGCCGCCGGGCTGCCCGCGACGACGGCGAGGATGCCGGGGCCGCGGTCGAGGCCGTGCCGGGCAATCATCAGCGCGCGATCGGCGGGCTCATACTCGGCGAGGTGGTGGAAGAGGATGCCCGTGAGGGGCCAGGTCTCACGGCAGAGCGGCCGGCCGGCGAGCGCAAGGCGATAGGCCGCCGCGCCGACCCGCAGGTCGTCCCGCCGCAGCGTCGATCCGGCAGTCGCGGAGGAAGCGGCCGGAGGCGCGAAGGGCGACGCGGCCGACAGCGCCCCGAGCCCGGCCAGCAGGCCCAGGACGCAGGCGCGGAGGAGGCCTCTCACGCAGACGCAAGAAAACGGCCGGATGAAGTCAACCTCATCCGGCCGGAATTCAGACTTGCCGACGTTACCAGCAGCAACCCTTACGGGCTGTGCGGGAGATCGTCGTCGCCGTCGCCGCACTGGTCAGTGGCAATGCACAGACCAAGGATGATCGCAATGAGCGCGATCAACGGAATGATGAAGCCGCCGCGAAGCTGGTCGCCGTCGACTCTCTCGGCCGCCGGTGCGACTTCGCGAGACGCCGAAGCCGCCGCCGTCGCCGTCTGCTGCGCCACCGCCATGGTCGGCGCCGTCACAAGGGCGACCGATGTGGCCGCAGCGATTAATCCTTTGAAACCCACGTCAGCTTCTCCCTTCGATACTCGAGTCTGATCTCTCGATTTCGGCCTCTACCTAATCAACCGTTTCGGGGCTGTCTACCCTGAAATGGCGGTTTGCCGCGGATTATCCAGAGCCATGCCCCGTATCGTCCGAGGAGTTTACGAAGCCTGAACCCAACTCCAAGTCCAGCAAAAGGTTCATGGCTTCGGCGTTAGCCGGGCGACCTGTTGCCCGATTGCGACACTTTGCGGGATTGCCGGATTAGCCTGTTTGTTTCAAAGGGTTCGCGTTTTCCGAGCTGGGGAGGAACCGGTGAAGTTTAGCATCCGCCTGTCACGCCTCGTCGCCTTTCTGGCGAGCGCGATGCTCGCGCTTTCGGCCGTGCCGGCCTCCGCCGCCGTCTCGATCACCTTCTGGTCGAAGGAGCTCGGCTCCACCTTTCCCCATGCCTTTGTCATCCTCGAAGGGACTCCCGACCGTGGCGGGCCGCGAATCGCCGAGGATTACGGATTCACCGCCAAGGCGATCACTCCGGCGATCCTCTGGGGCAAGGTGGCCGGCGAGGTCGTCACCGACAACAGCACAAGCTACGTCAGCGGCAGCGACAAGCATTTCACCCTGAAGCTCTCCGATGCCGAGTTCGACCGGGTGATGGCGACGATCGGCCGCTGGCGCGCCGCCAAGCAGCCTTCCTACGACCTCGACAAGCACAATTGCGTCCACTTCGTCGCCGAGCTCGCCGCCGCGATCGGCATGAAGGCCGACACCAAGCGCTTCATGAAGAAGCCGCGCTCCTTCCTCGAGAATCTGACCGCCACGAACCGGGCGTGGCTGACGGCGCGCGCCGCCGCCTTCCACCGCAAGCCCGCCGCGGCCTGACCGCACCGCTTGACTTTTGCCGGCCGGGCCGATGCAAGCGCCTCGGGCCGACAGCCTTCCGCGCGATCGCGGATCCACCTCCAGCAGCGAAGCCGCCATGACCTCCCCTCCCTCCGACCAGATCGTCGTCGTCGGCCTCGGCTATGTCGGCCTGCCGCTCGCCGTCGCCCTCGCCCGCTCCTATGCGGTGACCGGCCTCGACATAGACGAGCGCCGCATCGGCGAGCTGCACCTCGGCGTCGACCGCACCCATGAAGTCGAGGCCGAGGCGCTGAAGGCCTCGCCACTGCGCCTCACCAGCCGGGCGGAGGAATGCCGCGGCGCGGACATCTACATCGTCACCGTTCCGACGCCCGTCGACGCCGCCAACAAGCCCGATCTCGGCCCGGTGATCAGCGCAACGCGCTCGGTCGCGACTTTGCTGGACGCGGCGCGGAAGCCGATCATCGTCTACGAGAGCACCGTCTATCCGGGCGTCACCGAGGACATTTGCGGACCCCTCATCGAGGAATTGAGCGGCCTCGAGCGGGGGCGCGACTTCTTCCTCGGCTACTCGCCGGAGCGGATCAACCCGGGCGACCGGACCCACACGGTCGACCGCATCGTGAAAGTCATCGCCGGCGAGAACGAGGCGGTGACCGAGCGGCTCGCTGCCGTCTACCGGAGCGTCACCAGCGCCGGCGTGTTCCGGGCCGCGTCGATCAAGACGGCCGAGGCCGCCAAGGTGATCGAGAACGCCCAGCGGGACATCAACATCGCCTTCATGAACGAGATCACGAAGATCTTCTCGCGCCTCGACATATCGATCTGGGACGTGCTCGCCGCGGCCGGCACGAAATGGAACTTCCTTCCCTTCCAGCCCGGCCTGGTCGGCGGACACTGCATCGGCGTCGATCCTTATTATCTGAGCTTCCGCGCCCAGGAGCTCGGCCTCGACCCCAACGTCATCCTCGCCGGCCGCTCGACCAACGACGGCATGGGCGCCTGGGTCGCGGACCGGATGCACGAGCGACTCGGCCGAACCGGACGGGCGCTCGTCATGGGCCTCGCGTTCAAGGAGAACGTGCCCGATCTTCGCAACAGCCGGGTGATCGACGTGATCCGCCGGCTCGGCGAGCGCGGCCACGAGATCGTCGTTCACGACCCGCTCGCCGACGCCGCGGAAGCGCGGCACGAATATGGGCTCGACCTGGCGCCGAACGCACTCGACTCAAGCTACGACCTCGTCGTCGTCGCCGTCGCGCACGCCGCCTATGCCGAGTTGCCCGAGGACAAGGTCGCCGGGCTGGTCGCCGAGGGGGGGCTGCTCGCCGATCTCAAGAACCTCTACGCCGGACGAGCCCTCGACGGCGTGCGGCGCTGGACGCTTTGACCCGTGCGCGCCGCGGCCTTGCGGGGACGATTCGCGCTGCCCTCGCTCTCGCCTTGGGCCTCGCCGGCTGCGGCGAAAAAGCCGCACAGCCGCCGACCGCGGAGGGGAACCGGGCGGAGCCGGCCCGCGCGCCGCTCGGCGACGTGGTGCGCGTGCGGCTGAAGACGGAAGCGGGCGACATGATCCTAGCGCTCGACCATAAGCGCGCGCCGGTGACCACCGAGAATTTCGTCCGTTACGTCGACGAGCATCGCTTCGACGGGACCTATTTCTATCGCGCCGCGCGCAGCAAGTTCGCGGCCGGCCGCGGCTTCGTCCAGGGGGGCATCCGCCATTCCTACCGCAAGATGCTGCCTCCGATCGCGCACGAGCCGACGTCGAAGACCGGGATCCTTCACAAGGACGGCACCGTTTCGATGGCCCGGGCCGCGCTGGCCGGGGCGATGGGCGATTTCTTCATCGTCGTCGGTGGGGCGATGCCCGAGATGGACGCGAAGCCCGGCAGGCCCGACGCGGGCTTCGCGGCCTTCGGCCGCGTCGAGGCCGGAATGGACGTCGTCCGCAAGCTTCTCGCCGCGGCCACCGTCGCCGATGCCGGCCGAGGCCCGATGCGAGGCCAGATGATCGCGAAGCCGGTGCGGATCGTGAAGGCCGAAAGGGTGGACTGAGGCGCCGGCCGCCTCGAAGCACGACCAATGCCGGGATGAACCTCGGCTGTGGACGTCGTTCAGCATCGCCTCAACCGCGCGAGCGCCAGTTGGCGGCGAGCCGTCGGGGGTCGCGCTCACGAGGAGAGACCAATGAAGAAGATCATCATCGCTCTGGCCGCCACGACCGCCTTCGCCGGCGCGGCGCCGGCGCTCGCCCAATATGGCAGCGGCAACTACCCGAGTCGGACCTATCAGCTGCAGGAGCAGCTTCAGGAAGGCGTGCGCAGCGGCGCGATCACTCGCGCCGAGGCCATGCCGCTACGCCAGCAGCTGCGCCAGCTCGGCCAGCTCGAGCGCCAGTACAGCTACGGCGGAATCACGGGCCGTGAGCGCTCCGACCTGCAGATGCGCATCAACCGCCTTCGCCAGCAGATCAGGTTCGCCGCCCGCAACGGCGACAGCCGCTACGACCGCGACGACCGCTACGGCGACCGCTACGGCGACCGCGACGGCGACCGCGACGACCGCTACGACGACCGCTACGGCGACCGCGACGACCGCTACGGCGACCGCGACGACCGCTATGGCGATCGCTACGAGCGCTATGGCGATCGCTACGATCGTGACGATCGCTACGGGGACCGCGACGGGCGCTACGGACGGGGCGCGGTCAGTCCGACCGACCGCGACGGCGACGGCTATGATGACCGAGACCGCAACCGCGACAATTGGATCGACGAGCGCGAGCGCCTCTCCGCGGGCCCCGGGACGGGCACGGGCATCCCCAGCGAGACGGACCGGAACGGCGACGGCTACGACGATCGCGACCTCAACCGCGACCGGCGCATAGACGAGCGCGAACTGCGCGCGGCGCAGGACCGTTATCGCCGCCGTTACTGATTCTCAGACGAAATGATGCAATCGCCCCGGCCGCGGCTTCCGAGCCCGGCCGGGGCGCTCTTTTTTGCCTGATGCGCCCCGCCGACCGCGTTGCGCGCGTAAGTCAGGACGGTTCGGCGCAACCGGTTCGCCGCTCGCGGCCGAGCAGGATCTCCGCGGCCAGCGGGTAGCTCCTGTCCGACATGCCGTCCGAGCAACCCGCTTTGGCCCGGACACGGAGCTCAAACCTTTCGCCGGCAAGCGCGCCTGACCAGGTGCCGCCGCCGTCCGCCGCCGGAGCGTAGCGCGTCCAGACCCGGACGCCCTTCTGGTCCTCCGGGTGCGAATAGGTGACGCATCTTCCCTCGATCCGCGCGGCCCAGAAAGGCTCGGTGCCGACGATCCGCAGTGGCGCCGTCGTCAAGGCCTTAGCGCCTTGCATCATGCACGGACCCGCCGCCGGCGCGACGACGGCCGCCCGCTCCGCACAAGCCTTTACGAAGCGCCCCGCGAGCTCGGGCGGCGGAGGCGGATGCGGTCCGCTCTTCTGCGCGCCGTAGCTTGCCGAGACCGGACCCGCGAGAATGCGCGCGAGCTCGGCGGGTACGGCCCCGGTCGCCGATACGCCGCCCCGCTCCTTGTCGCCCGCCGTTTCGGCGACCAGAGCCACCGCGTCGCCGCCGCCGCCGAAGGACAAGCGCTCCTCGCTCCCGACGGGCCGAAAGGCCGGCACGTTGACCAGCAGCGCGCGAGGGTCGCCGCGGCAGGCGAGAAGGAGACTGGGCGCGCCGGCCTCCGCAATGAGAGCGAGGCGGGGCCCCTCGGCGCCGGACTGCAGGTCCCAACGCGCGCGCCCGGACGCGGTTCGCGGCGCGGCGCTCCCCGGCATCGCGGCCGCAATCCGGTTGTCGCTCGCCGGAGGGGCGGCAGGCTCGCTACCGCAGCCGACCAGCGAGGCTGCGACGATGAGGAGGAGGCCGCGCATCACCGCGTCACCGGAACGACCGGGGCCTTCAGGCGGGCGCGCCACTCCGTCACCGAGCGGGCGATGCTTCGGGCGAAATTGTCCTGGTTCATGGTCACGCTCGTCTTGCCGAGCCGCTCCGAGACCAGCGTCTCGAGCGGGGCGCAGGCCGCGGCGGCATGGGCCGCCACCTGCTCCGGCGTCAGCGCGCCGGCGACGAGCCTGGCGGCCTCGCCGAAGAGGCAGGTGCTCCAGAGAATGAGCGGGACCGGGACCTCGTCCGCTTCCGCGCCGCTATCGTCGGGTAGCCGCCAGTTGATCCGCGCGGTCACCTCGTCGGGCACGGCATTGCCTTTTTCGTCGCGCGCCGGCGTGAATCGGGCGCGCTCCATCACGATGCGGCACGTCGTCGCGTCGAGGATCGCCGAGCCGCTCGAGGCGGTGACTGCGCAGCCCGTCGGTCTGCCGTCGGCACCGACGCTGAGGCGGAACTGGACGGTGCCTTCCTCGTGGTTGCGGATCGCCTCGGCCGGATAATCCTCGTCCGAGAAGAACGTGGCGAGATTGGCCCGGGCCCGCAGAGGCTCGTCCGCCGCCGCGGCCTCGCTCGCGAGGCAGACCAGCAAAAGGAGGGCTGCCGACAATGCCGTGGTTCGGATCATCGTGCCGGGCTAGGCCTCGACCCGCCGCATCGCAAGGCCGCCGTCTTTTCCGCCGCGCGAACCTGCGCTAAGAGGCTCGGCGGGAAGGGGAAAATCGCCATGAGGAAGATCGTTGGGCTGCGCCTTGCCGCCGCTCTGGCCGTCGCGTCCGCGAACGCTGCGCCGGCTCTCGCCAAGGATGTTGCCGGCTTCGCCGTCACGTCGGGCTCGTCCGAGGCGATGATCATCTTCAAGGCGCCCGACATCCCGCGACCGCCCGGCTACAAGACCTCCTGGCGGATGGGGATGCAGGGCTACGACCCGGTCGAGCAGAAGCTTCAGGGCGGGCCGTTCGGCGGCAACGAGACTCTGGCGGGGCGGCCGAAGAGCTTCGTCGACGGCTATCTGGTCGAGATGGTGAAGCCCGGCACTTACGTCTTCCGCGACTTCTCCCGGCAGGACTTTTGGTCGCTCTGCTTCAACGGCGCGAGCCTCCAGTTCACGATCAAGCCGGGCGAAGTGCTCTATCTCGGCGAGTTCGACGCGGCGAAGCACACGGTCGAGCTCGAGCGGCTGTCGGTGATGACCGGGCGCACCAGCGCTTACAACGGCCATCCGGTCCAATTCTTCGACACGGTCTCGCCGCCCGCCTTCGCACCCGCCGACGAGGCGGGCCTCGCCGCCGCCGCCGCGATGGTCAAGGCGCGAATGCCCAAGACGACGGTGACGCCAAAGGCCGCGACTTTCTCGCCGGCGCGCTTCGGCACCGGCAAGGATCTGTTCGGCACCCAGCGGATCTGCGGCGGCTATTACACCAAGAAGGCGAAGCCCGCCGCCGAGTGAGGGGCAGGTCCGCCTCCAGCGCCGTCGGGACCGGACCTCAGCCTTGGACGGGCGCAAACCTCGCCTCGTCTATTTCCGCGAAATCCCAGCCGCCTTCGTGCATGTAGAAATAACCGGTGCCTTTCGCGCTGACGAGGCCGCGGCTCCCGGTTTCGTGGAAGACCTCGTAGGCGCAGCGATAGCCGTCCGTCGCCTCCGCCTCGACCCGCTTGCTCGAATGGGCCTTGACCTTCTTTCCGTCGACCGAGGTCCAATCGCAATCGTGGACGGTGACCTTGCGGAGCGTTCCGACCTTCCGCTGCGTGATCGCCCGCGTCTCCATCTCGGACGCATAGGCCATCGTGCCGACGACCTTGCGGCCGGCCTCGCCGGGCGTGTCGCCGGGTCCCACCGCCGACGCGGCCTCGGGAGGCTCGGGGGCCGGGCTCTCGATCCAGTCGGCGGTGAGCGCGTGCAGATAGGCCGCGCCCGCTTCCTCGTCGCCCGGTGGAGGATAGGTGGCCTTTGAGGCCGCGGCGCAGGCTGCGAGCAGCAAGGCGGCGAGCGCCGGTAATAGAGATTGGCGGGCGCGGATGACGGTCATCGGAGGCTCCATGCGGCCGAACGCGTTCCAGGGTTAAGCCGAGGCGCGGCGACGTTCACCCTTTAATCACCCGCTTCCGTTAAGCATCGGCAGCACCCACCGCCCGGACCCTCGCGATGCTCTTCCCCAACGATATCCAGGCCGCCTTGCTGTTCGACCGCCCGGTGAACGCGATCGAGGGGATCGTGCGCGACTTCATGCGCGTCGAGGAAGCGCGGACCGGAGCGACGTTCAACGTTCCGGAAGGGAAGCCGGGCATCTTCTATCGCCTGTTCGGCGGCGACGAGCTTTCGGTCACGCTCGAATATGTCGACCGGCCGGCCAATATCGAGCTGTTTCAGAAGACGCTCGCCTCCGCGGTCACCGGGATCGTCTGCCCCGATATTCGCGAGCGGGTGGTTAAGAGCCGCTCGCACATCCTCCTCAACGTCTCGCACGGCGTCCTGGGCAGCTCCGAGCAGGTCGACCGCCTGATGGAGCTGATCGGCCGGCCCAAGGAAGGCCATTCGCTGCCCCAGTTCGCGCGCCGCCTCGACGTCTGCGCGCTGATCGGGCGGATCGCCTGCGACCACGCGCCCGTCCAGGCGGTCCACTGGACGCAGAGCAACCAGCTCATCCCCGGCGAGAAGTTCGAGGACATCGCCGCGCTGAAGGCGCCCGGGCCGCTCCACGTCCATCCCTATCTGTTCGGCAGCGCGAGCGGGCCGGACGGCAAGGCGCGGGTCGGCATCCGCAGCTTCGGCGCCCGCCACTTCATCGGCCGCGAGCTGTTGATCGAGCCGAGCGAGCTGCCCTGGGCGGCCAATTACGAGACCATGCTCGCCTTCCTGCGCGTCGCGACGATCGACAAGGGCTATGTGATCCCCGACGGCGACACGTTCGGCCCCGAGGACAGGAGCCTCTCCTACCGCGTGATCCACCGCGAGGCGGAGGCGGACGACGTGCCGCTCTTCGAGCTCCAGCCGCTGATGTACCGCGAGTTCGGCTTCGTCGCGCCCGACTACGTCCCGCCCGAGCGCGTCTTCGACGACCGCATGCCGCCGGCCGATTTGATGCCGCCCGACCAGGAAGCGAAGATGGCGCTCGCCAACGAATGGCGCGAGAAGCGCGCGCTCGCCGAAGGCATAGGCGGCCGCTTCGAGGTGCGCGCGCGCGACGGCGACGGCGCTCCGCCGCCTCCGGTGCGTCCGCTGCCGGGCTTCGGCAACCGCCCGGTGTTCGGCCGCAAGAAAGCCTAGCCGCCCTTGCCCGATCGCCGGCGGCGGCACTAAGCGCCCTCCATGAGCGATTCCGACCCGATCGCCGCGAAGATCGCCGAGCTCGGCGACTGGCGCGGCGAGGCGCTCCGCCAAGTGCGAGCGCTGATCCGCGCCGCCGATCCTGACGTCGTCGAGGCGGTGAAGTGGAGGAAGCCGAGCAACCCCGGCGGGGTGCCGGTCTGGGAGCATGACGGCCTGATCTGCACCGGCGAGACGTACAGGGACAAGGTGAAGCTGACCTTCGCGCGGGGGGCCGCGCTCGAGGATCCCGCGGGTCTGTTCAACTCCAGCCTCGA
>DATAIU010000118.1:0-7489 GCA_036262495.1 Allosphingosinicella sp.
GCCGCGGCCTTGGCGTCCTCCAGCATCGCTCGGCCCCCCGCGGCGTGCACGGTGAGGATGGCGGGCTCGAGCGGGCGCAGCGCCTGAATAGCCTTGGCGACGGTGTTGGGGATGTCGTGCAGCTTCAGGTCGAGAAAGATCGGCAGGCCGAGCTCGGCCATCTCGCGCACGCCGTGGCGGCCGTTGCCGCAGAAGAATTCGAGCCCGAGCTTGATTCCGCCGACATGGTTTCTCACTCGCGCCGCGATCGCCTTCGCCCTTTCCAGGTCCGGCGTGTCGATCGCGACGAAGAGCGGGCTGGTCACGTCGCCGGCCAGGCCTTGCTGTCGGTCGCGACGCGGCCCTCGACGCCATTGTCGACGATGGTCGGCGTGTGGGCAGCGGGGGCCGGCACGACGCCGACGCTCCGCTCCGCGGGCTCGACCCGCCGGCGAAGACCCCAGAGGCGCGTGCGGTAAAGGATCAAGGTCGGGAGGAAGCCGAGCAGGAAGGCGAAGAGCACCAGCACGGGAAGCTTCACGTCCGCTTCAAGCCCGCCCCAGAGGCGCAGGGTGACCGGCGTCCAGTTCGCCTTGGCGAACAGGACCAGCACCACGGTGAGGACGATCCAGAAGAGCGTTTTCAGGAACTGCATTGCGGCCCTCCAAGGCTTGCTTCCTGCTTATGGCCCGGCGCGGGGCGGCGCAATGGTCAGCCGATTTCCAGCTCGAGTTCGTCGAACAGGGAGCCGATCGCGCTCAGGCGCGGCCGCTCCTCGGCAAGTATGGCGCGGAATGCGTCGCGCTTCAGTTCCTCGGCGAGTCCGGCGGCGAGCGAAATGTCCGCGGGGATGGTCGAGGCGACGATGTCGATCAACCGGTCGGCGCCGTGCAGTCGACCCCACAGATAGTCGTTCTCGCGATAGGCGCGGCTGAAGAAGGCGCCGAAGCTGTTGAACTGGACGCCCTTCAGCGTCGCGTGGACGCCGCCGGAACGGATCGCCGTCGCGTCCTCGGGCGAGATGCGGTCAACCTTCACTTCGTCATATTCGTCGAGCCCCTCCCCCTGCAGGAGGGGCAAGGTGGCGATGTCGTAAAAGGGGAAGCCGAGATAGGCGAGGATGAGCGAGCGGCGCTCCGGCTTCGCGAAAGCGCCGAGCGCTTCGGTGAGCGTCGCGTCGGCCTCATCATCGACGGCCTTGAGCTGAAGGCGCTCAGCCAGCGCCTCGAGCGCGGCGGCAGGGTCGCTCTCGGGGTCCTCGGCGAGCGGCTCCGCGGGCGCGGCCTGATAGCGGCCGATCAGCTGGTAGATGGCGCCGCGGGCCGTCGCGATCACGTCGCTCGGCGGGTCGGGACGCTGTTCGATCAGCCCGAGGTGGCGCAGGAGGAAGCGAAGGCGGCGCGTCCGGAACGGCGCATCGAAGCTGCGCAGGAAATCGACCACCTCCGGCCGCGCGCCCGCCGCCGTCATCGCCCCGGGCGCCGTGAGGCCGCGGTCCCGTACCCGGGTCCAGACCGCCTGACGGACGCGTTCATGGCGTACGCCATCCCCGCCGCCGCTGAGCCGGAAAAGGCGTTCCGCCGCTTCCTCGACGATTCCGGCGAGCTTGAGATGGCCGTAGGCGGCATAGGCATAGCCCGCCTCGCGCGCGGCGACGTTCTGGGCGCGAGCCCGCCAGCTCGCCAGGCGCTTGGGCGTCGGGCGCAGGAGGAGCAAGGTGGAGCCGAAAGTGCGCTCGATCGCGGCCTCGACCTCGGGCCGCATCGCGTCGACGATTCGGCGAAGGCGGCGGATCGTCGTCGAGCGCTGCTCGATCGCCTCGAGATTGTCGCGGATCGGCTGTTCGCGGGGAATGTCGGACAAGGCCCCGAAGATCGTCGCGAAGAAGCCCGGCGGCTCCCCGGCGCCGGCGTCGGTGATCCGGACGGATCGCATGCCGGGCTTCGGATCGATGTAGACGAAACGGCGGTCCACTTCGCGGCGCGCCGGCCGGTTTTGGAGAGCGCGTATCGCCGGCCGGAACGGCGCGTTGGCGAGCACCGAGCCGTCGATCAGCACCGCTTCCTCGGCATCGCCGGTGAGGCTCCGCTGCGGCAGCGCCGCCTTCAGGAAATCGGCGCGGCCCGGCCAGGCGCGGCCGCGCTCGGCGAGGACCGCATCGAGCTCCGCGACCTGAAAAGGCGGGAACGCGCCCGGGAAGCTCGCCGTCGCGCGGCCGGCGAAGGTGAGCTCGGCGGCGTCGGCGAGCCGCGAACCGCCCGTGTCGCGGCGGAAGGAGAGGATGAGGCGATGCTCCTGCTCGATCACCTCCGGCGGCGAATTGAGCCGAAGGCGCTCCGGATAGCCGTGGAAATCGGTGACGGTGACGAACAGGTCGAGCGGGTGATAGCGCGGCAGCAAGGGCGGCCCGGCAGCCCCTGTCGCCATGGCGTCGAAAGCGCCCAGCAGCAGGGCGGTGAAGCCGGGCCCGCTGAAAGGCGGCGAGAACCAGCGGGCGCGCACGAAGTTCGAGATCTTGTTCCGTATTTCGCCGCGCTGACCAGGCTCGACGGTCTGGTCGACAGTCCCGCCGCGCCGTGCGGAAAGGGCCCAGGCGAGCGGCACCGCGGCAGCCTTGGCGAGGCGCGACACGCCGCTGACCTGCGGGTCGAGAAGCCGGTCGACGTCGGCGCTGTCGAGCCAGAGATCGGTCAGGTGCTCGAGCGAACGGCCGGTCGAGATCGCCTCGGCCAGGAAGATGGCGTTGATGCCCCCCGCGCTGGCACCAGCGAGGATGTCGACGAGCACCCGAACGTCCAGCCCGCATTCCTGCGACACCGTCTCCAGAAGCCGTGCGTAGACCGTTTCGCTGCCGGGCTCGGCCGCTTCGCCGGCGTGGAAGGCCCGGCTCGCCCGGGCGAGGCGCCATATCTCCTTGGTGATGCCGTGCATGTAGACGGCGAGGCTGATCCCCCCGTAGCAGATCAGTGCCAGCCGCAGCTCTTTCTCACGCACCGGCGAACCGTGGCAGCCGCGCGACGGATTGTCGAGTTCCCACCATTCGTCCCGGAATCCACCCACGCCGCCGTAACGATCGGGACTCGCTAAGGCTTTCGCGCCTAACCCGTCCTCGTTCGGAGGCTGAGGGGCTTCACATATGACGAAACGCAGCTGGCTTCGCCGCGGCACGCACCTTTCGGTCGCGCTCGCTCTGGCCGGGCTCATGCCTTCCGCGCCGGTCCAGGCCGGCGATCGCCTGGAGAGCCTCGTCCAGACCGTCTCGACGCTCGACGAGGCCGCCCCGGTGCCGATCCGCGAGGCCGTCTACGAAACGATCGGCCAGGGCCGGGCGAGCTATTACGGCAACGAGCTTGCCGGCAACCGTACCGCCAGCGGCGAGCGCTTCAATCCTTCGGCGATGACGGCGGCCCATCGTACGCTCCCGCTTGGCACCAGGCTTCGGGTCACCAACGTCGCCAACGGCCTCAGCGTCGTGGTCCGGGTCAACGATCGCGGTCCGTTCATCCGCTCGCGCGTGCTCGACGTGTCGCTCGGCGCCGCGAAGGCGATCGGCATGGTCCGCAGCGGCACCGCCGAGGTTCGGCTGGAACGGGTCCGCAACGCCTGACGCGCTCTCTCCGGGGCCTTACCCAATTTTGCGGAAAGCTTTATTTGCCGCCTGAAGAGCGTATCAGAATCTGGTAATCAAAGGTTCGGGCCGGCGTGATCGCCGGCCCGCCCGTATCGGGGGCAGGAGAATTTCGCTGAAGCGCCCGTACCTGTACCTGCTCTTCGCCGGCCTGCTCTCCCTTTTCGTCTACTGGGCGGCGACCCACGTCTCGGTGACCCGAGCCGAGGAGGAGCCGTCGCTCGGCATCAGCGACGAGCAGCTCGCCAATATCGAGAAGCGCCAGGCCGCCAAGGGCAGCCGAGTCGACTATCAGAGGCTCGACGCGCGCCTCACGCAGCTGATGGCCAACGAGCGGATGATCGCGCTCGCGGTGGGGGTCATCGAGAACGGCCAGATCCGCTTCCTCAAGGGCTATGGCGAGACGGTCGGCGGCAGCGGCGATCCGGTGACCACCGAGACAGTCTTCCGCTGGGCCTCGGTCTCGAAGGGCGTGGCCGGCGACATGGTCGCCCTGCTCGCCGCCGAGGGCAAGCTCGGCCTCTACGAGCCGGTCGGCAAATATGCCCCTTCGCTTCACCTTCCCGGCGGCAACGAGCAGAAGGCGACCGTGTCGGACCTCCTCTCGCACCGCCTCGGCCTGCCCGGCCACGCCAACGATCCCAAGCTCGAGGACGGCATGGACCCGCGGCTGCTGCGCGCCGCGATGGGGCAGCTGAGCGCGCCCTGCTCGCCGGGGAGCTGCTGGGCCTATCAGAACGTCGCCTACGATGCGGCGTCCGAGATCGTCGAGAGAGTGACCGGCGAGCCTTATGCGAAGGTCGTCCACGACCGCCTGTTCGCGCCTTTGGGGATGGCCGGCGCGAGCATGACGAGGCAGGCGCTGCTGGCGTCGAAGAGCTGGGCGCGGCCCTATGTCGGCAGCCGCAATTCGAAACCGGTCGAAGTCTCGGATGCTTATTATCGAGTGCCCGCGGCCGGGGGGGTCAACTCCACCATCAAGGATCTTGCCATCTGGATGCAGGCGCAGATGGGCCTCGTCCCCAACGTTCTTCCGGCGCAAGTCCTGGAGGCCGTCCAGACCGAGCGCGCGGCGACGCCGGGCGAGCTCAGACGCATGCGCAACTTCCGCGAGCGCGTGCGGACCGCCTCTTACGGCTTCGGCTGGCGCATCTACGATTATAGCGGCCACCGAGTCATCGGCCACCGCGGCGGCGTAAGAGGCTATCGCTCGCTGATCATGTTCGATCCGGCGCTGAAGTCGGGGGTCGTCGCCTTATGGACCGGCTCGTCCAACCAGCCCGGCGGGCTCGAGTTCGAGGTGATGGACATGATCTACCGGCTGGAGCCCCGCGACTGGCTCGGCCTCGACGCGCGCGTCGCTCCGGTCCAGCCGCCCCCCGAAGAAACCGCCAACGCCGCGGCGCCGGACGCCGGCAACTAGATTCGGCTGAGTTGCGCCCAGACCGGGAAATGATCGCTCGCCTTGGCGGCGGTCGCGCTCTGGTGCACGCCGCAGGCGTCGATCGAAAGGCCGTCCGTCACCATGATCCGGTCGAGGCGCGCGACAGGCCGGCGGACGTGGAAGCTCCGCCCGCAGTCGGCGACCCGGCAATGCTCATTGAACTCGCGCAGGCACCCCCCCCGCACGCTCCATTCGTTGAGGTCGCCCATCAATACGGTCGGCATGTCGTCGCCGCGGCTGCGCACATGCGAGAGGATCGCATGGGCCTGCCGCCGCCGCCAGAGGCCCGAGAGGTCGAGGTGCATGCCGATGACGCGGACCTCCTCGTCGCCGAGGCAGATTTCCGCCATCACGGCGCCGCGCGGCTCGAGCGAGGGGAGGTGGACCAGTTCCTTGCGCAATATGTCGACGTTCTTGCGGACGAGCAAAGCGTTGCCGTGCCAGCCGAGGCTGCCCGACCGCCCCTCGAACGGCACGGGCTTGTAGTCGCTATGCTCGGCGATCAGGTGGAGCGGAATCGCGCTTGCCCGCGTCCCGAAGCGGCGATCGGCTTCCTGGAGGGCGATTACATCCGCATCGAGCTCGCGGAGCACCTCTAGCGTCCGCTCCGGCTTGCGGCGCCGGTCGGTGCCGATCGCCTTGCGCATGTTGTAGCTGGCGACGCGGATCATCGGTGGCTCGGGGGACAGTTACTTTCGGAACGATCGTGCGCCTCTACCCGACCACACGGCTGAAAGTAACTGTCCCCATTCACGCCCCGCGGCTGCGGTCGTTCGCCTTGCCGAGCTGGTGGTCGAGGGCGCGGACGACCTTCTTGGCAGCGCCGATGACCGCCCTGTCGACGGTGTTGCCCTGGTCGATCGCGGCGACCGGCGGGATGCCGTTCAGGCGCGCCTCCATCGTGCACCTGAGGTCGGCATTGCCTCCGCGCGGGCCGTTGATGTCGGAGACATGGACCTCGACGTCGGTGATCCGCCCCTCGAAGCGCGCCAGGCGCTGGCGGATTTGCTCCTCGAGACGGTTGTCGCGTTCGCTGTCGCTGTCGATCTGATTGTCGGCGTGGATCTGGATGAACAAAGCATACTCTCCATGGCTGGCCGGAGATGAATGCCGGGGAGGGAAAGGCGTTCCAACGAAATTACGTTCCCCTTCCGTTTCGTTTCATCCCGCGCTAGCGTCGTACCCATGGCGAAACCGAAGAAACGCTACGTCTGCCAGGCTTGCGGATCGGTGCAGAACCGATGGATGGGGCAATGCCCGGACTGCAGCGAGTGGAACACGCTCGTCGAGGATTCCGGCGCGGTCGTCACGCCTTTCTCGGCCCGGCATAATCTGCGCGGCGGCGGGCGCGCGATCGAGCTGGTCGGCCTCGACCGAGACGTGACGCTGCCGGAGCGCATGTCGACCGGCATCGCGGAGTTCGACCGAGCGCTCGGCGGCGGCCTGGTCGCCGCCTCGGCGACGCTGATGGGAGGCGATCCGGGCATCGGCAAGTCGACTCTGCTTCTCCAGGCGGCGGCGCTGATGGCGCAGCGCGGGCTTGTGGTCGCCTATGTCTCCGGGGAGGAAGCGACCGACCAAATACGGCTCCGTGCCCGCCGGCTCGGCCTCGGGCCCGCGCCAGTCCAGCTGGCCGCCGCGACCTCGGTCCGCGACGTCCTGACCACGCTGGGGGAGGGGGAGGCGCCCGCCCTCCTCGTCATCGACTCGATCCAGACGATGCATTCCGACCTGATCGAGGGCGCCCCCGGGACGGTCAGCCAGGTGCGCGCCTCGGCGGGGGAGCTCATCCGCTACGCTAAGGAAACCGGCTGCGCCGTCGTCCTGGTCGGCCATGTCACCAAGGACGGGGCGATCGCCGGGCCGCGGGTGCTCGAGCATATGGTCGACACGGTGCTGAGCTTCGAGGGCGAGCGGAGCCATCAATATCGGATCCTGCGCGCCTCCAAGAACCGGTTCGGCGGGACCGACGAGATCGGCGTCTTCGCGATGGCCGAGGCCGGCCTCGAGGAAGTCGGCAACCCGTCTGCGCTGTTTCTCACCCACCGCGGCGAGGAAGTTTCAGGCACGGTGGTGTTTCCCGCTCTGGAGGGGACGAGGCCCGTCCTCGTCGAGATCCAGGCGCTTGTCGTGCGGCTCGCCAGCGGCGCGACGCCGCGGCGCGCCGTTGTCGGCTGGGATGCGGGCCGGCTCGCGATGATCCTTGCGGTGCTGGAGGCGCGCTGCGGCCTCAGCTTCTCCACGGCCGAGGTCTATCTCAACATCGCGGGCGGCTACCGTGTCAGCGACCCGGCCGCCGACCTCGCGGTCGCCGCCGCGCTCGTCTCGGCGCTGTCCGAACGGCCCGTGCCCGCCGAGGCGGTGGCGTTCGGGGAGGTCGCGCTCTCCGGCGAGCTGCGCCCCGTGGCGCACGGGGGTCTTCGCCTGAAGGAAGCGGC
>DATAIU010000119.1:0-41923 GCA_036262495.1 Allosphingosinicella sp.
CGGCGCTCGGCGGCGCGCTCGACGTGGCGCAGCCGCAGCGGCTCGGCGCGGGTCGTCTCGTCGCTCGACACGAGCGTGATGCTGCCGATGCCGGCCATCTGGTTGATCAGGCTGAAGTCGAGCCGGATGTCCTTGACCCGGTAGAGCTCGACCTCGTCGAGGCTCTTCATGAAGATGCCGCGGGCGACGATCAGGCGGTCGGGGCAGATGTCGTAGCGGCTGGCCATGTTCTCGAGCCATTTCCAGAGGAGAATGAGGAAAGCGAGCGCGCTGATCAGCATCGGCCAGCGGCCCCATTCGCCGGGCGCGGTCAGGAGGATGCCGAGCGGGACGAGCGCCATCGTCGCCCAGCCGGCGAGCGTGCCGCGAAGCCAGCCCCAGGTCGACGAGCGGAAGGTGTCGAGCGGCTGTTCCATCGGTCTCTCCTTCAATGCACCGCCCGATCCTGCCGCTCGCCCTTCGTGGCGAGGGAGAACCGGGGCTCGGGGGCGGCGAGGGTCCCGGTGACGAGCCTCGCCGCATAGGCGCCGACGGCGGGGCCGTGCTTGAAGCCGTGGCCCGAGCCGGCGCCCACCAGGAAAAGGTTCGGCCGCCACGGGTGGACGTCGATCAGCAGGTCGCCATTTGCGCTGTTCTCATACTGGCAGACGCGCGCCTCGTTGAGCGGCGCGCCCCGCAGGCCCGGGAAGCGGCGCTCCATATAGGCGCGCGCCTCGGCGAGCGCGGCGGGGGAGGGCGTGCGGTCGCCCGTGTCGGGATCGATGGGCGGCCCATGCCTGTCGTGGGCGATCTTGAAGCCGCGCCCTTCCAGATCGGGGAAGCCGTAGAAGATGTCGCCCGCGTTGAAATCGGCCCAGCCGGGCAGCCGGCCGGCCGAGAAACGATCGTCGCCGGCTTCCGGGCGGAAGAAGAAGACCTCCTGGCGGGTCGGGAAGATGCGGCCGCCGAGCAGCTCCGGGAACAGCCTGGGCAGCCACGGGCCGCAGGCGAAAACGAAGCGGCCGGCGGATAATTTCTCGCCGCCCCGCAGAGTTATGCGCTTGAGCGGGCCCTCGCCGTTCGCGGGTGGCGAGACCGAGCCGCGCCGATAGTCACCGCCCGCGGCGACGAACTCGGCGACGATCGTCTGGACTGCCCGCCGCGCCATCAGCGCGCCGAATTCGGGCTCCCACAGGCCGAGCTCGACGCCGTCGAAGTCGATCATCGGGAAGCGGCGGCGCATGTCGGCGCGGTCCAGCAGCTGAGTCGGCAGCTTCAGGCGCCGGTGCACTTCCACCGTCTTTTGGACATAATCTTCGGCGGTCGGAAAGAAGAAGAGCACGCCCGCTCGGTGGAACAGGGGCAGCTCCGCCCGCGCCGAGAGCGCGCGCCACTCGGCGAGCGAGTCCCAGGCCATGCGCGTATAGACTTCGTCGGCGCCGTAGCTGCCGCGGGTCAGCCGCGATTCCCCGCCCGACGAGGCGCGGGCATGGGCCGGCCCCCAAGCGTCGAGCAACAGCACCGTGCGGCCGGCGCGCTGCAGCGCCCGGGCGGTGCAGCCGCCGAACACGCCGGCGCCGACGACGACGATATCCGGGGCCGGAGAGACGGCCACCGCCGGCGCGTCGATGGCGGCGACCGCCGCCGCCGCCGTACCCGCCTTGATTGCCGACCGGCGCGTCATCCCCGCCATCCACCCCTCCGAAGGGGCAGCATTCGGGCGGCCCGGCAAATAGTCAAGCCGCCTACACCTGTAACGCTTCCGCCACAGTGTGGCGCATTTTCCGCCTCGGCGGCCCGCGTCGCCTTGATCTTCGGCGCGCGGGCGAGGAGATTGTTGCACTGCCATAACGAAGGGGAACGTAAGATGGCCCGCCTCTGGAACCGCCGCAGCGTCCGCAAGACCGCCTTCCTGGCCGGAGCTTCGCTCGCGGTCTGCCTCGCTGCAGCGTCGCCGGCTTTCGCCCAGGACGATCCTGCCGCCACCGCCGCGGCCGAGGATGACGATGGCGAGACGATCATCGTCACCGCCACCAAGCGCGAGACGACGCTGCTCGAAGTTCCCTTCTCGATCAACGCCCAGACCGAAGAAGACATTCAGCGGCTCGGCGCCGGCAACATCGAGGATCTGTCGCGCAACGTCGCCGGCCTCAACGTCCAGAATCTCGGCCCGGGCCAGAGCCAGGTCTCGATCCGCGGCGTCTCCGCCGGCCAGATCATCCGCGACCAGCCGGGCGTCAAGGAGCAGGTCGGCGTCTATCTCGACGAATCGGTGATCTCCCTGTCGCTGTTCCAGCCCGACCTCGATCTGTTCGACTTGAACCGGGTCGAAACGCTGCGCGGGCCGCAGGGAACGCTGTTCGGCTCCGGCTCGGTCGGCGGCACCATCCGCTACATCACCAACCAGCCCGACCCGTCGCGCGTCGAGGGCCTCATCGAGGGCAATCTCAACCTCGTCGAGGGCGGCAGCCTCGGCGGCCATCTCAAGGGCGCGATCAACGTTCCGATCGGCAGCGGCGCCGCGATCCGAGCGGTCGCCTACCACACCGAGTATGCCGGCTTCATCGACGCGCGCCGCGAGGGCGGCACCGTCGACGAGGACGTCAATGACGGTCGCCGCACCGGCGGCCGGATCGCGGTCCGGATCCAGCCGGCCGAGAACATCACGGTGACCCCGCGCCTGGTCTACCAGGAGGTGCGCTCGCACGGCTTCAACCGGCA
Organism: Allosphingosinicella sp.; assembly: GCA_036262495.1. Taxonomy (GTDB): domain Bacteria; phylum Pseudomonadota; class Alphaproteobacteria; order Sphingomonadales; family Sphingomonadaceae; genus Allosphingosinicella. Next base: position 2,701 of record DATAIU010000119.1, read on the forward strand.
GGAGGTCTACAACCTCTACGCGAACCGCTTCACGACGACACGTCCGGCGGTGATCTTCGACGAGCGAGAGCAGTTCCTGCGGCTCGACGAGGATTTCAAGGACAACACCCTGCTCGCCGACCTCACCGCCAGCTTCGGCATCGGCGGCGTCGACCTCACCTCGGTGACGAGCTATATCGACCGCGAGATCCTGGTCAGCCGCGACGCCAGCGCGCTGACCGGCAGCGTCTCTGTGGATCTCGGCTTCCCCGCCGCCGGCGTGCTGCTGCCGTCCAATCTGGTCGACACCACCGACCTCCAGACCTTCACCCAGGAATTGCGCCTGTCCTCGAACGGCGACGGCCCGTTCCAGTGGCTGGTCGGCGCGTTCTATTCCGACGTCAACCGCGTCTACGCGCAGCGGCTGCCGACGCCGGGCTACGACGCGTTCATCAACGCCCGATTCGGCGCCGGCACTGCCGCCGCGGTGGCCAACGGCTTCCCGCTCAACTCGCCCTACAATGCCGACCTGCCCTACGACATCAAGCAGAAGGCCGTGTTCGGGGAAGCCAGCTACGACATCACCGAGGCCCTCACCGCGACCGCCGGCCTGCGTTATTACGACTTCAAGGAGGTGCGCAGCTTCAAGTCGGGCGGGCTCTTCGCCAACGGCGACAACCAGACCGACGAGACCAAGTCCGACGGCTTTTCGCCGCGGCTGCTGCTCAGCTACGAGGCCACCGACAATGTGATCGTCAACCTCCAGGCCTCCAAGGGCTTCCGGCTCGGCGGCGTCAACGATCCGCTCAACGAAGGGCTGTGCAGCGCCCAGGACCGGATCGATTATGGCGGCTTCGACCGCTACGACGACGAGAGCCTGTGGAATTACGAAGCCGGCGTGAAGTCGCAGTTCGGCGCGATCAGCTTCAACGCCGCCGCCTTCTACACCGACATCAGCAACCTCCAGGTCACCGCCGACGCGGGCTCATGCTCGTCGCGCGTCGTGTTCAACGCCGACGCCCACACGATGGGCGTGGAGTTCGAGCTGACTGCCCGGCCCGCCCAGGGCCTCAACCTGTCGCTCGCCGGCAGCTGGGTCGAGGCGGAGTTCGACGAGACCCGGCTGAAGCAGAACGGCCAGGTGCTCGAAGGCATTCGCGAGGGCAACCGGCTGCCGTCGGTGCCCAGGCTCCAGCTCGCCGCCAGCGCTTTCTACACCTTCCCGGTCAGCGACGACGGGGACGAGGCCTATATCGGCGCCACTTTCCAGCATGTCGGAACGCGCTTCACCCAGCCGGGCGACCAGGAGAACAACCCGCGCACCTTCGTCCACGGCCTGCCGTTCGGCGGGGCGCCGGCGAGCGCGTCGACCACGCTCGACCTCAAGCTGCCGGACTATCAGCTGGTCAATCTCAGCGCCGGGCTCGAGATGGCCAACGGGTTCGACTTCATCCTCTACGTCAACAACGTGTTCGACGAGAATGCGCTGCTGGCCTTCGACCGGGAGCGCGGCGGCCGCGCCCGGCTGGGCTTCCATATCGGCCAGCCGCGCACCTTCGGCGTCACCGCCCGTAAGCGCTTCTGAACGACCGGATCAGGGACGGGCCTTGAGCTCGTCCCTGATCTCGCGCAGCACCAGAAGCTCGTCGCTCGGCCCGGCCGCCGCTTCCGGCGGCCGCTGCATCCGTGCCGCCGCCTTGACCAGCTGGTAGATGATGAAGGCCAGGATCAGGAAGGCGACCAGCGCGGTGGCGAACTGGCCGTAGCCGATCATCGGAACGCCCGCTTCCTTGAGAGCGGCGTAATTGTTGGGATCGCTGGCATAATCGGCGGGGATCGGGCCCAGTCGGACGAAGTAGCTCGAGAAATCGAGCCCGCCGAACAGCCAGCCGATCACCGGCATGATGATGTCGCTGGTCAGCGAGGTCACGATTGTCGCGAACGCCGCGCCGATGATCACCGCAACCGCCAGGTCGAGCACGTTGCCCTTGGCGATGAAGTCTTTGAAGCCGGACATGTCAGTCTCCCCCTGTTGAGGGGGAAGATTAGCGCGGCTCGCCGAAACCGTCACCCCAGCGCAGGCTGGGGTCCCGGGGGTGAAGGACTCCGGGCTTTTCACCGATTAGGTCCCCAGTCTCCGCTGGGGCGACGGGATGGTCAATGCCCCTCGTGCGGCCCTTCGTCCGCCGGCCTGCGCACCTCAGCCTCGACCGTGATCGGAGGCGCGACGTTGAAGGAGAAGGTGAGGGGGATCTTGGCGCCCGGCTTTACGGACGGATTGATTCCGAACAGCATGGCGTGGCGCCCGGCGGGCTCGAAGACCAGCTCGCCCCGGCTGGGGAATTCGACGTCCTTGCGCCGCTTCATGCTGGCGCGCGTTCCGCTCATCATCGTCTGGTGCAGCTCGATCCGCCGGACGAGCGGGCTCGAGACGGCGAGCAGTCGAGTGCCCTCGCTTCCGGCCTCGAGCCGGAAATAGGCGGCGCCCGGCCGTCCCTTGGCCGCCGGCAGCCGCACCCACGCCGCATCGGCGCGGACCGTTCCGTGCGGCGGCCGCCGGTCGCAGGCGGTCAGGAGAAGCAGCGAAGCGAGCGCGGCGGCGAGGATCGCGAGCGGCATCTTCGTCATCGGCGGGCTCCTAGCGCCGGGCCCGCTTCTTGTCGCCTCGAAAACGCCTCCTATATCGCTCCCGAAACACTCCGCGCGCCTCGCCTGCAGGGCGCCGGGCGAGGATGAACTGTTTGGGGCATAAGAGGATTCAAAATGGCTAGAGTCATCGGTATCGACCTCGGCACGACGAACAGCTGCGTCGCCGTCATGGAAGGCGGCAAGCCCAAGGTCGTCGAAAATGCAGAAGGCGCCCGCACCACCCCCTCGATCGTCGCTTTCACCAAGGAGGGCGAGCGGCTCGTCGGACAGCCCGCCAAGCGCCAGGCGGTGACCAATCCCGACAATACGGTGTTCGCGGTGAAGCGCCTGATCGGCCGCCGCTTCGACGATCCGGTGACCAAGAAGGACACCGAGCTCGTCCCCTACAAGATCACCCGCGGCCCCAACGGCGACGCCTGGGTCAATGCCGGCGGCAAGGATTATTCGCCCTCGCAGATCTCAGCCTTCACGCTTCAGAAGATGAAGGAGACCGCCGAGGCCTATCTCGGCGAGACCGTCACCCAAGCGGTGATCACCGTCCCGGCTTACTTCAACGACGCCCAGCGCCAGGCGACCAAGGACGCGGGGCAGATCGCCGGCCTCGAGGTGCTGCGCATCATCAACGAGCCGACGGCGGCGGCGCTCGCCTACGGCCTCGAGAAGCAGGACGGCAAGACCATCGCGGTCTACGACCTTGGCGGCGGAACGTTCGACATCTCGGTGCTTGAGATCGGCGACGGCGTGTTCGAGGTGAAGTCGACCAACGGCGACACCTTCCTCGGCGGCGAGGATTTCGACGCCAAGATCGTCGATTACCTGGCCGACGAGTTCAAGAAGCAAGAAGGCATCGACCTGCGCGGCGACCGGCTCGCCCTTCAGCGTCTCAAGGAAGGCGCGGAGCGGGCGAAGATCGAACTCTCCTCGGCGCAGACGACAGAGGTGAACCTGCCCTTCATCACGGCCGACCAGAACGGGCCGAAGCACCTCGTCAAGACGATCACCCGCGCCGATCTCGAGAAGCTGGTCGAGGACCTGATCAAGCGGACGCTCGAGCCCTGCAAGAAGGCGCTCGCCGACGCGGGCGTCAAGGCTGACGACATTTCCGAGGTCGTGCTGGTCGGCGGCATGACCCGCATGCCGCGCGTCCGCCAGATCGTGCAGGACTTCTTCGGCAAGGAGCCGCACACCGGCGTCAACCCCGACGAGGTCGTCGCCATGGGCGCGGCGATCCAGGCCGGCGTCCTCCAGGGCGACGTCAAGGACGTGCTGCTCCTCGACGTGACCCCGCTCTCGCTCGGCATCGAGACTTTAGGCGGCGTCTTCACGCGGATGATCGACCGCAACACGACCATCCCGACCAAGAAGTCGCAGACCTTCTCGACCGCCGAGGACAATCAGAACGCGGTGACGATCCGCGTCTTCCAGGGCGAGCGCGAGATGGCGTCCGACAACAAGATGCTCGGCCAGTTCGACCTGGTCGGAATCCCGCCGGCGCCGCGCGGCGTGCCGCAGATCGAGGTCACCTTCGATATCGACGCCAACGGCATCGTCCACGTCTCCGCCAAGGACAAGGGGACCGGCAAGGAGCAGCAGATCCGCATCCAGGCCTCGGGCGGCCTTTCCGACGCCGACATCGAGAAGATGGTCCGCGAGGCCGAGAGCTTCGCCGACGAGGACAAGAAGCGCCGCGACGCGGCCGAGGCGAAGAACAATGCCGACAGCCTCGTCCACACCACCGAGCGCCAGCTTACCGAGCATGGCGACAAGGTGGACGAGGCGCTGAAGGCCGAGATCCAGGCGGCGATCGACGAGACCAGGCAGGCCGTCGAGGCCGGCGAGGTCGAGGACATCAAGGCGAAGGCCTCGAACCTCGCCCAGGTCGCGATGAAGCTCGGCCAGGCCATATACGAGAAGGAGCAGGCCTCGGGCGCCGCGCCCGGCGGGGCCGAAGGCGGCGCCGACCAGGGCGGGGAGACGACCGGCGCCGAGGAGGTGGTCGACGCCGAATTCTCCGAGGTCGACGACGAAAACAAGGGCTGAGGCATGCGCAGCGCCGTCATCCCGGCGGAGGCCGGGATCCCAGCGAGGGTAGGCCCGAACCCTTCCCACTGGGACCCCGGCCTTCGCCGGGGTGACGGCCTGTGGGGGCCGTCATGACCGAGACAGATTATTACGAACTGTTGCATGTCCAGCGCGGGGCGGACGAGAAGGCGATCAAGTCCGCCTATCGCCGCCTCGCCATGGAATGCCATCCGGACCGCAACCCCGGCTGCAAGCAGTCCGAGGCGAAGTTCAAGGCGATCAGCGAGGCTTATGACTGCCTGAAGGACCCGCAGAAGCGCGCCGCCTACGACCGTTTCGGCCACGCGGCCTTCAGGAACGGCGGGATGGGCGGCGGCGGGGCGCAGGACTTCGGCTCGTTCAGCGACATCTTCGAGAACATCTTCGGCGAGTTCATGAACGGCCAGCAGGCCGACCGTCGCTCCAACGTCCTGCGCGGGTCGGACCTTCGCTACGAACTCGAGATCAGCCTGGAGGAGGCCTTCGCCGGCAAGCAGGTCGAGCTCAGCATCGACACGGCGGCGAAATGCGAGCCGTGCAGCGGCAGCGGCGCCAAGACCGGCACCCAGGCGCGCACCTGCACGGTCTGCCAGGGCCGCGGCCAGGTGCGCGCCAGCCAGGGCTTCTTCGTCGTCGAGCGGACCTGCCCGACCTGCCGCGGCGTCGGCGAGGTCATCGCCGATCCGTGCGAGCGCTGCCGCGGCGAAGGGCGGGTCGAGCGCCGCCGTTCGCTCGAGGTGCGCATCCCGGCCGGCGTCGACGAGGGGACTCGAATCCGCCTCGCCGGCGAAGGCGAAGCGGGCATTCGCGGCGGGCCCAACGGCGACCTCTACATCTTCGTCCACCTCGCCCGGCACCCGGTCTTCCAGCGCGAGGGCACCACGCTGTTCATGCGCTGCCCGGTCAGCTTCACGACGGCGGCGCTCGGCGGCTGCATCGAGGTGCCCGGCCTCGACCGCCAGAAGCACGTCATCCAGATCCCGGCCGGCATCCAGTCGGGCAAGCAGCTGCGCCAGCGCGGCGCGGGAATGCCGGTCCTCAACGGCCGCGGCCATGGCGACATGGTGATCCAGGTCGAAGTCGAGACGCCGACGAAGCTCAACGCCCGCCAGAAGGAGCTTCTCGAGGCCTTCCGCGAGACGGAGACGGGCGAGGAATGCCCGGCTTCCAAGAGCTTCTTCGGCAAGCTCAAGGCCGTCTTCGACGGCTGACTGCCAAAACTGCAAAGGTTGAAGGGAAAGCGCTCGTGCGGCTCAGTCGGCCGGCGAGGTAGAGGCGCCTCCCCATTTCAGGCCTCCCACCTCGAATTTCATCTGCTGCCGTCCTGCCTCATACATGTCGGCCTCGACAATCAGCCGCTTGGCCTTTCTCAGTTTGGCGAGGAAGGATTCTGCGCGAACGACAAACACGATGTCGGAACTGCCGCTCTCAGCATCCGCACAAGCCCATTGTTCTATCGGACCATTGTCGAACTTCACGCTAATCGTGTCATCGTCATATGAGCGGCAGAGGAACTGACCGTTGGCTGTCAGATATATGTCGAAGCCATATTTCGGATCTTGTCGCAATACGAGCTGGGGCGTGCTCTCCCCGTACGGAAAGCCCAAGCTGATCGCAGCTAGCGCGTCGATACGGGCGGAACGGCCAATGCTTCCCCGCATCTCATCTTTGGTCTCCGAATAAGTCCAGCCCGGACGATCGTTCGAAAGATCTTCACCCGCTGTCGTCGCGTTGGCAGCCACAGTGCTTGTATCGGCCAAGGCATTGTTCGCGTCGTTCAACAAGGCGTCACTTTCCGAGGAACGCGTAGTAAGGTTATTTGCCGACGGCGCTTCGCAGGCACCCGTCGCTACCGCGATCAGCAGGATCATGGATTTTCGCATTCCGCTTGCCCCCCGACTTCAACGGGGAAGTTGCCGTCTCCGAACAGCTTGCGTCAACTGGTACCCTACCCGAACACGCGCCGGAAGATCGTGTCGACGTGCTTGAGGTGATACGCGAGGTCGAAGCTCTCCTCGAGCGTGGCGGGCGGGACGAGGGCCGAGACCTCCGGGTCCGCCTTCAGCAGATCGAGCAGGGACAGGGTGCCGTCGCTTTCCCAGACCTTCATCGCGCTCCTTTGGACGAGGCGGTAGGCGTCCTCGCGGCTGGCGCCGGCCTGGGTCAGAGCGAGGAGGACGCGCTGCGAGTGGACGAGGCCGCCCATGCGGTCGAGATTCTTCTGCATACGCTCAGGGTAGACGAGGAGCTTGTCGATCACGCCGGTCAGCCGGGCGAGCGCGAAATCGAGGGTAATGGTCGCGTCCGGGCCGATGTAGCGCTCGACCGAGGAGTGGCTGATGTCGCGCTCGTGCCAGAGGGCCACGTTCTCCATCGCGGGCAAAGCGTAGGCGCGGACCATTCGGGCGAGGCCGGTGAGATTCTCGGTCAGCACCGGGTTGCGCTTATGCGGCATGGCCGAGCTGCCCTTTTGCCCGGCCGAGAAATATTCCTCCGCCTCCAGAACCTCCGTGCGCTGAAGGTGACGGATCTCGGTGGCCAGGCGCTCGATCGAGGAAGCGATCACGCCGAGCGTGGCGAAGAACATGGCATGGCGATCGCGCGGAATGACCTGGGACGAGATCGGCTCGACGGCGAGGCCCATCTTGGCTGCGACATGTGCCTCGACGCGCGGATCGATGTTGGCGAAGGTGCCGACCGCGCCGGAAATGGCGCAGGTCGCGATCTCGTCGCGCGCGAGGACGAGGCGCTGCCGGCTGCGAGCGAACTCGGCATAAGCGAAAGCGAGCTTGAGCCCGAAGGTGACGGGCTCGGCGTGGATGCCGTGGCTTCGTCCGATCGTCGGCGTCATCCTGTGCTCGAAGGCGCGCCGCTTGAGCACTTCCAGCAGGCCCTCGAGATCCTCGATCAAGAGATCGGCGGCGCGCTTCAGCTGGACGGCGAGGCACGTGTCGAGCACGTCGGAACTGGTCATCCCCTGGTGGAGGAAGCGGGCGTCAGGGCCGACATGCTCGGCGACGTTGGTCAAAAAGGCGATGACGTCGTGCTTCACCTCCGCCTCGATCGCGTCGATCCGCTCGACTTCGAAAGCGCCGCGTTCCCAGACCGCCTCGGCCGCGGACTTGGGGACGACGCCGAGCTCGGCCATCGCGTCGAGCGCATGCGCCTCGATCTCGAACCAGATGCGCAAGCGGGCCTCGGGCGACCAGATGCTGCTCATCTGGGGCCGCGAGTAGCGGGGGATCATCGGGTTTCCTGCCGTGAATGAAGCGTCCGCCCGATAGCAAGCGCTGGCCGGTGGGACAATCGCTACACGTTCGCGCGTCAACCAAGGAACGCGCTTCGCGCTTGCCGGTTTTGGAGGCGAAGGAGAAAGACATGCTGAAACCGATCCTGCTGGGCGCGGCGCTGCTGATTTGCGCGCCGGCCCTGGCCCAGACCACCAACGATACGACGGGCACCAACGACACGACCGGGACCGCGACGACGAGCGAGACCGAGGCGGCGACGCTCGAAGACGCGGCGACGACGCCGCGGACCGGCGACACCGATGCCGGGACGACGCGCCCGGCGGCGGGCACCGGGGTCTATCCGCCCTGCACCCGCACCCGCACCGACCGCTGCACTCAGACCAACGAGCGTCGCCGCCGCCACTGAGTCTCCGCTTGGGCTCAGATCAGGCCCAGGCCCCGCATGCTGACGCATTTGTGCCCGCCGACGATGACATGGTCGTGGACGACGATGTTGAGCGGCCGGGCGGCATCGACGATCTCGCGCGTGAGGCGGATGTCCTGCTGGCTCGGCTGCGGGTCGCCGCTCGGATGGTTGTGGACGAGGATCAGCGCGCTGGCGTGATGGTCGATCGCCTTGCGGATAATCTCCCGAACGTAGACGGCGGCCTCGTCGACCGATCCTTCCGACAGCAGCTCGTCCCTGATCAGCACGTTCTTGGTGTTGAGGAGAAGCGCGCGCACCCGCTCGATGCGGATCGCCGCCATGTCGGTGCGCAGATAATCCTCGAGCGCCTGCCAGCTCGCCAGCACCTTACCGCCCTTCACTTCCTGCTCGAGCCGGCGGAGGCTCAGCGCATGGGCGATCTTTATCGCCGCGGCGACCCCCTCGGTGACCTTGCCGCGGCGCACGATCGCCAGCGGATCGGCCGAGAGGAGCTCCGCGATCCCGCCGAATTCCGCGATCAGGCGCCTGGCGAGCGGCTTGGTGTCGCGGCGGGGCAAAGCGAGGCCGATCAGATATTCGATCAGCTCATGGTCGTGGAGCGCGCGCGGGCCGCCCTCGAACAGGCGCTGGCGCAGGCGTCCCCGGTGCCCGCTGGCGTCGAAACCCACGTCGGCCATCAGCAACGATTAAGCTTGCTCCGCCCCATAGGCAAACCCGCGCCGGCGCTTGCGAGGAGATGACGGGTGCGGAACGGATGGGCGCGAACGGAGGTTGTCGGGCCGGTGGACGAGCTAGCCGCAAAGGAGTCGCGCGGGCGCCCGGTTTGGCGGCCGCTCGCGCTCGGGCTGATCCTGCTGGTCCTCCTTGCCTTGGTCGTGGCCTGGACCCAGCGGCGCCCGATCGCGGCCGACTATATCGCGCGCGAGCTTGCGCGGCGGCACGTCCACGCGACCTACACCGTCGAGCGCATTGGCCTTCACACCCAGAGGCTGGAGAATCTCGTCGTCGGCGATCCGCGCGCGCCGGACCTCACCGCGCGCTGGGTAGAAGTCGAGCTGGTCTGGGGCCTGTGGCGGCCTAAGGTCGCGCTGGTCACGGCGCGGGGCGTCCGCCTCAACGCGCGCCTGCGGCGCGACGGCAGAATCAGCTTCGGCGAGGTCGACCGGCTGCTGCCGCCGCCCTCGGGCCTGCCCTTCCGCTTTCCGGACCAGAGAGTGGACGTCGCCGACGCCTCCGTCCGCTTCGACACGCCGGCAGGGCGCCTCGGCCTGGCTCTGGAGGGGAGGGGGCGCCTCTCGGACGGATTTCGCGGGCGAATGGCCGCCGCCTCGCGCGGCCTCTCGCTCGGCAGCTGCGAGCTAGGAGCGGTGAAAGGAAGCTGGAGGCTCGCGATCGACGATCTTCGCCCCCACGTCCGCGGGCCCGCGTCGGTTGTCGGCCTGGGCTGCGGAGGGACCGCGGACGTGCAGGCGCTGCGCCTCGATCTCGACGCGACGCTCGGGGCGTCGCTCGACGAATGGCGCGGAAGCGCGGGCGTCGCCGCGGCGCGGGCGCGCGTCGGCAAGCATGAGGCCGTCGCCGTCACGGGCCGACTAGGCTTCGACGGGGACGCGCGGCGGACGCGCGGAGCGGTCGAGCTGGCCTCGCCCGGCGTCCGCGTCGGCGGGGTCAGGGCGGCGAAGGGCGCCTTCGACGGGCGCTACGCGATTTCCCTCAAGACCGGCGACGTCGCCTTGCTCGGGGACGTAGCGGCGCGCGGGGCCTCGACGGGCGCGCTCAGGGGCGTCGCGGCTTCGCTCGGGGGCGCGGGCGGCACGCCGATCGAGCCGATCGGCGACACCCTCGCGGCTGCGGTCCGCCGCGCGCAGGGCGCGTTCGACGCCGACGCGTCGCTGCGGCTCGCCACGGGGCGCGGCTATGGCGGCGCCCGGTTCGAAAAGGTCTCGGTCCGGACCCGCAGCGGCGCCGTGGCGACCGGCGGGGGCGGGAAGGGACTCACTTATTATTTCAAGGGCGGAGCGGTCAGGCTGGACGGCGATTTCGCCCTTTCGGGCGGCGGATTCCCGGCCGCGCGGATCAACGTGGCCCAGGCTCGTCCGGGGGCCCCGCTGCGCGGTATCGCCCACGTGCAGGCGATGCGCGTCGGCGCGTCGCGGCTGGCGCTGGGCGAGATCCGCTTCACGACCGGCCTTCGCGGCCGGACCCGGATCGACACCGTCGCCACGCTCGACGGGCCGATCTCGAACGGCTGGGTCCAGGGCCTGGTCGTGCCCGTTGCCGCGAGGCTGGACGCCCGCGGCGGCTTCACGGTCGGTGAGGGCTGCACGCCCGCCCGCTTCGGGGCGCTCAGGACCGGCTCGCTCCGCCTCGGCCCGACGTCGCTGCCGCTCTGCCCCACCGGGCGCGCGCTCCTGTGGAAGGCGCCCGGGGGCGGGGTTTTCGGCGGGGCGGAGCTTCGCGCACCGCGCTTCGCCGGGATGCTCGGGACCGCGCCGCTGACGGTCGTGCCGCAGAGACTTCGCTTCGACCTCAAGGGCCCAAGCTTCGTTGCCTCCGGCCTCGCCATCCGCCTCGGCCGCCCCGGGACCGTCAGCCGCGTCGATTTCACCAGCTTCACCGGCGACTTCGGACGGCGGGGCGGCGTCTCCGGGCGGTTCGCCGGCCTCGACGGCAAGCTCGCCAACGTGCCGCTGACGATGAGCGGCGGCAGCGGGGAGTGGAGCCTGGTCCGCGGCCGGCTCGCCATGGGCGGGGCGATGACCGTCTCGGACACGCTCGATCCGCCCCGCTTCTGGCCGCTGGTCAGCAAGGATTTCCGGCTGACGCTGGCCGACAACCGCATCCGCGCGGGCGGCTGGCTCGACGATCCCCAGACCGGCACGCGCATCCTCCAGGCCGACATCGCCCACGACCTCGCCGCCGGCCGCGGCCGGGCCCTGCTCGACGTGCCGGGAATCCGCTTCGACGACAAATACCAGCCCGAGGAGCTGACACGGCTGACCACTGGGGTTATCGCGCTCGTCAAGGGCGTGCTCAAGGGGCACGGCGAGGTCGACTGGGGCCCCGGGGGCTCGACCAGCCGTGGCACGTTCTCGACCGAGGACATGGATTTCGCCGCGGCGTTCGGCCCGGTCGAGGGCCTCACGACCAGGGTCCACTTCACCGACCTGCTCGGCCTCGCGAGCGCCCCCGGCCAGCTCGCCGAGGTCGACATGGTGCGGGCCGGAATCGACGTGCTCGACGGGCGCATCCGCTACCAGCTCCTCCCCGGCCTCAAGGTGCGCGTCGAGGGTGGGCGCTGGCCCTTCTGCGGCGGCGAGCTGATCCTCGAGGAGTCTTTGCTCGATTTCTCCACCCAGCCCTCGCCGAAGCGGCTCACCTTCCGCGTCGAGGGCCTCGACGCCGCGCTCTTCATCCAGAAGATGGAGTTCGCCAACATCAGCGCGACCGGCACGTTCGACGGCATCATCCCGATGGTGTTCGACGAGCGCGGCGGCCGGATCGTCGGCGGCCGGCTGGTGGCGCGGCCGCAAGGGGGGACGCTCTCCTACATTGGCGAGCTCACCGACAAGCAATTGGGCGTCTACGGCAAGCTCGCCTTCGACGCCCTGAAGGCGCTCCAATATACCAAGCTGACGATCGACCTGAACGGGTCGCTGGACGGCGAGTTCGTCGCCGGCATCGAGCTCGACGGCGTCGCCCGCGATCCGGCGCTCACGGTCGCGCCCTCGGGCGGCCTCAAGGGCATGCTCGCCGGCCGCGCGCTGGGCCAGCTCGCCCGCATCCCGTTCGAGTTCAACATCAACGTGCGCGGTCCGTTCAGGGCGCTGATCGGGACGATGCGGTCGCTGCACGACCCCTCGATCCTCATCCAGACCACCTTGCCGGAGCTGCTCCGCGACCGGCCCCCACTTCCCCCCGTTCAGCCCAAGGAAAGCGAGCCCGTGCGATGAAGCAGGCGATGTTGACGAGACTGCGTACGGATGCGACGCAGGGCGCGATGAGACGGATCGAATTCCTCCTCGCCGCGCCGGTGATCCTCTCCTCGGCCGGATGCGTCCAGGTGGCCGCGCCGGAGAAGCCGATCGAGATAAACCTCAATATCAACATCAGGCAGGAGGTCGTCGTGCGCCTGCAGGAGGATGTGCGCGACCTCATCAAGAAGAATCCGGGAGTGTTTTGACCATGAGCCGCCGAACCAGACTGATCCTCGCCGCCGGGATTGCGCTCGCGGTCGTCGCGGGCGGAGCCGGCATCGCCTCCGCGATGATGCAGGACGCTGCCGCGGAGCTGCGCGCCTCAGGCCAGGTCGGCGAGCAGGCCGACGGCTATCTGGGCCTCGTCGGCTCGGCGCCCGCCGCCGTCCGCGCCCAGGTCGACTCGATCAACATCAAGCGCCGCGCTTATTACACCGATCTCGCCGCCAAGCGCGGCGCCAAGATCGAAGAGGTGGCCGCGACGACCGCTTGCGAGCTTTTCCGCACCAAGGTCGGGCCGGGCCAATATTACCGCCTTCCGGACGGCGTCTGGCGTCAGCGCGACAGCGCACCGGTCCCCCTGCCCACTTACTGCGGCTAGCACGCTCTCGCCCTTATTGCACCGCAGCAAGCGGTTGACTCGGACCGCCCCCCTGCTAAAGGGGCGGCGCCTTGGCGGGGGTCGTCCGCCGGCATGTCCAACCTCCTCGCGCACCCGCTTCTCCCGACGCGCGGACGCACATGGTGAACGGCATGACGGAAGACGAGACCCGGCATGACCCTGAGCTTCCCCGCGACGCCCGCTTGAGCTCGTTCGACGAGCGGCTGCGGGAGGCGCAGGCGGCCGAAGAGGCCCGGCTAGGGCCCCGGGAGCGGGTGGTGCGCAAGGGTCAGGACCAGGGGATGCGCATCCTCTCGGTGCTGGTCAGCTACCCGCTCGGCAGCGCGCTGATCGGCTGGGCGATCGACGCCCTGGCGGGCACGCGCGGCATCTGGGTCGCGATGCTGTTCGTCGGCTTCGCGGCGGCGATGTGGGAAGTCTGGAAGATATCGAAGCAGAGCCCGCAATAGGGCCGAGGGATCAAGAGTGGCGGCCGAGAGCAAGATCGACCCGATGCATCAGTTCCAGATCAGCCCGCTGGCCGGGAATCTGGACGGGAGCCCGTTCGTCTTCACGAACAGCGCGCTCTGGATGCTCGTCGTCCTCGCCCTCATCTGGCTCTTCATGCTCGGCGGGATGCGCCGCGCCGTGGTGCCGACCCGCTGGCAAGTCATGGTCGAGGGCGTGACCGGCTTCATCAACTCGATGCTGACGACCAACGTCGGCCCGGAGGGGCGCAAATACGTTCCCTGGGTCTTCACCATCTTCATGTTCATCCTGTTCGCCAACCTGCTCGGCATGATGCCGCTCGCCCTGGTCGGCGCGCAGCCTTTCACCGTGACCAGCCAGTTCACCGTCACCGGAATCATGGCGATCATCAGCTTCGGCATCGTCCTCGTCACCGGCTTCTGGCGGCACAAGCTCCATTTCTTCTCCCTTTTCGTGCCCCACGGCACGCCCTTCATCCTCAAGCTGCTGATCGTGCCTATCGAGTTCGTCTCGTTCATGGTCCGCCCGTTCAGCCTGGCGCTACGGCTCTTCGTCGCGATGATCGCCGGCCACATCCTCGTCGAGGTTTTCGGCAGCTTCGTCGTCAGCGGCATCAACGCCGGCGGGGTCGCCGGCCCGGCGATCAGCCTGCTCTCGTTCGTCTTCATGGTCGGCGTGATGGCGCTGGAGGTTTTGGTCTGCGCCATCCAGGCCTATGTCTTCGCTCTGCTGACCTCGCTCTACATCAACGACGCGGTAAATCTTCACTAGGTTTGTCAACGGTTTCACCCAGGGAGTTAATCATGGACCTCGCATCTGCCAAAGTCATCGGCGCCGGCCTCGCGGCGATCGGCGTCGGCGCCGCCGCGATCGGCGTCGGCAACGTCTTCGGCTCGTTTCTCGAGAGCGCGATCCGCAACCCGGCCGCCGCCGACAGCCAGCAGGGGCGGCTGTTCATCGGCTTCGCCGCCGCCGAGCTTCTCGGCCTGATCGCCTTCGCCGTGGCGATGATCATCCTCTACGCCGTCTAGGAACGGAGCGGGGACACTTAGCTAGCTAAGTGTCCCCGGTGGAGAGCCCATGCCCCAGATCAACCAGCTCGCGGCGGTCGCCTACTCGCAGTTCTTCTGGCTGCTGGTCGTGCTTGCGATCATCTATTTCGGCATCGGCCACTTCATGGTGCCGAGGATCCAGTCGACGGTCGACCTGCGCGACCGCACGATCGCCGACGACCTGGAAGCCGCCCAGGCGGCGCGGGCGAAGGCCGACGAGACCGAGGCGGCCTATCGCGCCCGGATCGACGAGAGCCGGGCGGAGGCCCTGAAGGTCGCCCAGGCCGCCAAGGCCTCGAGCGCCAAGGCGGCGGAGGCTCGCGTGCGGGCGGCCAATGAGGAGATCGGCGCCAAGGTGATTGCGGCGGAGGCGCGGATCCGCGGCGCCGCCGACGCGGCCCTTTCCGAAATCGAGGGCGTCGCCGCCGAGGCGGCGCGCGAGATGGTGGAGCGGCTGGCGGGCCTGTCGGTCGGCAGCGACGAGGCGGCGGCGGCGGTAAAGGCGGCGATGGCCCATGGCTGAGAAAGCACCCGACACCCACGTCAACGCCCCCCCGGGCGACGGCGCCCAGGCGGCCAATGTCGAGCATGTCGGCGCGCCGGAGCATCACCCCGAGCCGACCGCGCTGGGCCTCGACGCGCCGCAGTGGATCGCGCTCGCCATGGTGGTCGTCTTCGCGATCCTGATCTGGAAGCGCGTGCCGGCGCTGATCGCCGCCGCGCTCGACCGCAAGATCACGACGATCAAGGCGCAGCTCGACGAGGCTGCGCAGCTTCGCTCCGAGGCGGAGGCAATCCGCGCCGAATATGAGGCGAAGGCCGCCCAGGCCGGCGCGGAGGCGGAGGCGATGATCGCCCGCGCCCAGGCCGAGGCCGAAGGCATATTGCGCCAGGCGGACGCCGACGCGGCCGCTCTGGTCGAGCGCCGCACCCGCATGGCTGAGGAGAAGATCGCCGCCGCCGAGCGCGCGGCCCTGCAGGAAGTGCGGGTCAAGACCGCCGACGCCGCGGCGGCCGCCGCGGAGCGTCTCATGCGCGAGAAGGTGGATGCCGCGACCGACCGAGCCCTCGTAGACCAGACGATCGGCAGCCTCGCCGAGCGCTAATTCTTTCCCCGTGGACGCGGGACGCCGCTTTCGCCTAGCGTCGCGCACTTCCCAGGGGGACCATATCGTCATGAAACCGGGTCTTTTCGCTTCCGCCGCGGGCGCGGTCGCTTTGCTTCTCGGCGCGTGCGACAAGCAGGGCTCGGCCAGTTCGTCGCCCGCGACGACGGACGAAACCGCCGCTTTCACCGCGGCGGCCGATGCGCTCGCGGCGAAGCTCAATACTGGCGGCCCTCGGCCTGACGATCCGGCGGTGAAGGCTTTCGAGGCGCAGGCCGAACGCGGGCTCCGCACGCTCGACAGCGGTGCGCTCCCGCTGCGCGGCTACGAATCCTACGATGCGCTTTGCGGCAAGACCGCGATGATCGTCGCGGCCTATATCAACCTCGGAGTCGACAAGGCGCCCGCAGCGTCTCGGACCGAGGTGATGATCCGCAACGCCGAGAAATATCGCGACCAGATGTTCGCGCCGACGCTGTTCTCGGCCCATTGCAGCGCGGCGCACCTCCCGTTCCTCGAAAAGGCGGCCGGGGCCGACATGGCGGGCAAGGCGACGGCGTTACAGCAGGCTCGGATGGGGGCCTACGGGCAGGTGCTCGGTCTCCTGCAGATGGCCGGGGACCCGACGCTCGACGAGCCGCGCCGTCGGCGGGCGATCGAGCAGCTCGCGGGGGACGCCGCCAACTTCGCGATCATCCTCAGCCAGGCCCAGCGCCAGGAGCTCGCTGCGATGACCGACGCGGTGCGGGCCGGCCTTCCCGACCGGGACCGGCCGACGGCCGACAGGATCAAGGCAAGCCTGGCCGCCGCCCCTTGCGGGCGCTTTTGCCAGATGTGAGCGCCGCCCCGGTCAGCCCGGCGGGTCGAGCAGCCTCCTGGGCGCGCGCTTGCGCCACGCCGCCGCGAGCGCGGTTTCGAGCACATCGTGGGGGACCTTGTCGAGACGGACCAGAGTGCTCCCCGATCGGCCCCACGCCCCGGCCGCGGGGCCGAAGGCCTCGGGCGCGAGGGTCATGAAATCCTCCCGCTGCTCGGGGAGCAAATTCACCATGCCAAAGCTTGCGTCCGGATAGCCCAGAGTCGCAAAGATCCTGCCGCCGACACGGAAATCGGCATGGCCCATATGCGCGCCTTCCTCGGCGCCGGGTAAGGCGAGGGCGATGCGGCGGAAGGCGTCGGCGCTCGGCATCCGCGCCTTATAGCCTATTGGCGAGCTTCGACCTAAATCCGAGCCGTGAGCCAGCCCCCCACCGACCGCTTCAACGAGGAAAAGTCCGCCTACACGGTGCGGGGGTCGGATCAGCCGGATCTCGACGCCGGCGTGGCGGCCATCCGCAGGACGGTGAAGCAGCTCCCGGTGCGCCCCGGCGTGTACCGGATGCTCGATGCCAAGGGCGACGTGCTCTACGTCGGCAAGGCGCGCGCGCTGAGGAACCGCGTCGCCAACTATACCCAGGTCGCGCGCCTCTCGAAGCGGCTTCAGCGCATGGTGTCGCAGACCCGCTCGATGCAGATCGTCACGACCCACACGGAGGCGGAGGCGTTGCTGCTCGAGGCGCAGCTGATCAAGCGCTACCGGCCGCCGTACAACGTCCTGCTCCGCGACGACAAAAGCTTCCCCTTCATCCTGCTGCGCGAGGACCACCCCTTTCCGCAGGTTCGCAAGCATCGTGGCGCCAGGCGCCACAAAGGCCAATATTACGGACCGTTCGCGAGCGCCGGCTCGGTCACTCGGACGCTCAACGCGCTTCAGAAGCTGTTCCTGCTGCGAAGCTGCACCGACACCTTCCTGGCCACCCGCAAACGGCCCTGCCTCCTCTACCAGATCCGGCGCTGCTCGGCGCCCTGCGTCGGCCGGATCAGCCCGGAGGGCTATGCCGAGCTCGTCGCCGACGCGAAGAGCTTTCTCGCGGGAAAGTCGACGCAGGTGCAGGCGAAGCTGGCGGCCGCGATGCAGGACGCGGCGGAGGCGATGGACTATGAGCTCGCCGCCGTGTTCCGCGACCGCCTCCGCGCGCTCACCTTCATCCAGGGCAGCCAGACCGTCGCCGCCGAAGGGCTGGGCGACGCCGATATCTTCGCCCTCGCCTGCAAGGGCGGGACGATGTGCATCCAGGCCTTCTTCATCCGCGGCGGCAACAATTGGGGGCACAGGAGCTTCTTCCCGGCCCATACGAACGACGTGCCGGAGGCAGAGGTGCTCGCCGCCTTCCTCATGCAATTCTACGAGGAAGTGCCGCCGCCCAGGCAGGTGCTGCTCGACCGCGAGCTGCCGGAGGCGGAGCTGCTCGCCGAGGCGCTTTCGGAGCGCGCCGAGCGCAAGGTGACGCTCCGCGTGCCGAAGCGCGGCGACCATGTCCGCATGGTCCGCCAGGCCTGCCGCAACGCCGAGGAGGAGCTGGAGCGCCACCTCGCCGAGACGAGCACGCAGGCGAAGACGATGCGGGCCCTGACCGAGATGTTCGAGCTCGCAGAGGCCCCGCAGCGGATCGAGGTCTACGACAACAGCCATGTGATGGGCACGAACGCCGTCGGCGCAATGATCGTCGCCGGGCCGGAGGGATTCCGGAAGAACGCTTACAGGAAGTTCAACATCAAGCGGCCGGAGACGGCGCCCGGGGACGATTTCGCCATGATGCGCGAGGTGCTCGGCCGCCGCTTCGCCCGGCTCGAGAAGGAGGATCCCGACCGCAGCCGCGGCGAATGGCCGGACCTCCTCCTGATCGACGGCGGCAAGGGCCAGCTGAGCGCCGTCGTCGAGACGCTCGAATGCGCCGGGATCCACGACGTGCCGGTGGTGGCGATTTCGAAGGGCCCGGACCGCAATGCCGGGCGGGAGGTGATGCATCTGCCGGGCGGGAGGGAGATCATTCTGCCGACCAATTCGGCGGTGCTCTTCTACCTCCAGCGCCTGCGCGACGAGGCCCACCGCTTCGCCATCGGCGCACACCGCCAGAAAAGGGCGAAGAGCATGGGCTCATCGCCGCTCGACGACGTCCCCGGCATCGGCCCGAGCCGGAAGCGCGCGCTGCTGATGCATTTCGGAACCGCTCGTGCGGTGCGCGCCGCGGGCCTCGAGGACCTCGAGAAAGCGCCCGGCATCTCGCGGGCGATGGCGCGCTCCATTTACGATTATTTTCACCCGAGCGGCTAAGGCCGGCGCATGGCGACCCGCGTCCTCATCACGGTCGATACCGAGCTCGGCTGGCGTCCTTATCGCGAGGGCGCGGGCTGGGAGGAAAATCTCGTCCGTTCGTTCGATCCGGCCGGAGTCGGGGTGCCGTGGCAATTGCAGCGGCTTGACGAGCATGGCCTGAAGGCGGTCTTCTTCGTCGATCCGATGCCGGCCCTGGTCTACGGCATCGAGCCGATCCGCCGCATGGTCGAGCCGATCCTCGCCGCGGGGCAGGAGGTTCAGCTCCATCTCCATCCGGTCTGGGCGAGCGTCGCCTCAGGCAAGCCGGAGGGCGAGAAGTTCGAGCTGACGTGCTTCGATGCCGCCGGACAGCTCGATCTGGTCCGCACCGCTCGCGATCTCCTCGTCGAGGCCGGAGCCCCGCAGCCCGTCGCCTTCCGCTCGGGCAGCTACGCGGTGGACGCCGCCACGCTCGCGGCGCTCAAGGCGCTCGGACTTCGCTACGACAGCAGCCATAACGGCAGCTACGCGCCCGACCCGAGCGCCCTGCCGCTAGAAAGGGACCTGATCGCCCCGGTCGCGATCGACGGCATTATCGAGCTGCCCGTCACGCAGATCGAGGATTCCGGCGGGCGCCTGCGCCACGTCCAGCTGTGCGCCCTGTCCTCGGACGAAATCGAGGCGTGCCTGCTCCACGCGGCGCGGGAAGGGCATCCGGCGGTGGTGCTGGTGACCCACGGCTTCGAGCTTGCGAGCCGGGATGGCAAGCGGGCCAACGGGGCGCTTTGCGGGCGCTTCGAGCGCTTGTGCGCATTCCTCGAAAACCATTCGGAAACGCTTCCCACCGCGCATTTCAGCGGCCTTGGGGATCTCGTCATCGGGGCCGAGGCGAGGCCGCTTCCCGCCAGCCGCCTGCGCCGGACGAGGCGGCTCGCCGAGCAGGCCTGGTCGAACGCGCTTTACGAGCGGGCGCTCTAGCCGCATCGAGCGGCGATGCGTCTCGTCACCCCTGCGATCGTCTGCGCCGTCCGGCCCCACGGCGAGCATGGCGCGGTGGTGCGCGCCCTGACACCCGCGGAGGGCCTTCAGGCCGGCTATGTGCGGGGCGGCCGCTCGCGCCGCCTTCGGCCCGTCCTCCTTGCCGGCAACCTCGTCCAGGCCGAGTTCCGCTCGCGCACCGAGGAGCAGCTCCCGCAGCTCTCGGTCGAGCTGGCGGCCAGCCGCGGCGCTCTGCTGAACGAGGCGCTGCCCGCCGCGCTCATCGAGTGGGTCACGGCGCTGACGGCTGCGGTCCTGCCCGAAGGGCAGGCCTATCCGCGCGTTTACGCAGGACTGGACGGGCTCCTCTCCGCCGTCGAGGCCTCGGCGAGTGCGCGCAGTTGGGCGCCTTCGCTGGCGCGCTACGAGCTGCTCGTCCTCGCGGAGCTCGGCTTCGGCCTCGATCTCTCCGAATGCGCGGCAACGGGAGCGCGCAACGACCTCGCCTTCGTCAGCCCCAAAAGCGGCCGGGCGGTCAGCCGTGCCGGCGCCGGGGAGTATCGCGACCGCCTCTTCCCCTTGCCCGGCTTCCTGCTTGGCGATCCGGCCCCAGCCGGCTGGACGGAGGTTCTCGACGCTCTGCGAATCACGGGTCACTTCCTGGCCCGCGACGTGCTGATCGAACGCCAGGCCGAAATCCTCGCCGCTCGGGACCGGCTGCTCGAGCGGCTGAAGCGCGCTTCAGGCTAGGCGGCGCGGGTCCGCCGCGCGTCGAGCCAGGCCTGGACCGACGCCGCGATCCGTTCCGCCGCGCGGCCGTCGCCGAACGGGAAGGCGGGGCGCGCCATGGCGGCGTAGCGTGCCTCGTCGGCGAAGAGAGCGGAAACCGCTTCGAATATCCTGTCGGCATCGGTTCCCACCAGCGCGATGTTGCCGGTTGCGACGGCCTCGCCGCGCTCGGTCACGTCCCGGAGCACGAGCACAGGCTTTCCAAGCGCCGGCCCCTCTTCCTGCAATCCGCCGCTGTCGGTGAGAAGCAGCCAGGACCGGTCGAGGAGTCCGACCATCTCCTGATAATCGAGGGCATCGACGCGGCGGATCCCAGGCGCTTCGCCGAGCGCCGCCTCCATCGCCGCGCGGGCATGACGATTGGGGTGAAGGATAACCTCGACCTCCACCGGAAGCGCGCTCGCTATATGCCTGAGCGCCGCGCAGACGGAGCGGAGGCGCTCGCCTTGATTCTCCTTGCGATGGCACGACGCGACGATCAGTCGCTTGCGCTCCACCCGGGAGCGCGGAAGGCGCCGCCGCGTGTCGAGCAGAGCGTCGATTCCGGTGTTGCCGGTCACCTCGATACGGCCGCCGACGCGCCAGTCCCGGCGGAGATTCTCGGCCGCGGTCTCGGTCGGCGCGAAGAGCAAATCCGAAAGCGCGTCGATGGCCACGCGATTGCCTTCTTCGGGCCAGGGCTGACTGAGGTCGAAGGAGCGAAGGCCGGCTTCGACATGGCCGATCGGGATGCCGCAGTCGCGCGCCGCGAACGCTCCGGCCAGAGCGCTCGCGGTGTCGCCCTGGACGAGCATGAGGTCGATCCTGTCGCGCTGGAAATGGCCGCAGAGAGCCTGATGCAGGGTTTCGCGGAGCCGGGACGGGCTGCGGCCGCGGGGGTCGAAAGGCAGCTCGCGAACTATCTCGTCGCCCACGTCGAAATGGCGAGCAAGGCCGCTATGCTGCCCGGTGAGCAGGACTCGCTGACGAAGCCGGTTGCAGCGTGCGAGCGCGCGCACGACGGGACCCATTTTGATCGCTTCGGGACGCGTGCCGACGATGGAGACCACAAGCGGGAAGCGGCTCTCCCGCCGCTCAGCCGCCACTGGGCCTGCCGAGCCCCGCTGCAGCGCTTGACTGGCGCCCCACCGCCGCATCGTCCCCCCTTAAGTCGGCTCGTCCCCTGAAGAACCCACGCGGGCGAAACAGGGATGGGCCGATCACGGGCCTATCCTCGCTCGAAAACGGCGGCCGTCAAGAGTGTGACGGGACGGTTCAACCCCTCGCTAAGGCGCCGAGCTAGCGGGCGCCGGCGCGCAGGGCCTGCTCCCAGGCGCGCTCGGCGAGCGGCTCGAGGCTGGCCGCCATCTGCGCGGCGTGCGCGGAGGAGGCATTGCCCCGGACCAGCCGGCCCTTGATGCCGTGGACGATCGCGGCGAGGCGGAACATGTTGAAGGCCATGTAGAAATCGATGGCCGGAATGCCTGTGCGCCCAGTGCGCTCGCAATAAGCCGCGACATAGTCGGTCTCGCTGGGGATGTTCAGCGCTGGAAGGTCGAGGCCGGCGAGGCCCGTCGAGACCCCCGCCGGCATTCGCCATACCATCAGGTGATAGGTGAAATCGGCGAGGGGATGGCCGAGCGTCGACAACTCCCAGTCTAGAACGGCGACGACCTCGGGCTCCGTCGGGTGGAAGATCATGTTGTCGCAGCGAAAATCGCCGTGGATGATCCGCGCCTCTTCCTCGTCCGGAGGGATGTTCCGGGGCAGCCATTCGACGAGCCGGTCCATCGCCGGCACGCGGCCGGCTTCGGTGTCGCCCAGATATTGTTTCGACCAGCGCCCGATCTGCCGTTCGAAATAATTGCCGGGCTTGCCGTAATCGCCGAGCCCGGCTTCGTCCGGATCGATCGAATGAAGCCGGGCGAGGGTCCGGTTCATGGCGTCGAAATAATGGGGGCGGTCCTCGAGCCGAACCTGCGGGAAATCGGCTTCCCAGAAGATCCGGCCTTCGACCATGTCCATGACGTAGAAAGGGGTGCCGATGACCGTCTCGTCAAGACAGAGGGCGTAGGGGCGAGCGACCGGGAAATTCTGCCCCGCGAGTGCGGAAATGACACGAAACTCGCGGTCGACGGCGTGGGCGCCGGGCAGCAGCTTGCCCGGCGGCTTGCGGCGAAGGACGTAGCGCCGCGACGGCGTGGTCAGCCTGTAGGTCGGGTTCGACTGGCCGCCGCGGAATTGCTCCACGGCGAGCGGCCCCTCATAGCCTTCGACCTCGCGCTCCATCCACGCGTTCAGCCGTTCGACGTCGAATCGGTGCGCGGCGCGGACTTGGATCGTGCCGCTGTTCTGGGCGCTGCGCTCCATCGCTTCGAAATTCCTTTCGCCGGATGCGAATTGATCTTCCGGGGCTCATCTTGCAGAAGCTTCCCGCCGGGAGGGGCCCGGCGGGGGCATCTGTGTAGCAATGGCCGTCGGGCGCTCAAAGGAGCAACTCTTCGACGAGGTCGTCGCGACCTGCACGGGGCTGATCACGCGCATCGTCCTGTCGCACGAGGCGAACCCCACGCTGCGCCGCGAGATGGTCCAGGACATATTGCTCGCGATCTGGCTCGCGCTGCCCAATTACCGGGGCGACGCGTCGATAAAGACCTTCGCGGCGGCGATCGCCCAGAAGCGATGCATCTCGCACGTCGCCAAGCACGCCCGCGAGCCGCGGCAGGTCGAGCTACCCCTCGACCTCGTCTCGAGCGCGCCGCCCCCCGACGAGATCGCTTTGCGCAACGATCAGAAGCGTCAGCTGGTCGATTCCATCCAGCTTCTCCCCATCCCGCAGCGCGAAGCGATCGTGCTCTGCTTCGAGGGATTCACCTATGCCGAAATGGCGACCATCCTGGGCATAACCCCAAATGCGGTCATGCTGCGCTGCCAGCGCGCGAAGATCACCCTCAAATCCATCATGGAGCGCCGGTCATGATCGATCCCGATCTCCAGGAGCTGGCCGAGCTCTGGCAAGAGCCGGAAGTGCGCAGCCTCGAGTTCGAAGAAGCCGCCCGGCGCGCACGCCGCCAGGGCAAGCTGCTTGCCTATGCCGACCTGGCCTTTTTCGTCATGATCGTGGGCGGCAGCGCATTCGCCGCTTTGTCGGCGCCAGGACCCGTAACCATGATCGCGGCCGTCTTTCTGCTGATAGGGACGGTGTGGCTCACTTGGACCCTCCGAAAGATCCGGCAGATGAGGCGGACGCTCGACACCAGGGATACGTTCCTCGCCAGCAGCGTCCAGAACGCCCGCTCGGACCTGCGGCGCGCGACGCTGAGCATCATCGCCTTTCCCTTGCTCGTGCCCGCCGCCCTGCTCATCAAGGTCGCGTTCCGCACCCACAGCGACATCAGTCATCCGCTCGCGATATTGACCACATGGGCGCAATCGACCCGCGGCATTCTCACGCTGTGTGCCCTCAGCCTGGTGATCGCCTACCAGCTGCGATCCCGGATGAAGGCAAAGGGTGAGCTGCGGCGGCTGGAGCAATTGCGGCAGGCCTATGCGGAAGAGACGCAGCACGAAGCGTCGAATGGGTCCTGACGGGATTTCTCCCCGAAATATCCACAGTTTAATTTCCGCGACACGGACAGGATCGAGATCCTGCCGCGACTGATGGGCGGGGCATGGAGCGGGAGTTCACAGCGGCTGCCCCGCGCGTGCCGCCCGCCGAATTGCCGTTCCTGCACCATCCACCAGCAGGAGACGTCACATGAAAAAGATCGATATTTCGAAGCTTCCCGAGCTGCGCACCCGGGTCGGTATCTATGGCTCGATGAAGCATAGAGAGGTGGGCGGCAGCACCTGCGTCGGTGTTTTCGTCGCCATCGTAAGCGGCTGATCAGGGATGTTTCGAGGGGGCGCGTGGTCCGCCCCCCTTCGAAAGGACAAGATATGATAACCCGACCGGAATTGACCCGCTGGTTGCAGGATCCCGCCGCCCAAACATCGACCTACGAACGGATCGAGGAGATCGGCAGGGAGATCAAAGGCGAGCCCGCGGCGGCTCGCCTGTCCGCGCGGCTCGAAGCGAGCCCGAAGGAGGCCGACGCTTTGCTGGAGATAGCTCGACAAGCCCTGTGCGACGGCTCGCTCGTGGCGGACAGCCTGCGCCGGATGACGCGGGCCGCGCGAAACGATCCCTTCTTCCGTCCGCCGATACGGAATTCGGCGACCGAAATGGTCGCCGGGCTTTGGCTCTACGAGCATCGGCTGCTGACCATCTTCGTCGCCGTGGCGTCCGCGGATGCGCTCGCCCTGAAACGGGCGCGGCGGACCGGCAGCGCGTCGATCACTTTCACCGGCCAGCGCTCGGTTTACCATTTTCTCAGAGCAGGCGGGGCGACCGTTTCGCTGTGGGCCACCGACCCGATCGGGGAAGGATTCAGCGGCACGCCCGAGACCCGCTGCCGCCTGGTCGGGCGGCGCAGCCTGCGCGATGGGGATATGATCGCGATCGACGGGCGATGTGAAGCGTTCGTCATCGACAGCACGAAGTCGGACATTGTCTATTGCCAGGCGCTGACCCCCGTGGGCGCCGGCCCGCTGATGGTCGAATTCGATGCCGATACCCATAGGTTCGTCGCCGCGAGCTCCGGCGACGAGACCAGCTCGCGGACCCAGATGATGCTGTCGCTGCTCCGGACCATGGAGCGCACCGATGCAGTCCCCGTCTTCGAGGAGCTGCTCGGGAGCCCGCATTTCTACGCCCGCTGGCAGACCCTGCGCGAGCTCGTCGCGCTCGATGCCGATGCTGCGTTTCCGCATCTCGGTCGAATGGCGAATGCCGATCCTCATCCGGAGGTGAGAGCAGCTGCCGCCGCCGTCCTGGCGCTCTACGAAGAGGAGGGCGTCCGATGCCTCGCGTGATCCCGACGGCCGGATCCGACAGCCTTGAGATGGGGGATCTCGTCGAGGCTCTTGAGGGGGGCGGGTTCGATCCGGGCGACGAGGATTCAATGGCCGAGTTCGCGCCCCACCTCCGGAAATTGTGCAATAACCGGCACTTCCTCGGAGATATCGTCATCGAGGAGCTCAAGCGCCAATGCGCGGGGCAGGTCGCCAGAAACCAGTACGGACCACAGGTCGTCCTGCTTCACGGCACCTCGCGCAAGTTCCTCATTCGAGCGAACTTCTGGCCTGCGGCCGAAGACAGCGTGGTTGTGAACAGCGGCAGCCAGCCCTTTTTCTACGCCGTTCCCCACGACCATAATTTCAGCTTCCTGACGGTGGGCTATCTCGGGCCCGGCTATTGGAGCGATTATTACGAATATGATTATGCGAGCGTTGTCGGCCACCCCGGCGAAAAGGTGGCACTGCGCTTCGTGGAGCGCTCCCGCCTCTCGCCCGGCAAGGTCATGCTCTACCGGCGTCATATCGACGTCCATTCGCAGCTCCACCCCGACGCACTCTCGGTGTCGCTCAATATTCTGGCGACTTCACCGACGACGGACCTCCGCGACCAGTACAGCTTCGACCTGAAGCGCTCGGAGGTCAGGGCGATCATAAATCCCGGTGGCTTGGCCACCCTGGTCCGCCTCGCGGCCGCCGCGGCCGGCGAGGAGGGCATCGCCCTGGCGGAAGAGGTGTCGCAGTGCCATCCCAGCGAGCGCATGAGGTTCGCCGGATTGCAGGCGCTGGCGGCGACCCGAGCGGACAGCGAGAGCCGCCGCGCCCTGTTCGAGGAGGCGGCAGCGCGGGAGACGGGGCTGCTCGCTGCACTGGCTCGCGACGCCGCTTTGTCGGTTGCCGAGCACGCGCCCGCAGATACGCCCGGATAGCGGCGGTCGGTTTTCAGCGTGGCGCCCCGGGCGCGGCCGCTGTAATGCCGGGCCATGCGCCTTCTGAGCCTGCTCGTCGCGATCTGCTCTCCGCTTCCGGCCCTTGCTCAAGACGCGCCGATCCACCTGCGTCCGGCGCGGGTCTTCGACGGCGCGGACGGCCGGGTGCACGAAGGGTGGACCGTTCTGGTGAAGGGCGACAGGATCGAAGCGGTCGGCCCGAACCTCCAGTCGCCGCCGGGCGCCCGGATCGTCGAGCTCCCGGGGACGACGCTCATGCCCGGCCTGATCGAGGGCCATTCCCACTTGTTCCTGCACCCCTATGACGAGACCAGCTGGGACGATCAGGTGCTCAAGGAGCCGCTGGCGCTTCGCACCGCGCGTGCCGTCAACCACGCCCGCGACACCCTGATGGCCGGCTTTACGACGGTGCGCGACCTCGGCACCGAAGGCGCCGGTTACGCTGACGTCGGGCTGAAGCAGGCGATCGAGCAGGGCGTCGTTCCCGGCCCGCGCATGCTGGTCGCAACGCGCGCGCTTGTCGCGACGGGGGCGTACGGGCCCAAGAGCGCCGATCCGGACTTCGCCGCGCTTGGCGCCGAAGAAGCCGACGGACCTGCACTGGTCGCCGCCGTGAGGCACCAGATCGGGGCGGGCGCCGACGTCGTGAAGCTGTACGGCGATTATCGCTGGCGCCCCGGCGAGCCGAGCCGTCCGACCTTCACCCTCGAAGAGATGAAGGCCGCCGTCGAGGCTGCCCACTCGGCCGGACGTCCGGTCGCCGTCCATGCCGGCACGCCGGAGGGGATGCGCCGTGCCGTCCTCGCCGGCGCCGACACGATCGAGCATGGCGATGCCGGAGCGCCGGAGATCTTCCAGCTCATGAAGGCGCGCGGCACCGTCCTGTGCCCGACCCTGGCTGCCGGCGATGCGATCGCGCGCTATCGGGGCTGGAACGGCGAGGCCCCGGAGCCGCAATCGGTGCGGGACAAGCGGGCCAGCTTCGCGGCCGCGTTGGCGGCCGGAACCGCGATCTGCATGGGCGGCGACGTCGGCGTATTCCGCCACGGCGACAATGCGCGCGAGATGGAGCTGATGGTAGCCTACGGCATGGCGCCGGCCGCCGTCCTCAAGGCGGCGACGTCGGGCAATGCGCGGGCCTTCGGCCTGGCGGATCGCGGCGAATTGCGCGCCGGCCTCCTGGCCGACCTGGTGGCGGTCGAAGGCGATCCGACAAAGGCCATATCGGCGGTCAGGGCCGTGCGGCTGGTGATGAAGGGCGGCCGGATCGTCCGGCCCTAGACCAAGATCGTCTAGAGCCTGATTCACGCCTTCAGCCGAAGCGCGAAGCGCTTCGACTTCAGACGATCAGGCTCTTGCCGCTCTCGGCTGCAGCCTCGCCTGCGCCAGCGCGTGCCTCTCGAGTCGCCGGGCCTCCTCGGCGAACCGGTCGAACCCCCAGAGCCGATCGGCCTGGAAGATCGGCACGGCCTGGGCGAGCTGGACGCAGGCCGCCAGATGCGCCCCGGTGGCGCCGATCGTGCTCACAAAGGCCCCGCGATAGGTATTGGAGACCAGCGCCTCGACCGCGGCGGCACCCCTCAGCGGCGCCGGATTCGGATGGCCGGCTTCGCCCTCGGCCTTTGCGAGCAAGTAGATCGCCGCGATCGGCAAGGGATCCAGCCGGCTGGCCTCGCGGAGAGTGGGAACGTCGTATTTTTCGGTGTCGTCGAACGACCGGTCGAAATGCTGCACGTCGCGGCCGCTGGCCTCGATCGCTTCGCGCCAGAGGCGGAGCCGCGGAATGCCGGGATAGGCGAGGGGCAGGCCGGTGGGGCCGACCCCGAGCACGCAGACATCGTCGGCGAGGATCGGATAATTCTGATCGTGGAACCACGCCGCGAGGGTCGACTTTCCGGCGCCCGAATGACCCGCGAAAGCGACCGCTCGTCCGCCGAGGTCGACGGCGTTGGCGTGGAGCGGCAGCAGGTCCCGAAGGTGCAGCAAAGCGCCCATCGCCGAGCCGAGCAAATAAAGCCGCACATTGCGCTCCGAGGCGCCGGGCGCAGCCTCCACGACGACCTCGTCGCGGCGGATGAGGTATCGGCCGACGCTCGCGACGCTGAGGAGCGTGCCGTGCGGGGTCGCCGAATAGCCGGGACCCGCCTCAGGCGCGTCGATCGCCCCGAAGCCAATGCGAACGTCAGGCTCCGCGTCCATTGGTGCGGCGGGAAGGTCTGGGAGAGGAATGTCGGACCGAAAATTAAGGCCGAACACATGATAATCGAAGGTCACCGGGTCGCTCTTAACCGCCTCAACCGCGCGCGGCGAGAATGAAGTGGCCCGCGGCCAAGCCTTGAAGGAGCGCGACCCGATAGCTTGCGATCGTCTCGGGAGTCTCCCAGTCGCGGTCCGGCCAGGCGTGGACAAGGGATCGCAGGCGCTCGACATCGACAAGGCTCGAGGCCTCGGGGTCCGCGGCAATCTCTTCGATAAGCACATTAATCTCGGGGAGCGCCCTGGTCAGGCCGATGTGCCAGTCGGAGGCTTGGTAGCCTTTGCGATGCTCTTGCAGAACCGCGAGCGGCAGACGGTCCGCCAGCGCGGCGCGGGCGAGGGGGCGGCGCTCGCCCTTCTTCATGAGCATGTCGAGCGGCAGCGACAGGCAGAATTCGATCAGGCGGCGGTCGGCCGTCGCGTCGCGCTTGTCGATGCCCCAGCCTCCGAGCACACCCTTGCGGTACTCGCCCAAGTCCATGTCGCAAAAGGCCGCCTGGGCGGCAGCGAAGCAGCTCTTCGGGGGACGCGCGACCCCCAGTGAAAAACCGCTCTGCTCCCCGGCGAGGGTCTGCCAATATTCGCGGCGCAGCGCGCTCTGCAGCGACACCGAAGGGGCGGAGGAAAGACCGGAAAGGCCCCGCCAGAGCGGTGCGGGCAGCCAGGGCCCGAACGAGCTTGCCGCGATGCCGCGGACGCGCGCCCGCCCGCCCGCTGCGAGCGCAAAGGCCTCGCGCCCCCAGGCCAGCAGGCGGCCTGAGCCGACGAGATCGGCGAGAATGGACACCGGGCCTGCGCTGATCGTCCAATTGCCGATCTCGCCGGTGAGCAGAACCCGCGCCCCCCGTTCTCGCGCCGCGGCGCGGATCTGGGCCAGCCAGACATGGTTGCAGGGGTTGAAAGGCGGCCGTTCGAATAGCCGCACGTAGCGGTCGAAGTCGACGAGCGGGGAGCGTCCCGAGCTTTCGACGAGCACGTGTTCGACGTTGGGATAGCCGGCCGCCACCTGGGCGGCGAGAGGCCCCTCATCGCTGAAGCGACGGGGCGGCGGGGGCGAGGCGCGAGCCGGGACCGCGGTGAAGGCGACCAGCTTGCCACCGTCCCTGGCGAGGAGCCGGGCCGCTGTCGCGGTCACCGCGCCGCTGTCCCAGCCGCCGCTGAGATGGGCGGCGGTGACCGGACCGGCACCGCGAAGGCGACGCGCCACGGAGGCATCGAGCTCGGCGCGGAACGCCTCCACATAATCTTCGAAGCGCCCAAGCCGAAGCTCGCGGCGCTCAGGGGTCCAGAACCTCCGGCTGCGATTCGAATCGGCCGTCAGGGTAACGACATGGCCGGGCTCGACACGCTCGATGCCTTCGAACCAGCTCTGCGGCCCTCGTGGGTACAACAACGCGAGGTAGCGCGCCGCCGCGTCCAGGGCCGGACGACGTTCGACGCCGGCGGCGTGTATTCCGCGGGGCATCGAGGAGAAAGCGAGAAAGCCTTTGCCGCGATGGTAGAAGAGGGGCCGCTGCCCGAGGGGGTCGCGGGCGAGCAGCAGCTTGCGGGCGGCGCTGTCGAAGAAAGCGAAGGCGAAGTCGCCCAGGATGCGGTCGAGCGCCGCTTCGCCCCAGCGCTGCAGCGCGAGGAAGAGGATATGGGAATCGGCGGCGCGCTCGCGGTGCCGCGGGGCGACGTCAAGCGCTGCGGCTATCTCTTCGCGATTGTCGAGCCGCAGGTCGGCGACGAGCGCGTAGCGGCCTAGCGGATCCGAAAGCGGCTGGACGTCGTGCGAATCTTCGGGAAGCAGGCGGAAAAGGTTTCGTCCCAAAGCGAGACCGCCCGCCTGAGCGCTGCGCGTGTCGTCCGGCCCGTAGAGCCGCTGCGCAGCGAGCATGGCCTCGCAGCGCGCGGGCCCGTCGAGCCCGGACTCGAAAGCCCAGTATCCGGCGACGGCGCTCATAGAAAACCCCCCGCCACGAGGCGGGGGGCCGAATCGTACAAACGAACGGTTTTAGGAGCCCTGGTTGCCGCCGCCGCCGTCGGGCGTCGCGCCGCGCTGGCTCTCGGCCGCGCCAGCCTCGAGGCGCTGGACGCCGGGACGGATCCAATCCCGCTTCGGGGCCGCGTGCGCATTCTTGGTCTGATTCATCGAAATCTCTCCCTGCTGGACGCGGTGTTAACGAAACTCTGGAAAGTTGCAAGATGACGAGGCTTTGAAGTGCATTTTCAAGGTTTTGTCGAGCCCGATTGTGGCGCCGGGAGCACAATCGGCGCCACGGCGATGCCGAAAATCCTCCATTGGCCCGAAATGTTCTGAAAAAGGAGGTCGAACCCGATCGGTACCGGCCGCAACGGGAACGCCCCGCGCAGCCGCAGCAACCCCCCCTGAACGATCGTCGGGGGTATTTGCAGGTTGGGCGCCACCAGCAAGGTATTGCCGAGATCGAGTTTCCGGCTCCTCAGCGCCTGAAAGACAGTGCCGAGCGTTTCTACCGAGCTGCCCGATTGGAAGCCGGGCGCGCCGAGATCACGGAGCACGGAATAATTGCCGGTCTGGTTCGCCTGATCGAGCGCGGCCATGGCCGACCAGATCAGCTTGTTGACCACCATTGGGTCCGGCACCGCCGACTGTGCGGCCGGCGGCGCCGGCACGGTGCTCGGCACCTGGGCAGTTGCAGCCGAAGCGATCGCCGCCCAGGCCGCCAAAAGAAGCCGGGCCGGGATCATCGACCCCGGCCCGGACTTGTCGTGATCGTGAGGCCTACCACGCAGCCTGGAAGCCGGCCCGCGCGCCGATCTCGCCGCTGTCGAGACCGAAGCCGACGCCAGCGGAGAAGGACGAGTTCGTGCCGACCCGCGCGGCGAAGGAGGCCGTGCCCGCCAAGCGGTTCTGGAAGTAGCCGATGCCGCCGGCGACGCCCATGTTGGTGCCGGCCGGGAGGTACGGCGATTCCATCGCGAGCGCCATGGCGACGCCCTCATTGGCCTTGCGGATGTCGCGGATGTTCAGGTTGGTCAGGCTCTGCAGGGTCGTCACATTGGTGTTCAGCGTAGCGACGCTGCCCTGAAGCGCCGTGATCTGACCGGCCTGGGCCGCCTGTGTCGTCTGCAGGGTGGCGATGTTGGTGGTGTTGGTCGCGACCTGGCCGAGCAGCGTGGTGTTCGTGCTGATCACGCCGTTGGCGTCGTTCACCAGCACGCCGGCCGTGGTGTAGCCGCCGAAGCGCACGGTGGTGCCGGCACCGCCGATCGTGACCTGGTTGGCCGCCGTCGTGGCCGCGCCGTTGCCGATCGCGGTAGAGTTGGTGTGCGCCGCCGCGACCGTGGCGCCGGTGCCGAGGGCCGTCGAGTTCGCGGCCAGTGCGTTGGCGTTGCGGCCGACGGCCGTGGAGTTGGCGCCGAGCGCGCTCGCCACGTCACCGACTGCGGTCGACTGGAGACCGGTCGCGGCGGCGAAATCGCCGAGGGCGGTCGAGAAGTTGCCGGAAGCGACGGCGCGATCGCCCAGCGCAGTCGACGACTGGCCGGTCGCCGCGGCGCGCCAGCCGACGGCCGTCGAGTTCACGCCTCCCGAGACCGATTCGGCCCCGAGCGCGGTGCCGTTGGTGGCGGCGGCCGTCACGTTGGCGTTGCGGCCGAACGCGCTGGCGTTCGTCGCAAGAGCGCTTGCGACGTCACCGACCGCAGTCGACTGCAGGCCGGTCGCGGCGGCGAAATCGCCCAGCGCGGTCGAGAAGTTGCCGGACGCTACGGCACGATCGCCGTAAGCGCTCGACGAGGTTCCCGTGGCCGATGCGCGCCAGCCAGTCGCGGTCGAATTGACGCCGCCGGCCAGCGTCTCGCTGCCGAGCGCGGTGCCGTTGGTGGCGGCCGCGACGACGTTGGCGTTGCGGCCGACGGCCGTGGCGTTGGTCGAGAGGGCGCTGGCGACGTCGCCGATGGCCGTCGACTGGATGCCGGTCGCGGCCGAGAAATCACCGAAGGCCGAGGAGAAGTTGCCGGACGCGACCGCGCGGTCGCCGACGGCGGTGGAGCCGGTGCCGCTCGCCGTAGCGAGGTTGCCGCAGGCCGTGGCGGTCGGTCCGCCGCTCGGAATGCCCTTCGAGGGAGGGACGGGAACGCCCGCCGCGTCGGTGGCGCAGACGGCCCCCTGAGCGGAGGCCGGCGTGGCGAAGGCGATGGCGAGGGTGCTCGCGGCCGCGAGGACACCCGCGCGGATCATAGCAGTTTGAAAGGACATTCGTTCGCTCCCTGTTGATTTCAAGCCCGCTTTTGCGAAGGCGGTCTGTCGCCTATTTAGTTGCGCCGCAACGGGATTGGCAACGCAAATTCTCTCAATTTCCGGCGAACTGCCGGTTTTTGCCCAAGGTGCTCCGGCGGGATAAGGCAGGAGGCTATGCTCAGGAGGTCCAGAGCGCGACCACCTCACGGTCGTGGGCGGCGTGAAGTTCGACGCGTTCCCCTTCTTGCACGAGGCCTCCGGGCAAGGGCGAGAACAGACAGGTCCAATGCGTTTCTCAGACGCGTTTGCGTTTCGCTTCGGATAGTCAGCCTGGAAATCGTCGGTCGCTATCTTTCGGTCAGGCAAAATGTGTCTTTCGAAAGCGGCTGAGCCGTGCTGGCATCGGCGAACAATGCTGGAGGCGCGCCGGAGTGTCGAGACGGAATGTCGGCCTCGTCGGCCATGGACATTGCGGGCCGCCGCGCTTGCGCGGCAATCGACTCCCTTTCACTCGCCGGCGGCCAGGCCCCAGAAGTCCCTTTAGCCTTTGAAAAATCGTGTTAAAGGTCCGTCCGGTTTGGGGAGAGGTTTATGCGTAGAATTACAATGTCGGCCTTGTCGGCTCTGCTTCTTACGGCGGCGGCGCAGCCGCCCGCCGCGAAGCCCCCGGCCGCGCAGGCGACCATCCCGACCCGCCTGACCGCCAAATTGCTGTCCGATCTTTGTGCGCAGGACCGGGCCGCGTGCCTCGGTTATGTCGTCGGCTCGACGGACTCGTGGGCGGGCGCCCTGGCCGCGGCGGGCAGGCCCCAGGTCATTTGCATTCCGGCAGGCGTCACCAACGACCAGATCACCCAGGTGACCGTGCGCTATGTCCGCGCCCACCCCGAGGAGGGGGGCGTCAATGCCGCCGTGGTGATCTTCGCCGCCCTGAAGTCGGCTTTTCCCTGCGGCTATTGAGCGCGGGCCTTCTGCAAGACGCTCGCCCCAGGAGAGGATGGAGGCCCGAGCCGGAATCGAACCGGCGTGCAAGGATTTGCAGTCCTCTGCGTAACCACTCCGCCATCGGGCCGCCGCGGGCGACTTGTGCATTCGGCGCCGGCAAGTCAACCGGCTTCGCTTCCTGTCCGGGTCCGGACGAGCTCTGTCCGGAAGCGGACACGAGAGGCCTTTCGCGGGCCCTCGGCTGAGGCTCGGGCGATGGCATGGCTCTTGCTGCTGGACGGAGCATTCGTCGGGACTATCCGCTTGGCCTGCACCGGCCATGCCGATAAAAGCCGCTGGGGATCCAAGGTGTATTGCACCAATAAGACAGTTGTGCGATGAGGCGGCGCAGATGACCGAGCAGAATTTCGAGCAGATGCGCCGGGCGATGATCGCGAGCCAGCTCCGAACGACGGGGACCAACGATCCGCGCGTGCTCGCCGCGATGGGCGAGGTGGCGCGCGAGCGCTTCGTTCCGGCCGACCGGGCGGCGCTCGCTTACGCCGATGCGGTCGTTGCGCTGAAGCCGGGGCGCGACCTCAACAGCCCGATGGCGTTGGGCCGCCTCCTGACCGAGGCGTCGCCGAGGCCTCAGGACCGGGCGCTGGTCGTTGGAGCCGCGACGGGCTATGCCGCGGCGGTCCTTGCCCGGCTGGTCGCGAGCGTGGTCGCGGTCGAGGAGGATGCCGACCTGGCGGCGGCGGCGCGGGAATCGCTGGCCGGCACCGGCGTCCGGCTCGTCGAGGGACCGCTGGCCAAGGGCGCGGCCGACGGCGCGCCTTACGACCTGGTCCTGATCGACGGGGCGGTCGAGCTCGTGCCCGACGCGATCGTCGCCCAGCTCGAGGAGAAGGGGCGGCTCGCCACCGCCCTTCTCGAGCAGGGCGTGACCCGGCTTGCCATCGGCCGCCGGGCGGGGGATGGATTCGGACTGGCGCCCTTCGCCGACGCGGCGGCGGCGATCCTGCCCGGTTTCGCGCGCCCCAGGGCGTTCACCTTTTGAAGAGCGGAGTTTCAGTGATGCGGGTGGGGATTTTGGCCGCGGCGAGCCTGGCGGCGCTGGCGAGCGCGGCGAACGGCGAGGACCTGCGCCGCGCGCTCGTCCAGACCTATAACAGCAACCCGACGATCATGGGCCAGCGCGCCCAGCTGCGCTCGCTCGACGAGAGCGTCGCCGTGGCTCGGGCCCAGGGCCGGCCGCAGCTTTCGGGGACGGCTGGCGTCAACCAGGATCTCACTCAGACCGGCGGCGGCACGGGCCGCAACCTCAGCGCCGGGGTGAGCGTCAGCTATCCCCTGTTCAACGGGGGGCGGGTGCGCAACCAGATCCGCGCCGCCGACGAGCGCGTGCTGGCCGGCCGGGCGGCGCTCAAGGCGACCGAGGGCGACGTCTTCACCGAAGCGGTGGGCGCCTACATGGACGTCATCCGCGACCGCTCGATCGTCACCCTGAACCGCAACCAGGTGCGCGTGCTGCAAACCAATTTGCAGGCGACGAAGGACCGCTTCGAGGTCGGCGATCTCACTCGCACCGACGTCGCCCAGTCCGAGGCTCGGCTGGCGCTTGCGCGGTCGAACCTCGCGACCGCGCAAGGGCGACTCGAGGGCAGCGAGGAGAATTACCAGCGCGTCGTCGGCACGCCGCCGGGCGACCTGGCGCCGCCGGACCCGCTGCCGCCGCTGCCCGGCACCGCGGAGCAGGCCGTCGATATCGCGCTTGCCAACAATTCGGACCTGGTCAGCATCGCGGCGCAGATCCGCGCCGCCGGCCGCGACGTCTCGGTGCTTCGCGCCGACCGGCTGCCGACCGTCTCGGCAGTGGGCGGGGGCCAGGCGATCAACTATCTCGGCACCGCCGACCGCCAGTTCGCGCCGGGCGCTCCGGACACGGTGACGCAGACCAATGTCGGCGTCCAGGCCCGGATCCCGATCTATCAGGGCGGCCTCGTCGGCGCGCGCGTGCGGCAGGCGCAGGCGATCCAGAGCCAGCTCCTCGAGCGCGGCGTCGAGCTCGAGCGCTCGGTCGTCGCCCAGGTCCGGGCTGCCTTCGCCACCTACCAGGCGACGCTTCAGGCGATCGAATCGAACCAGGTGGCGGTTTCCGCCAACACGCTCGCGCTCGAGGGGACGCGCGCCGAGCAGACCGTCGGCACGCGCAACGTCCTCGACGTGCTCAATGCCGAGCAGGAGCTTCTGAACAGCCAGGTCGCGCTGGTAAGCGCCCGGCGCGACGCTTACGTCGCGGGCTTCGCTCTGCTCAACGCGATGGGCAAGGCCGAGGCGGAGGACCTCAACCTCGACGGCGGGACGCTCTACGATCCGCTGCTCCACTACAACAAGACCCGCAAGCGCGCGTCCGACTGGAGCGACGACCCGGCGCCGGCGCCCGTCGCTACCCGTACGATTGCGGGCCCCCCCGACACCCCCGTGACACCGCCTGCGAATTGAGCGATAAGTCCCTCGTCATGGGGGATATTAACCAGGAACCGTCGATGGAGGAGATACTCGCTTCCATCAAGCGCGTGATCGCCGAGGACGGCAGGGTCGCTTCGGCGCGCCCCGCCCGCGGCGCGCGTCCGGCCGAGGCGCAGCGGCCCGAAACGGCCGAGGACGACGTGCTCGAGCTCGACGACC
Organism: Allosphingosinicella sp.; assembly: GCA_036262495.1. Lineage (GTDB taxonomy): Bacteria > Pseudomonadota > Alphaproteobacteria > Sphingomonadales > Sphingomonadaceae > Allosphingosinicella. The sequence goes on from DATAIU010000119.1 coordinate 39,102, forward strand.
CGGTGGGGGAAGGCGACGGGCTGGTCTCGGAAGACGCGGCGGCGGCGAGCCGGCAGGCGCTGGCGGCGCTCGCCGCGATGCGCGACCCGAGCGACGCCCCGGCCTGCGCGGCCACCGGGGGGGACGACGCCGCGCTCGGCAGCGCCGTTCGCGAGATGCTTCGGCCGATGCTGAAGGACTGGCTCGAAGCGAACCTGCCGGACATGGTCGAGGCGCTCGTCACCCGCGAGATCGCCCGGATCACCGGCAAGAATCTTTGAGCTTGACAAATCGGAACGAAACGTGAACAATGGGCCGCGAATCGAATCGGCTCTTTGACATCGTGAGACGTTTTGGAAGGGGTTGGCGATTGCTCCGCGTGGAGCGCATCGTCTAAGCGCGCGGCGATGAGCGAGCTTGCCAAGACCTTCGACCCCGCCGAGATCGAGGCGCGCTGGTATGCGCGCTGGGAAGGGGAGGGATTGTTCCGGCCGGAGCGGCCCGAGGCCGAACCCTTCACCATCGTCATCCCCCCGCCCAACGTGACGGGCTCGCTCCACATCGGCCACGCCCTCGACATCACGCTTCAGGACATCCTGGTCCGCCACGCCCGCCTGCAGGGCCGGGACGCGCTGTGGGTGGTCGGCACCGACCATGCCGGAATCGCGACCCAGATGGTGGTCGAGCGCAACCTCGAGAGCCAGGGGGTCAAGCGCAGCGAGATGGGCCGCCAGGCCTTCATCGAGCATGTCTGGGAGTGGAAGGCGCAGTCGGGCGGCGCGATCACCCGCCAACTGCGGCGGCTGGGCGCCTCGTGCGACTGGGCGAACGAGCGCTTCACGATGGACGAGGGCTTCAGCCGCGCGGTGCTCAAAGTGTTCGTCCAGCTCCATCGCGAGGGCCTGATCTACCGCGACAAGAGGCTTGTGAACTGGGACCCCAGGTTCGGCACCGCCATCTCCGACCTCGAGGTCGAGACCCGCGAGGTGCAGGGCAAGTTCTGGCACCTGCGCTATCCGCTCGAAGACCCCGGATCGGGGTCCGGGGCAGGCGGCCCGGGCTTCATCCAGGTCGCGACGACGCGGCCCGAGACGATGCTCGCCGACATGGCGGTGGCCGTGCATCCCGAGGACGCGCGCTACACGGCCTTGGTCGGAAAGAAAGTGCGGCTGCCGATCACCGGGCGGCTGGTGCCGATCCTCGCCGACGAGCATGCCGATCCCGAGCTCGGCTCAGGCGCGGTCAAGATCACTCCGGGCCACGACTTCAACGATTTCGAAGTCGGCAGGCGCGCGGGCTTCAAGGCGGCGGAGATGCTCAACATGCTCGGCCCGGACGCCAGCCTCGTGCAGACGGCGGACGGGCTGATCCCGGCGGAGCTGGTCGGCCTCGACCGGTTCGAGGCGCGCAGGAAGGTGGTCGAGCGGCTGGAAGCGGAGGGCTTCCTCGAGCGGGTCGAGGACCGCGTCATCCAGACGCCCTATGGCGACCGCTCCGGCGTCGTCATCGAGCCGTGGCTGACCGACCAATGGTATCTCGACATGCCGCGCCTCGCCGGCCCGGCGATCGAGGCGGTGCGCTCCGGCGCGATCAAGGTGGTGCCGAAGACCTGGGAGAAGACCTGGTTCAACTGGCTCGAGAACATCCAGCCCTGGTGCGTCTCGCGCCAGCTCTGGTGGGGTCACCAGATCCCGGCCTGGTTCGAGCCCGACGGCAGAGCCTATGTCGCCGAGACCGAGCGGGAAGCGCAGGCGGAGGCCGGCGACGGCGTTGCCCTCCGCCGCGACGAGGACGTGCTCGACACCTGGTTCTCGTCCGCGCTGTGGCCGTTCGCGACTTTGGGCTGGCCGGAGGATGCGGACTTCACCCCCTCCCCTGGGGGGAGAGGGCAGGGTGAGGGGGCTCCTACGTTTGAGGATAATCCCGACCGCCGAGCCCCCTCACCCCAACCCTCTCCCCCAAGGGGAGAGGGGGAAGGAGGGGTAGAGGGGGTGTGGACGCCCAGGCCCGGCAGCAAGCTTGCGCGCCATTACCCGAACGACGTCCTCGTCTCGGGCTTCGACATCATCTTCTTCTGGGACGCGCGGATGGCGATGCAGGGGCTGCATCTGACCGGCGAGGTGCCGTGGCGGACGCTCTATCTGCACGGCCTGGTCCGCGACGCCAAGGGCCAGAAGATGTCGAAATCGAAGGGGAACACGGTCGATCCCCTCGGCCTCGTCGATCGCTACGGCGCCGATGCGCTGCGCTTCACCTTGGCCGCGATGGAGAGCCAGGGCCGCGACATCAAGCTGGATGAGAAGCGCGTCGAGGGCTATCGCAACTTCGCGACCAAGCTGTGGAACGCGGCGCGCTTCTGCCAGGCCAACGGCATCGGCGCGAGCCAGGCGATCGAGCCGCCGCGGGCCGAGCTTCCGGTCAACCGCTGGATCATCGACGAGACGGTGAAGACCGTCCAGGCGCTCGATTTGTCGCTGGCCGAGCTGCGCTACGACGAGAGCGCGAATGCTATCTACCATTTCGTCTGGGACCGCTTCTGCGACTGGTATCTGGAGCTGATCAAACCGGTCCTTGCGGAGCAGCCCGCCGGCGAGGGCTCAGGCCCCGCAAAGGAAGCTGGACCCCGGCCTTCGCCGGGGAACAGCGCCGAGGCCGACGAAACGCGGATCGTGGCCGGCTGGGTGCTCGATCAGATCCTCGTCATGCTCCACCCGTTCATGCCGTTCATCACGGAAGAGCTGTGGGGCGCGATGGGGGAGCGGCCCTATCCTCTCATCCTCGCCAAATGGCCGATGCCGGACGCGCGGGCGCTCGATCCGGAGGCGGGAGCGGAGATCGAATGG
>DATAIU010000120.1:0-43121 GCA_036262495.1 Allosphingosinicella sp.
TAATCGGCCATGTTTCCTGCCTTATTTGGTAGCGAATTGGCCCGCTTCGGCGCCGAAATGCTCGCGGGCATGGGCCCTCGCCGCATTGGCGGTAGCGAAGGGCTCCTCAAGCGTCGTCGTCGTAACGATCGGATAGCCTTGGCCGTTATAGCGGGTCTCGCGGACAGTCAGTCGCACGCGCCCGTCGGCATCCTTGGCGATGAGGTACGGCTTGATCGCCGCGCGGCTGTGGTCGGGATGTCCGCTCATTGTCTATCTCCGCCTGAAGGTGCCGCGGCGCGCGCCGCCGCCGGGGCCAGCGCCGGGCGTCTTCTCACGATAGACGAGGCGGCCCTTGCTGAGGTCGTAGGGGGTCATCTCGACATGGACGCGATCGCCCACCACCGAGCGAATGCGGAAACGGCGCATCTTGCCGGCCGTGTAGACGATGACCCGGTGGTCGTTGTCGAGCATCACGCCGAAGCGTCCGTCGGGCAGGATCTCGTCGATCTGACCCTCTACCGTAAGCAATTCTTCCTTGGCCAAGATCGTCTCCGCGGGTGATTCTGTGCGTCCGCCCCGGAGCGCGAAGCGCGGAGGCGAGCCAAAGGAAGCTTGAAAGGGAAGAATCCGGCCGCCGGCGCGGCCGTCCATCTCCGTCGCAGGCGACGTCAGCACCTCCGACATAGGCGCGCGCGCGTCGACTTACAATGTCGGCGGCGCCGGGCCGTTGGCGCGGCGGGCCGGGCGCTTTTAGGCAAGACCTGCGCCTTATTCGCTCCTAATGGCTCGTCGAAAGGCAAGGAGACGGGCATGAAATATCGGGTGACGGCGGCGATCGCCGTATGTCTTGCGGCTCCCCAGGGGGCGGCGCAGAGCCCGCCGCGCCAGTCGCCGCCGCCCGACAAGCCGGTCCAGGAAACGCAGGCGCCCGAGAACCAGGTCATCAACCCGGAGCAGAAGGTGACCGGGCCGCTGACCCCGCAGGGCGCGCGCTCCCCCGCGACCCAGCCCGAGAAGAAGCCCGATAAGTGGGACGTCAACGCTCCCCCGGGCCTCGTAACACGGCAGATACCGATCGACGTAACCGAGGGCAGCTGGATGAACGTAGACGTCTCGCCCGACGGCCGGACGATCGCTTTCGACCTCCTCGGCGACATCTACACCATGCCGATCGCCGGCGGGACGCCGCGGCGCATCGCCGAAGGCCTCGCCTACGAGCACCAGCCGCGCTTCTCGCCCGACGGGCGGCGGATCGCCTTCACGTCCGACCGGGGCGGCGGGGACAATATCTGGATCATGAACGCCGACGGCTCGGACAAACGCCAGCTCACGAAGGAAGATTTCCGGCTGTTGAATCAGCCGAGCTGGAGCCCGGACGGCCGGTTCATCATCGCCAAGAAGCATTTCACGACCGGCCGCTCATTGGGCACGGGCGAGGTCTGGCTCTATCACGTCTCGGGCGGCGGCGGCGTGCCGCTGGTCAAGCGGCCGAGCGAGCAGCACCAGAAGGAGCTCGGCGAGCCGATCTACGCGCCGGACGGCAAGAGCCTCTATTTCACGCGTAACGTCACTTCGGGTCCGATCTTCGAATATGCCCAGAATTCGAACCAGGACCTGTTCCACATCGAGCGCTACGATTTCGAGACCGGCGAGACGACCAGCGCGGTCGCCGGGGTCGGCGGGTCGGTGCGGCCGACGCCGTCCCCGGACGGCAAGAAGATCGCCTTCGTCCGCCGCGAGCGGGCGCGCTCCAAGCTCTACGTCAAGGACCTCGTCTCGGGCGAGGAGCGCAAAGTCTACGACGCGCTCGACCAGGACGTGCAGGAGACCTGGGCGGTGACCGGCGTCTATCCCAACATGGCCTGGACGCCGGACAGCCGAAGCGTCGTCTTCTGGGCCGGCGGCAAGATCCGCCGGGTCGACTCGAACGGCGCAGCGGCGAGCGAGATACCGTTCCGGGTCAATGACACGCGCGTCGTCGTCGACGCGATGCACCCCCGGATCGAGGTCGCCCCGCATCGCTTCACGACGAAGATGCCGCGCTGGGCGAGCGTGTCGCCCGACGGCCGCCAGGTCGTCTTCGAGACCCTCGGCAAGCTCTGGGCGAAGCCGGTGGCCGGCGGCGCCGCGCGCCGGCTCGTCAAGGGCGACGAGGCGGAGTTGGAGCTCTTTCCGAGCTGGTCGCGCGACGGCCGCAGCATCGTTTTCATCGGCTGGACCGATTTGGGCCTGGGGCGGGTGCGGACGGTCGCGGCAGCCGGCGGCGCCGCGAGGAACGTGACGTCCCAGCCGGGCCACTACGCCCGTCCGCGCTTTTCCCCGGATGGCAAGACCATCGTCTACGAGAGCGGCTCCGGCGGCTTCCTCACCTCGGACAAATGGGGCGAGAATCCGGGCATCTACCGGATCGCCGCGGCGGGCGGCACACCAACGCGCATCGCCAAGGACGGAGCGGAGCCTCAATTCGGCGAGAGCGACGACCGGGTCTTCATGATCGCCAATTCAGCCGGCAAGCGTCAGCTGATCAGCACCGATCTGAACGGCCAGGCGAAGCGCGTCCATTCGACCGGCGAGCTGGTCAGCGACTATCAGATCTCGCCCGACGGCCAGTTCGTCGCGTTTCGGCAGAATTACGAGGCCTTCGTGATGCCTCTTATGCCGGGCACTCAGGACGTCGCCGCCGACCAGAAAGGGAGCGCGCTCCCCGTCACCCGGATCAGCGCCGAGGGCGCGGACTTCATCAACTGGTCGGAGAACGGGCGGCGCGTCCACTGGAGCATGGGTCCGACCGTCTACAGCGCCGATACGGCCGCCCTGTTTGCGACGGCTCCGGCCGGCAAGGACGCGCCCAAGTTCACCCCGCCGAAGACGGGCGTCTCCCTGTCGATGGAGGTGGCGGCCGACAAGCCGACGGGCCTGGTCGCGCTGACGGGCGCGCGGATCGTCACGATGGCGAATGCCGAGGGCGGAATCGTAGACGACGGCGTGATCCTCATCCGCGGCGACCGTATCGCCGCCGTCGGACGGCGGGGCGAGGTCTCGATCCCCGCGGGCGCGAAGGTCGTAGACCTTGCCGGCAAGACGATCGTCCCCGGTTTCGTCGATGCCCATGCCCACGGGCCTCAGGGCGAGGACGACCTGATTCCGCAGCAAAACTGGTCGGCGATGGCCAATCTCGCCCTCGGAACGACCACGGTTCACGATCCCTCCGCGCGCGCCGCCGAGATCTTCCCGGCCGCCGAGATGCAGCGCGCCGGCAAGATCCTCGCGCCGCGTACCTTCTCGACCGGCGAGATCATCTACGGGGCGAAAGCGGCTGACGTTTATGCGGAGATCGCCTCGTTCGACGATGCTTTGGCCCACGTCCGCCGCCTCAAGGCCGAGGGCGCCTACAGCGTCAAGAATTACAACCAGCCGCGGCGCGAGCAGCGCCAGATGGTCGTCGCCGCGGCCCAGCGCGAGGGCATGGAGGTCGTTCCGGAAGGCGGCTCGCTCTACACGATGGACGTGACGCTCATCCAGGACGGCAACGCAACGGTCGAGCACAACATCCCACTGCGGGTTTTTTACGAAGACCTGGTCAGTTTCTGGAGCCAGACGAAGACCAACTACACGCCGACGCTGGTCGTGACCTACGGCGGTCCGGCCGGCGACCCCTATTGGCGCCAGCACATGGACGTCTGGAAACATCCGCTTCTCTCGCGCCACGCGCCCCCGGGCATCCTCCAGGCCCAGAACGTCCGGCGGGTGATGGCGCCCGAGGAGGATTATGTCGACGCCGACAGCGCCCGTGAAGCGAAGAAGCTCGCCGAACGAGGAGTCCAGGTCTCGATCGGCGCGCACGGCCAGCAGGCGGGCCTCGGCGCGCATTGGGAGATGTGGAGCTTCGCCCGCGGCGGCTGGTCGCCGATCGAGGCGCTCCGCGCCGCGACGATCATGCCGGCGACCTCGCTCGGCTACCAGAACGACGTCGGCTCGCTGGAGACGGGGAAGCTCGCCGACCTCGTCGTCCTCGACGCCGACCCGACGGTCGACATCCGCAACACCGACAAGGTCCGCCAGGTGATGCTCGGGGGACGGCTCTACGACGCGGCGACCCTCAACGAGGTCGCGACCGGCAGTTTCCGCCGCGCGCCTTATTGGTGGGAGGCCGGCGGCAATGCCGGCTCAGGCGGCACGTCGAAAGCGGGCTCGGCCGACTCCGACTGAGGCGCGGCCTTCCGGTGACCCGCGGCGCCGGTTAGAGGGGGAGGATGATCCTCCTCACTCCCGTCGGTCTCGCCGCTCTGGCGATCGTCTGCGGCGCCTGGCTCGTGCTCGGCGTCTGGGCGACGCTGCGCGGGCTGAGGGTCTCGCTCCGGGCTCGCGCCGCGCAGGAGGGCGCAGCCCACGACATGGCGCTGCTAGGGGTATCCCCGGCGCTACCCCTCATCGTCTATCCGGGCGGGCGGCTCGAAGGGCCCGAGCGGCTCGCTTTGCTGCTCGGCCGCTCGGCTCTGCCGGAGACGCTGGCCGGCCTGTCGGCGGGCCAAGGCGGCTTCGACGAGGCGGATGCGGAGCGCTTTTCCGCCGAAGTCGAGACCGCCTCGGCCACCGGAGCCGGCTTCGCGATGGCGGTGCGGCCCTCCGACGGGGCGCGGGTGCTTCAGCTGCGCGGCGGGCCGGCGCCGCCTTCCTACCCGGCCGGAACCGTGCTCGTATGGGCCTTCGACGCGACCGAGGCGGAGGCGGAAAGCGCCGCCCTGCGCCAACGCAACGAGCGCCTCGCCGCGGCCCTCGATGCGCTTTCGGGCCTGATCGAGGCGGCCCCTTTCCCGATATGGCACCGTGGCCCAGACCTCAGGCTGGCCATGGTCAACAGCGCCTATGTCGCCGCGGTCGAGGCCGAGGATGCCTCGAGCGTTGTCGCCTCCGGCCTCGAGCTGATCGACGAGGGGGAAGCGGAAGCGGTCGAGGAGGCCAAGCGCGTCCGCGAGCGCGGCGAGACCCATGCCCGCACCGTCGCCGCGACGATCGCCGGCGAGCGGCGCATGGTCCGCGTCGTCGAGGTGCCGCTCGGCGACACGGGAGTCGCCGGCTACGCGATCGACGTCGAGGACCGAGAGCAGGCGCGCGCCGAGCTCGCCCGCTTCGTCGACGCTCAGCGCGACATGCTCGATCGGCTGTCGGCCGGCGTCGCGCAGTTCGGCCGCGACCGCAGCCTTATCTTCTCCAACCGGCCCTTCGCGGGCCTGTTCGGCCTGAAACCCGAATTCCTTTCCGATCGCCCCGAGTTCAACCGGGTCCTCGACGCGATGCGCGACGCGGGGCACCTCCCCGAGGTTCGCGACTATCCGGAGTGGAAGCGCGACCACCAGCGCTGGTTCACCGGCGCGCTGGCTTCTGAGGAAGAGGATTGGCTGCTTCCCGGAGGGCGCCACCTGCGTGTCGTCGCCCAGCCGCTTCCCGACGGCGGTCTCCTCCTCATCTTCGAGGACCGGACCGAGCAGCTCCGCCTCGCTTCGGCCCGCGACACGCTGCTGCGTGTCCGCACCGCCACTTTCGACAATCTGTTCGAGGCGGTCGGGGTTTTCGCCTCCGACGGCCGGCTGCACCTTTGGAACAACCGGTTCCGCGAGCTGTGGGAGTTCGAGGAGGAGCAGCTCGCCGGCAATCCGCGCATCGACGCGCTCACGCCCCATATCGGCAGGAAGCTCAGGAACCCGTCTCACGCGGCGCTCGTCCGCGAGCTGGTCCGAACGGCCACCGTCGAACGCAAGCAGCGGAGCGGCCGAGTGGCGTTCACCGACGGGCGCGAGTTCGAATTTGCCGCGGTCCCGCTTCCGGACGGCAACGCTCTCTTCACCATGCTCGACGTCACCGCCAGCCGTACGGTCGAGGCCGCCCTGCGCGAGCGGGCGCACGCGCTCGAGGAAGCGGACCGACTGAAGACCGCCTTCGTCTCGAACATGAGCTACGAGCTTCGCACGCCTTTGACCTCGATCGGCGGCTTCGCCGAGATGATGGCCGCGGGCTATGCGGGTTCGCTCGAGCCCGTGGCGAGGGATTACGTTGCCGCGATTCTCGACAGCGTCGGCCGCCTCGCTGCCCTGATCGACAACGTCCTCGACCTCACCCAGAGCGAGGCGGGCGGACTGCCGCTCGCCGACGAGAAAGTGGATGTGAAGGGCCTGTGTCGCGAGGCGGCGGAGGCGATCCGCGAGAGTGCCGAGAGGAAGGGCATCGACTTCGCCGTCGAGATCGGGACCGGCGCCGGCAATGTGACGGGGGACCGGGCGCGCCTCCGCCAGGCGATCGACAACGTGCTCAAGAACGCGATCGCCTATACCGAAGCCGGCGGGCGAGTCCTGATCCACGCCGGCGGGACGCGCGCGGCGGCGGAGATCACCGTCTCCGATAACGGCCGCGGCATATCCGCCGAGGAGCAGGGGCGCGTGTTCGACCGCTTCCACCGCACCGCCGAGGCGCCGGCGCTGGAGGAAGGGGCTCTCGGCCTCGGCCTTGCTCTCGCCCGTCAGTTCGTCGAAGCGCATGGCGGGACGGTCGCGCTCGTCTCGGAGCCGGGGGAGGGGACGACCGTCACTTTCCGGCTGCCCCGCAAGCGATGATCTGCCTCGAAGGGCCGGCGGCCACCGAAGCGCTCGGGCGCAGGCTGGCGGCGCAAATGCGGACCGGCGACGTCGTCGCCCTGTTCGGGGATCTAGGCGCCGGCAAGACGACGCTCGCTCGCGGCATCCTGGCCGGCCTCGGCCATCAAGGGGAGGTAGCGAGCCCGACCTTTCCGATCGTCCTTCCCTATGAGGAACTCGCGCTGCCGGTCTGGCATGTCGACCTCTACCGGATCGAGGCCGCCGGCGAAATCGAGGAGCTCGGACTGGACGAAGCGCTGTCGGGCGGCGCCCTGATCGTCGAGTGGCCGGAGCGGCTCGGCGGGCGCCTGTGGCCCGACGCTCTCCGCCTGTCGCTCGCCGGCGCGGGCGAGGGCGCGCGCGCCTTGACAGCGAAGGTGCCCCCGGCTTGGGGGACGCGATGGCCGCCCCGATGACACCGCCCGCCGCCGCGCCCGCGTTTCTGGAACGGCACGGCTGGGAGGGCGCGGAGATCAAGCCGCTGGCAGGCGACGCCAGCTTCCGCCGCTATTTCCGCGTCCACCGGAGCGACGGCGAGACGGCTGTGCTGATGGACGCGCCCCCGGAACATGAGGATATCGGCCCGTTCCTCACCGTCGCCGGGCACCTCCTCGACCGCGGCTTCTCGCCGCCCCGGCCGCTGGCGATCGACCGCGGTCGCGGCCTGCTCCTTCTCGAGGATTTCGGCGATGATCGGGTCGGCCCGCTGCTGCAGCGCGAGCCGTGGCGCGAGCGCGAGATCTACGAGGCCGCGGTCGACATCCTCGCGCGTCTCGCCGGCCAACCCGCGCCTCCGGACCTGCCAGCCTATGATGAAGCCGCGATGGAGCGCGAGGTGCTGCTCTTCACCGATTGGTATCTTCCCGCGCTCGACGAGCCCGCCGACGAGGGCCATTTCCTCGCCGCCTGGCGCAGCGCCTGGGGCGATGTCCTTCGCGTCGTCCGCGAGAGCCCCGTCCTCGTCCTGCGCGATTATCACGCCGACAATCTGATGGTGCTTCCGGGCCGCGCCCACCTCGGCCTGCTCGATTTCCAGGACGCTTTGGCCGGCCATTCCGCCTACGACCTCGTCTCGCTGCTCCAGGACGCGCGCCGCGATGTCTCGCCCGAGCTCGAGCGAGCGATGCTGGGACGCTATTGCGACGCCGCCAACGTCGCCAACCGCGTCCGCTTCCGAGCCCATTACGAGATCCTCGGCGCGCAGCGGAACAGCAAGATCCTCGGCATCTTCACCCGGCTCTGGAGGCGCGATGGCAAGCCGCATTATCTGCCGCTCCAGCCGCGCGTCTGGTCCTATCTCGAGCGCAATCTCGCCCACCCGGCACTGGCGCCGGTCAGGGCCTGGTTCGACGCGCACGTGCCGGCCGGGAAGCGCGCCGCTTATTGGGAGGCGATGGCGTGAGCCGCCAGCGCAAGGCGCTCGCGATACGGCCGGACCCGGCGGCGCGCGTCCCGGATACGGCGATGGTGATGGCCGCCGGCCTCGGCAAGCGCATGCGCCCGTTGACCGCCACCAAGCCGAAGCCGCTGGTCGAGGTCGCGGGCAAACCGCTGATCGATCATTGCCTCGATCGCCTCGAAGCGGGGGGAGTGAAGAAGGCCGTGGTCAACGTTCATTATCTCGCCGACGCGCTCGAAGCGCATCTCGCGCGGCGCGGCGGGGGGCTGGAGATCCGCATTTCGGACGAGCGCGACCGCCTGCTGGAGACCGGCGGCGGCCTGGTGCAGGCTTTGCCGCTGATCGATGCCGATCCGTTCCTCGTCGTCAACTCGGACAACCTCTGGATCGACGGGCCGGTCGACTCGCTACGCCTGCTTGCCGCCGGCTGGGACGAGGCGGAGATGGACGCGCTCCTGCTTCTCGTCCCGCTGGCCCGCGCCTGCTGCCACAAGGGCCAGGGGGACTTCCACATGGCGCCCGACGGGACGCTGAAGCGGCGCAAGCCGAACGCCGTGGCGCCGTTCGTCTTCACCGGCATCCAGATCGTCTCGAAGCGCCTGTTCGAGGCGGAGCATCCCGACGGCCCTTTCTCGACCAACATCCTGTGGGATCGGGCGATGCAGGCGGGGCGGCTGCGCGGCACGGTGCACGAGGGCCTCTGGTTCGACGTCGGCCAGCCGGCCAGCATTGCGAGGACGGAAGAAATCCTCGCGGGCGGCTGAAAGCAGGGCTAGCGTGGTCGCGCCGTGGCCCTGCATCCCAACGTCTTCACGATCCCCCCGCACCGCGCCTTCGCGGACGCGCTCGCTGCCGGGCTGATCGCGCGCCACGGCAAGGGCGCCGCTGATCTTGCCCGAGGCATCATCCTTCTCCCGAACAATCGCGCGGGACGCGCCGTCACGGATGCCTTCGTCCGCCGTTCCGGTGGCGGGCTCCTGCTCCCGCGCCTGGTGCCGATCGGCGATCCCGAGCTGGACGACAGGGTCGGCGCCGCGCTCGATCCGATCGGGGAAGGCGATCCCGTCCCGCCCGCCATCGATCCGCTCGAGCGCCTGTTCCTGCTCGCCCCGCTCGTCCAGCGGCACCAACCCGGCACCGACGCCGCGGAGGCGCTGCGGCTCGCCGAGGATCTCGCTCGCATCCTCGATCAGCTGATCGTCGAGGAAGTGGATCCGGCGCGGCTGCGCGACTTCGCGGCGGAGCTCCCCGATCTGTCGCTGCATTGGCAGGCCTCGCTCGACCGGCTCGCCTTGATCCTCGACGAATGGCCGCGGATCCTGACTGAGAGCCGGCGCATCGACCTCGCCGAGCGCCGCAACCGGGTCCTGCGCGCCGTCGCCAGGCGCTGGAGCGATACGCCGCCACCCGGATTCGTCGTAGCGGCCGGCATCTCCAGCGCGGGGCCGGCAGTGTGCTCTTTGCTGCGTACCGTGTCGCGGCTCGACCAAGGCATGGTCGTCCTCGCCAGTCTCGACGCGGAGATGCCGGAGGCCGAATGGGACGCCTTGGGACCCCATGAAGCGGACCCGGAGAGAGGCATCCGCCGCAGGTCGATAGAAACCCATCCGCAATTCCATCTGAAGCTGCTTCTCGACCGAATGGGTGTCGGCCGGGCCGAAGTGCGCCGCTGGCGGTGGGGCGGGGGGCGCGACGCGCCGGCGCTCCGAAGCCACGCGATCGCCAATGCGATGAAGCCGGCCTTGTTCACTCACGAATGGCAGGCCCTGCGCCCGGCCCGGCGGCGCCTCACCGGCGTCAGGGCGATGGAGCTCGCCCATCCGGCCGAGGAAGCGCAGGCGGTCGCCATCGCTTTGCGCGAAGCGCTCGAGACGCCCGGTCGGACGGCGGCTTTGGTGACGCCGGACCGGACGCTTGCGGTGCGTGTTTCGGCCCAGCTGCGCCGCTGGGGGATCGAGGCGGACGACAGCGCCGGCCGACCGCTGTCCCAACTCGCCCCGGGGACGTTGCTGCTGGCGGCCGCGACGGCGGGAGCGGAGGAATTCGCTCCCGTGCCGCTGCTCGCGCTCCTCAAGCATCCGCTCGTCATGCGTGGACCGGGGCGGCTTGCCTGGCTGGACGGCGCGCGCGCCGTCGATCTGGCGCTTCGGGGTCCGCGGCCTCCGGTCGGGCTGGCCGGCATCACCGGGCATCTCGCCGACTGGAGCGGGCGCGACGCGAAACGCCGCAAGGCGGCTATGGCCTGGTGGCGGGAGGTCCTGCCCCGTCTTCAGCCTCTGGAGAGGGCGTTCGCAGCGCGGCGGAACAATGCGGGCGCGCTGCTCGAAACGGTCCGCGAGGCGGCGGACGCGCTGAGCGGCGGCGAGGTCTGGACCGGCGTAGCGGGGCGCGAGGCGGCGGACCTCTTCGCCTCGATCGACCCGAGCGGGCTCGACCGCCTTTCCTGCGCCGCTTCAGCCTCCTTTGCGGCGCTCCTCGAGCGCCTCCTCGAACGGGTCGCGGTCAGGCCGCCTTACGGCCAGCATCCACGCCTGTTCATCTGGGGGCTGATCGAGGCTCGGCTGCAATCGGCGAACCTGCTCGTCCTATCCGGCTTCAACGAAGGCACATGGCCGCAATTGCCGGCGACCGACCCGTGGCTGGCGCCCCGCTTGCGCCATGAGCTCGGACTGCCCGGCCTCGACCACCGCATCGGCCTGGCGGCCCACGATCTCGTCCAGGGGCTGGGGGCTCCCGAAGTTCTGGTCACGCGGGCCCGCCGCGACGCGCGCTCCCCCGCGGTCGCCTCGCGCTTCTGGCTGCGGCTCGAGGCCCTCACCGGGGGCCTGACCCGCTCGCCTCGCCACCGCGCCTGGGCGCGCGCCATTGACCGTCCAGGCCTCCCACGCCCCGCTGATCGTCCCGCACCGAGGCCGCCCCCCGCAGACCGGCCGACCCGCATCGCTGTCACCGACGTCGACCGCCTCAAGGCCGACCCCTTCGCTTTTTACGCGAGGAAGATGCTCGGTTTCGGCTCGCTCGACCCGATCGACGCGGACCCGAGCGCCGCCTGGCGCGGGAGCGCCGTTCACCGCGTGCTCGAAGCGTGGATGAAGGCGGACGATTGCCGGCCCGAGCGGCTGCGGCCACGCGCAGAGGCCCTGCTGAGAGACGCCTCGGCGCATCCGTTGATGCGGGCGCTCTGGGCGCCACGCCTGCTCGAGGCGATCGACTGGATCGCCGGGGAAATGGCGAAGAACCTGGCTGACGGGCGGCAACCGGCGGCGGCGGAAGCCAAGGGCGAATGCGTCATCGAGGGAATCACGCTCTACGGCGAGGCGGACCGCATCGACCGGCTTGCCGACGGGCATCTCGCGATCGTCGATTACAAGACCGGCAGCCCGCCCGGTACGAAATCCGTCGCCGAGGGCTATTCGATGCAGCTCGGCCTGCTCGGCCTGATCGCGCAGCGTGGCGGTTTTGCTGGTCTCGACGGGGTGCCGACCTGCTTCGAATATTGGTCGCTCGCGCGCAAAAACGGACGCCTGGGCTTCGTCGCCAGCCCGGTGGCGGGAAGGAACGGCATCGACCCGGCCGATTTTACGAGCCTCGCCGAACGGCAATTCCTTGGCGCCGCGGCGCGGTGGCTGAAGGGGGACGAGCCGTTCACGGCCAAGCTCCATCCCGAGCATGCGCCCTATGGCGAATATGATCAGCTGATGCGTCTCGACGAATGGTACGGGCGTCAGGTCTGAAACGCGCAGCGCCCCGGCCCTTGCGGGCCGAGGCGCCTTGTCACCCGGGTCCGCGAGCGCTTAGCGGCAGCGGCTGACCACGTTGCGCTGCACGTGGCGGCCGAGGAGCGCGCCGACCGCGGCGCCGAGCACGGTCCCCGTGGTGCGGCTGCCGCGGGTGTCGATCGCTCGTCCGGCAAGGACGCCGGCGGCGCCGCCGACGATCAGGCCGGTCGTTCCGTTCGACTTGCGGCAATAGGTGCGCCCGTCCGAACCTCGCCAGGTCTGGCCGTGATAGACGCCGGTCTGCGCGAACGCGGGCGTCGCCGGAAGGGCGGGAACCGCCAGGGTGGCGGCGGAAAGAGCCAGGATCATCTTACGCATCGGAAACACTCCTCACTTGACGAGGAGGGTCTAGGCCGATTCGCTTGAGCTTTGCATGAACCCCAAGGTCAGCGGGCGTTCAGGATTTGACCGCGTCTCAGCGGTCATTCCTACGGCGGTTCGCGTAGAGCAAAGCGGCGACGATAGCGGCCGAGCCGATCCCGATCGCGGCGCCGGCGACCATGTGCTTCGTGCGCCTGGAGGCGGGGGCCGGCGCATCCATGGCACCGACGGGCGGCCCGCCTTCCGTGTCCCCGCCCGGTGCTCCTGCCGCGCCGATCGCGGCATCCTTGGGATAGGAAGGCTGGCGAGACATGAGGGGGCTCCTTGTGCGCGGTTTCCGGCGCTTTAACGTGCCGCGCCGCCCCTTGCCACTATCCCCAAAGAAAAAGCCCCAGCCCTTTCGGGCCGGGGCTCTGCGGTGTCGGCGGGGGAGGGGGGAGGGGGGGTTGCCGATCACCGCGGGGGGGTAATGGCAGAACGTCCCATGCCTGGAGCGGTTCCCGCAGATTTTCGAAAAATTCGACCCCGGACAAACGAAACGCCCCGATCGAGTGGCGGGGCGTTTCGCCGACAGCTGCCGTTGCAGGCGACTATCTCCCATCCCCTCCGCCTCCTTAACCCAAATTGGCGATTCGAAAAAGCGCTCTCTTCACGCCGGCGGGCGCGCAACACGCTGACAAGGCTGGACAGGCGCTTTGCGGCGAGCCAATCTCTCGACCGCAAGAAAAAGCTGGGGTGAGTCGCAGGCGCCGGAAGTAGCGCCCATGCGACTGTTCCGGTCTTCGGTTGGGGGGTCCAGTCGAAGCTATTGGGAAGCGGTGCCTGTAGCGGGCCGCTCAAGTGTTTCCGCCGATCTGTTCGTCGGAAATGCTTGAGTGTCTCGTGTGTGGTCACCGGAAATCGAGGGGATCGGGCATGGCCATCATCAACGGCACGAGCGGCAGTGACAATATCAACGGCACACAGGGCGACGATATCATCTTTGCCGGCGCCGGGGACGACAGCGTCAATACCAAGAAAGGCAACGACACCGTCTATGGCGGCGACGGCAACGACGAAATCCGCGGCGGCACCGGCGGCGGCAACGACACGCTCTACGGCGAAGGGGGCAACGACTCGCTCTACGGCGCCGACGGCAACGATTATCTCGTCGGCGGGGGCGGCTACGACTATCTCGACGGCGGCACCGGCATCGACACCGCCCGCTATTACGGCTCGATCTTCGAATATGATTTCTACCGGTCCGGCGGGACGATCGGTATTTCGGATCATGTCGCCGCGCGCGACGGTTCCGACCTCCTGGTCGGCATGGAGAAGATCCAGTTCGCCGACGTCACCATCGATCTCACCCACAACAACGCCCCGATCGCGAAGGACGACAGCGCCGCGCTCGGCGAGGACGCCGGCAGCACTTCCGGCAACGTCCTCAGCAACGATTTCGACTGGGAGGGCAACACGCTTTCGGCGACGCCCGGCACGTTCGACGGCACCTACGGCACGCTGACCCTCAATTCCAACGGCAGCTACACCTATGCGCTGAAGCCGAGCGCGCAGGCGCTCGCCCAGGGTCAAGTCGTCACGGACAGCTTCAGCTACACCGTCTCGGACGGCAGCCTCAGCGACACCGGTCAGCTTACGGTGACCGTCACGGGAGCGAACGACGCTCCGGTGGCCAACGCCGACACCGCGACGACCGGCGAGAATGCCAACGTCACCGTGAACGTCCTCGCCAACGATACCGACGTCGACAACGGCGCCGTTCTTACCGTCACCGCCGCCTCCGCGCCGGCCGGGAAGGGAAGCGCGAGCGTCGTCGGCAACCAGGTCCAGTTCAACCCCGGCGCGGATTTCGACCACCTCGCCCAGGGCGCCACCGAGAACGTCGTCGTCAGCTACACGATCAAGGACGAATATGGCGCGACGTCCAGCTCGAGCGTCACGATCACCGTGACGGGCACCAACGACGGCCCGGTCGCCAATGCCGACACCGCCGCCGGCACCGAGAACCAGGTGCTCACGATCGACGCTCTCGCCAACGACGCCGACGTGGACGACGGCGCGGTGAAGACGCTCGTCTCGGCTTCCGCGCCTGCAGGCAAGGGCACCGCCTCGATCGTCGGCAGCCAGGTCCAGTTCGACCCGGGCACCGCGTTCGACCATCTCGCCCAGGGCGCAACTGAAACCGTCATTCTCAATTACACGATGCAGGACGAGCATGGCGCTACTTCGAGCTCGACCATCTCGGTCACTGTGACCGGCACCAACGACGCGCCCGTCGCCAATGCCGACAGCGCCACGACCGGCGAGAACTCGATCGTCTCGGCGAACGTCCTCGCCAACGACACCGACGCGGATGATGGCGCGGTCGTGAGCCTCGTCTCGGCGAGCGCGCCAGCCGGGCAGGGCAGCGCGACCGTGGTCGGCAACCAGGTCCAGTTCAATCCGGGCGGCGACTTCGACTATCTCGCCGTCGGGGAGAGCGCGAACGTCAATGTCAGCTACTCGATCCAGGACGAGCATGGTGCGACGTCGACCTCGACTCTGACGGTCACGGTCACCGGCACCAACGACGCGCCCACGATCGTCGCCGGGGGCACGAGTGCGAGCGGATCGGTCGCCGAGCTTCCCGACAACGATCCTGGCGAAGGGACGACGGTCCACCAGTCCGACGGCACTATCGCTTTCACCGATCTCGACGTCTCGGATACGCACAGCGCCACGGCTACCGCTCAGGGCGCCGGTTATTACGGCACGTTCACGCTCGATCCGGTCAACCAGGCCGGCGACAATGTCGCCTGGCACTTCGACGTCAGCGACGCCGCCATCGACGGCCTGGCGGCCGGCCAGGTCGTCACCCAGACTTATACGATCCAGGTCTCGGACGGCCACGGCGGCACCGCCAGCCAGGACGTGACGATCACCATCACCGGCGCGGAGGACGGCCCGCCTTCCTGGTATATCGACAACAGCGCGGCGGGCAGCACTAATGCCGGCACGCAGGCCAATCCCTTCACCTCGATCGCGGCGTTCAATGCGGCGCAGGGAACGGCCGGGGGCCCGGCGGCAGGCGACAGCGTCTATCTGCTCGCCGGGACGGGGACCTATGCGGAGGCCGACGGCATCAACCTGCTCGACGGGCAGACGCTCACCGGCGTCGGCGATCCGACCATCGCGCCGACCGGGGGCGACGGAGTCAATGTCGGCTCCGGCAACACCATCTCAGGGGTGAGCATCGTCAGCGGCTCCCATGACGGCATCGCGGACAGCGGGTCGAGCGTGGCGGGCCTCACCGTGTCGGACGTCACCATCACCACCACGAGCGGCGACGCCATCGAGGTGAACGCCGGCGGGTCGAACGTCTCGATCGCCAACGCCACCCTGACCTCGGGCTCCGGCTACGCGATCCTCGGCGCCAACATCGCCGGCTTCTCGCTGACGGATTCCGTCGTGGCCAGCGGTGCGTCGTCGTCGGGCACGATCTCGCTCACCGGGCTCACCGGGACGGCGAGCTTCCTCGGCGATGTGCTGAACGGCGGCGGCGGCGACACTCTGCACATCGCCACCAGCTCCGGCAGCCTTAACCTCACCATCGCGGACAGCGCCGCGAACCAGGCGGTGATCGGCCCCAACAACGCGGTGACTGGCGACGACGGGGTCTCGATCGTGACGACGGGCTCGGCTTCGCTGACGCTCCTCGTCGACGGTGTCGACTTCACCGGAGCGCGCTCGGACCTTCTCGACGTGATGGCGGCCGACAGCTCCACCCAGGACATCACCCTCAGCACCAACAATTTCCATAATGCCGAGGCTTCGGCTTCCGGCGGCGGCGGAGTGATCCTGCAGGGCGGCGGCGCCGGTTCCGACATCACCGTGGACTATCGGGTGGAAGGCAACAGCTTCACCGGCGCCGACGGCAATGCGTTCAGCGCCATCTATTATCAGCAATCGGGCGATGTCCGCGGCTACGTCGCCAACAACGTCGTGGGCGTGAACGACGGCGTAGCGGGAACCGAAGGCTCGTCGGGGGGCGGCGTCGGCATCTTCATTTCGCTGGAGAAGTCGGGGACCACCGGCGATGCCAGTCACAGCGTCAACCTTGTCGGTAACGAGGTTTATGATATCGATTCCGGTGTCGGCGGAATCTCGCTCCGCTCCAACGGCGGGACGTCCGCGCATCACGCCGTGCTCGAAGCGACGCTTACCGGCAACACGGTGGCCGAGCTCGGGGACGGAGCCGCGTCTGCCCTCTACGCGGTGGTCGGGGGCAGCGCGACCTCAGGGGATTATGCCCAGCTCGGGCTCGTTCTCAACGGCAACACGTTCGACGCGAGCGACGCGGACGGCGCCGTCGGGGCGATCTTCCTCGATCAGGTCTCGACCGACGCCCATTATTATTTCCCGGGCTATGCCGGGTCGGGCGACGGCGAGTTCAACGGCGGCACGGCGAGCGACGATCTCGGCGCCTTCTTCGGGGCCAACAACACGATCGTGAACGCGCCTTACGCCAATTATGCCGGCGGTGTCGAAGCGAGCTTCATCTACGGCGCCAGCGGGGATCCGCTCGTCCACCCGGCCTGGAATCCCTGATCGGTCACCCGGAGCCGGTTTCCGCGTGCGGCGCGGCGACCGGTTTCGACTCCGGCGATTCCTTCTGGCGCAGCCAGATCGAGAGGACGACCAAGACCGCGGTCGAGAGGAACTCGCTCTGCCAGTTCTGGAAGCTCTCGAACCAGAGCTGGGCATCGCCGAGATAGGAAAGGACGCTCGGCGCCTTCTCCCCGTGCCGGAGGGCGGTCTCGGCCGCGGCCTTGGCGCTGTTCACCCAGTGCAGCATGAACGACAGCAGGAACAGGATGAAGAGGACGAGGCCGAGCGAGTGGGCGTAGACCCACCGCACCGCTACGCCGCCATGCAGAATGTGCGGCGCTCCGTCTTTCCTCGCCTGGGCCTTCAGATTCTCGTCGCGGGGTGGGTCGTCCGGGGCGCGGGACTCCGAGGAGCCCTTCTGGATCAGCATCGCCGTCAGAACGACATAGGCCGACATTTGCAGGAACTCGCTCTCCCAATTCTCGAAGACGGAGGAGAGGAATTCGGGATCGAGCGCATAGGCGCCCAGCGACAGCGTCTTGGCGCCGTGCTCGGCCAGCTCCTCGTTCTGATAGGACCAGCCGGCGAAGAACTGGCCGAGGATGCTGAGCAGGAACAAAGCCATCAGGGCAATGGTAAGCCCGTTGTTCTTCAACGCCTTGGGCATGGCCGGCTCCTTCGTTTCGCCGCCCTAAATCCCGTCGCTGGCGCCTTTGTTCCGCCCTCGAAAGGGAAAGCCCTTGCCGCGGCGGGACCGGCGTCGTAGCGGCGCGGGCCGGAAGAGCGCGGAACGGATCGGCGCTTCCGGCCATTGATCGTCGGCAAGAGTCCCAGGGACCAGGATGAGCGAAAACCAGCCCGCCGCCGCCTTGCCCGACGTGCGCGATCCCCATCCCGGGGAGCATCATCACGGCGGCCTCCTCAAGCTGACGATCGGCGCGATCGGCATCGTCTTCGGCGACATCGGCACCTCGCCGATTTATGCGTTCCGGGAGACGTTCGCGCGCCACCATTCTTTCGCGCTGGCCGTCGACCGGCCGCACGTGTTCGGCGTGCTCAGCCTCATCTTCTGGTCGATGATGATCGTCGTCACCCTCAAATACGTCTTCATCCTGATGCGGGCCGACAACAAAGGCGAGGGCGGCAGCCTGGCCCTGCTCGCGCTCATCTCCCGCAAGACGGAGGCCGCGCGCTGGGGGAAGGGCATCATCCTCCTCGGAGTCTTTGCCTGCGCCCTTTTCTACGGCGATTCGATGATCACCCCGGCCGTCTCCGTGCTCTCGGCGGTGGAAGGACTCGTGGTCGTTCAGGCGGGCCTGCAGCCCTTCGTGGTCCCGATCGCAATCGGTATCCTCGTCGGCCTGTTCATGATCCAGAGCCGGGGGACGGCCGCCGTCGGATCGCTTTTCGGTCCCGTGGTGATGATCTATTTCGCCACCCTCGCAGTGCTCGGGGCGCTCAGCATCGGCAATTCTCCCGACGTCATCTGGTCCCTGAACCCGGTTTGGGCGGTGCGTTTCTTTCTCGCAGAAAAGGTCCACGCCTTTGTTGCGCTGGGTTCCGTGGTCCTCGCCGTCACCGGCGCCGAAGCGCTCTACGCCGACATGGGCCATTTCGGCCGCCGCCCGATCAAGGCGGGCTGGCTCTACATCGTCCTTCCCGCTTTGATGGTGAATTATCTTGGCCAGGGCGCCCTCCTCATCGGAGATTCGGCTTCGATCGAAAACCCTTTCTTCCTGCTCGCCCCCGAATGGTTCCGCCTGCCTTTGGTGCTGATCGCCACGGCGGCGACGGTGATCGCGAGTCAGGCCGTGATCTCAGGCGCCTTCTCGGTCACCCAGCAGGCGATCCACCTTGGCTACGTGCCGCGGCTCAGGATCACCCACACCAGCGCGGCCGCGGCGAGCCAGATCTACATCCCGGCCGTCAACTGGGCGCTGATGGTGATGGTGATCCTGCTCGTCCTCGTCTTCCAGAACTCGTCGAACCTTACCGCCGCCTATGGAATTGCTGTGACGGGGGCGATGTTCATCGATACCTGCCTTCTGGCGGTCGTCTTGTTCGCGCTGTGGAATTGGAACAGGTGGTTGGCCTCGGGAATACTCGCTTTGCTCTTCCTGGTCGACACCGGCTATTTCGCGGCGAATCTGCTCAAGGTGCCGAGCGGCGGTTGGTTCCCGCTGATGATCGGCTTCATCGCCTTCGCCTTCCTGACGACCTGGGCGAAGGGAAGGCAGCTCCTCCACCGCCAGCTGAAGCATGGCGACATACCCATACCGCTGTTCATCAAGTCTGCCGCGGGCTCGGCTGCGCGGGTGCCTGGCACCGCGGTCTTCATGACCAGCCAGGCCGACGGGGTGCCGCACGCGCTGCTTCACAATCTGAAGCACAACAAGGTGCTTCACGAGCGCTCGATCTTCCTCAAGGTCGCGATCGAGGACGTGCCCTGGATCCCGCCGGAAAAGCAGATCGAGGTCGACGAGCTCGGCGACGGCTTCTACCGGATCATCCTCCATTTCGGCTTCATGCAGGACATGAACGTGCCCGACGCTTTGGCGCGCATCGACCGCTGCGGCTTCCCGTTCAAGATGATGGAGACGAGCTTCTTCCTGTCGCGCCAGACGCCTTTGGCCTCGAGCGTCCACGGCATGGCGATCTGGCGCGAGAAGCTCTTCGCCTGGATGATGAGGAACGCCGAGAGCCCGATGGAATTTTTCGGCCTGCCGCCCAACCGCGTCGTCGAGATGGGCAGCCAGGTGAAGATCTGATCGAGCCGCAGATGTTCGAGAGCGTGTGCTGATGCCATTCGTGGTACTTGGGCGCGACGCGGAGGGCGGGGCCCGTCGCGCGAGGCACCGCGCCGACCATCTCCGCTACGTCGCCGGCCATCAGGAGAAGATCATCTACGCCGGGCCCTTGCTCGAGGAGGGCCGGATGATCGGCAGCGTGTTCATCTTCGATCTCATGGACCGCGCCTCTCTCGACGCCTATCTCGCCGGCGATCCCTATTTCGATCCCGGCATCTTCGAGAGCGTCGAGATCTGGGAAAGCCGCTGGATGGTGCCCGAACGCGAGCCGGGCTTCCTTGCCGCCGAGGCCGAGCGCGCCGCGCGGACGTGAAAAAGGTGCCGGAGCATCGCCCGGCGCCCCTTCGGAACCTGGCGAGATCAACAGTTGCGCGCAATCTCCCGGCCAACGACTGCCCCGGCGGCCCCGCCGACGATCGCGCCGGTAGTGCCGCCGCCGCGGCGGTAGCGATAATAAGAGCCGCCGCGTCCGACCTCGCGTCCGATCAGCGCTCCGACCGCGCCGCCGATGATCGCTCCGGTCGTGCCGCGACCGCGTCCGCAGCGGTGGCGGCGGTGGCGCCGGCCGTCGCGGTAGTAATCGTCCGCGTAATAGCCATCGTCATAATAGCCGTCGCGATAGTCGCGGTCGCGGTAATAGCCGTCCCGGTAATAGCCGCGTCCGTAATAGGAGTCGCGATAGCGGCGGCTGTAATAGGGATCGTAATAACCGCCGTAATAAGGTGTCCCGATGCTCACATGAATGCTCGTGTGATGGCGGGACCGATAGTGGCGATGGCGGGCGCCGGCGTCGGAGGGGAGGGCGGTCAACGCCGTGACCGCCGCGGCCAGGGAAAGGATCGCTTGCTTCAGCATCGGGCCCGGAGCTCCTCAAGAAAGACGTGAAGACGCGCCCGGCGCGCGGGGGCGCCGGGCGTTCGCAATCTGTCTTTGGATTCCTGAGCGCCGGATGAACGGCGCCTCGAGCGTCTTAGAGCCGGCCCATCAGGAAGAGGATCAGCACCACGACGAGAACGAGTCCGAGGATGCCCGACGGACCGTAGCCCCAGCCGCGGCTATAGCCCCAGGTCGGCAGCGCGCCAAGCAGCAGCAGGACGAGAATGACGAGAAGAATCGTACCCATTTAGGCCTCCGTATCTTGCCCCTGTCGGGCGAGTTCCAGCCCCGTAACGGTCTTGCACGGGGATGGTTGCGACCGTTTCGCGTCTGCGACACAGGCCCGCTCTTCTCCCAGCGGCCGCCTGTGCTACACGGCCCAATGCGCCGGCTCGGCCCCCTCTCACGCCTTCGCGATGCGCAGCAGCGCGCCTCGTCGCCGCGCGAGCATGCCGCCCTTTCCGCCTCAGCGGGAACCGGGAAGACCCACGTCCTTACCGCGCGAGTCCTTCGCTTGCTTCTCTCCGGAGTCGATCCCGCGACGATCCTGTGCCTCACGTTCACGAAGGCCGGCGCCGCGGAGATGGCGCAACGCCTCCACCAGCGGCTCGCTTACTGGGTGCAGGCCCGCGAGCCGGACCTTCGCAAGGATGTCTTCGCGCTGGAGGAGAAGGCCGACGACGAGATGGTGCGCCGCGCGCGAACCCTCTTCGCCCGCGTCCTCGACGCTCCGGGCGGAGGGCTGCGCATCCAGACTATCCACGCTTTCGCCCAAAGCTTGCTCGCCGCTTTCCCGGCCGAAGCCGGGCTGACGCCGGGCTTTTGCCCGCTCGAGGAGCGCGAGGGCCAGATCCTCTCCCGCCAGACCCTCGCCGAAATGCTTGTGCGCGCCGAGGCGGAGGGACGGGGTGCGCTCGTCGCCGACCTCCAGGCGCTCAGCCACCGGCTCGGCGAGGGAGGCGCCGAGAGCTTCATGCGCGCCTGCTCGCGATCGCCCGACGCCATGGCCGCTTTGGGCCCGCCCGAACTGATCGAGGACCGTCTCCGCCGCACCTTCGGCCTGCCGCCCGGCGACATAGACGAAGCGATCGAATCGGAATGCTGCGACGAGATTTTCGACCTCGAGGCCTTGCGGCGCATTGGGCTCCTCAATGCGCAATGGGGCACGAAGTCCGGTCTCGAGCGCGCCTCGGTCTGTGAGCAATGGGCCGGTGCGGACCCGAGCGAGCGCGGTCGCCTTCTCGAGGCCTTGCATGCCGTCTGGGCCAAGGCGGACGGGGAGATACGCAGCTTCGGGAAGGGCCAGGCGCCGCAGGACGAGGAATATGTGCGCCTGGCCACTTCGGCGTTCGAATGCTGCTCGCGGCTGCTCACGATGCGTCGAACCGCGGCGTTGACCGCCTGCATGGCGGCGGGGCTTCGCGCGGGGCAGGCCTTCGCCGAAGCCTGGGCCGCCGCCAAGCGCGCGCACGGCGTGCTCGATTTCGACGATCTCATTCGCCTGACGGAAAAACTCCTGATGACGCCCGGCATGGGCGAATGGGTGCGCTACAAGCTCGATCAGGGCACCGATCATCTGCTCGTCGACGAGGCGCAGGACACTAACGACGCGCAGTGGAACATCATCCGCGCGCTGACGCTCGAATTTTTCGCGGGGGAAGGCGCGGCGCGCCGCCACCGCACGCTCTTCACGGTCGGCGACTACAAGCAGGCGATCTTCGGCTTCCAGGGGACGGATCCGAAGAGCTTCGACACGGCGCGGGCGTGGTTCGCGCGCGAGGCCGAGGGCGTGGGGCGCGAATTCCTCGATCTCTCCATGGACCGCAGCTTCCGCTCGTCGCCGCCGGTGCTCGAGACGGTCGATGCGGTGATCGCGCATCTCGGCCACGAGTCGCTCGGCCTGGCCAGGGCTCCGAACCTCCACGTCGCCCACCATGCCGGCCGCGCCGGCTCTGTCACTCTCTGGCAGCCGTTCGTCGGGGAGGAGGAAGACGGCGCGGACGAAGCCGGCGAGGAGGGCTGGGTTAGCGACACGGTGCGCCGCTACGCCGCGCGGCTCGCGCGACAGGTGAGGCGGTGGGTCGAGAATCCGTTCATGATCGGCGAGGGCAGCGGCGCCCGGCCGGTGCGGCCCGAGGACATACTGGTCCTGGTGCGGCGCCGCGGCGATCTCGCCTCGCTGATCGTCGCCCGCCTCCATGCCGAAGGCGTTCCCGTCGCGGGCGTCGACCGCCTCGCCCTGACCGCGCCGCTCGCCGTCCGGGACCTGCTCGCGGCGATCCGCTTTGCCGTCCAGCCCCTCGATGATCTCAACCTCGGGGCCTTGCTCGTCTCGCCTCTGTTCGGCTGGTCGCAGGAGGAATTGTACGACGCGGCGTTCAAGCGCGAAGGGCATCTCTGGCCGCATCTGCGCGACAATGTCGCCCCGCATCCCGCCGTGCCGGCGCGGCTGAGGGAGGCGATGGCGAGCCTCCAGGACATTCTCGCAATGGCCGATTACGCGACGCCGCACCTCTTTCTGGAGCGCATCCTCTCCGGCCCGATGGACGGGCGGCGCCGCCTGCTCGCGCGGCTGGGCGAGGAGGCGCGCGACCCGATCGAGGAGCTGGTCTCCTCCGCGCTCGAGTTCGAGGCGGGCTCCGCACCGTCGCTGCAGCGCTTCCTCGACTGGTTCGCGCGCGGCGACGTCGAGATCGTCCGCGACCCCTCGGCCCCGCTCGACGCGGTGCGGGTGATGACCGTCCACGGCTCGAAGGGGCTGCAGGCCCCAGTCGTCGTCCTCGCCGATGCCTGCGCCGATCCCGACCGCTCGAAGCCGACCGGCCGGATGACGTGCCTGAAGCTCGGCGAGCAGGGGCCCTCCGTCCCGATCTTCCGGCCGCGGCGCGACGAACTGGTCGAGCCGCTGCTCTCGCAGGTCGAGGCGGAGGACCGGCGCGAGCGCGAGGAGCATTGGCGGCTCCTCTACGTCGCTCTGACGCGCGCGGAGGAGCGGCTCTACATCGGCGGAACCCTCGGCGCCGCGGACCGCAACGGCCCCTCGCCGGCGAGCTGGTGGAGCGCCCTCGATTTCGCCCTCGCGACTCTGGGCGACGAATGGGAGGAGCATCCGCACTGGGGCCGAGCTCGCCGTCACGGCTCCGGCGAGTTGTTCGTCAAGGCCGCTCGACGCGCCGCGGCGCCCGACATCGCTCTCCCCGAATGGGCGCGCCGGCCGCCTCCCGCCGAGGTTCGTCCGCCGCGGCCGTTGGCGCCCTCCTCGCTCGGCGACGAGAGCCTCGCGGATCCGCCTCCCTCCGCCGCGATGCGCGAAGCCGCCGCGCGCGGGCGTCTGCTTCACCAATTGTTCGAGCGGCTGCCGGGCATTCCCTTCGCAGAGCGCGAGGCCCGTGCCGACGGCTGGCTGCTTCGCTCCGCGGGCGTCGAGGATCCGGCTGCGCGCGCAGCCCTGATCGCCGCGGCCTGCCGAGTCGTTGAGGACCCTGCACATGCCGATCTTTTCGGACCGGAGGGGCTCGCCGAGGCGCCGATCGCGGCGGTCATCGACGAGGGCGTAGTCGTGACGGGCACCGTCGATCGCCTGCTCGTCGAACCGCACCGAATCCTCGTCGCCGATTTCAAGACGACGCGGCGCGTGCCCGCGGGCCTGGAAGAGATTCCAGCGCCGCACCTCCGGCAGATGTCGGCCTATGTCGAGGCGCTGCGCGTCATCTTCCCCGGCCGCGCGGTCGAGGCGAAGCTGCTCTACACCGCCAGCCCGATCCTGTTCCACCTTCCCGCCGATTTGCTCGCTCTACACCGGCCGGCGCTTGAGCAGGCGGCCAACGCTTCCTAAATGCCCCGCGACACCTCCAGGAGATTGAAATGGCCACCAAGACCGTCACCGACGCCAGCTTCCAGACCGACGTCCTCGGCTCCGACAAGCCCGTGCTCGTCGATTTCTGGGCGGAATGGTGCGGCCCCTGCAGGATGATCGCGCCCGCGCTCGAGGAGATTTCGACCGAGCTCGGCGAAAAAGTGACGGTCGCCAAGCTCAACATCGACGAGAATCCGGACGCACCGGCCAAATATGGCGTCCGCGGCATTCCGACGATGATCCTGTTCAAGAACGGCGCGCCCGCCGCCACAAAGGTGGGCGCGGCGCCCAAAAGCCACCTCCAATCCTGGCTCGAAGGAGCGCTGTAAGCTCGTCCTAAAATAGGTGCGACCCCTAGGCGCCGGGCGGCTCTGTCCCTTCGAGCCCGCGCGTGTCGGGGCGGAAGCGGTCGTGGCGGGGCAGTGCGTCCTTCGGCTCCGCCCAGGAAATCCGGCTCGACCAGAAGATGTGGAAGCCGGGCGCCACGTCCTCCGCACGGTCAAGCGTCGCGACGCTGAAGTCGATGGTCTCGGGCTGGTGGTCGACCTCCATCAGGAAGGGCGTCCCGCACTCGCCGCAGAAGCTGCGGTGGCCGAAGCTCGACGATGCAAAGCTGCGCACCTTGTCGCCGCCTTTCGTCCAGACGAGGTCGCCCGCGGGCACGCTCGCAAAGACCATCGCCGGCGAGCCCGAGTTGAGCTGGCAGGTGCGGCAATGGCACCAGCCGCAGTCGAAAGGCGCGCTCTTCAGCGCGTAGCGGACGGCGCCGCAGGCGCAGCCGCCTTCGAAGGCCGGGCTCATGCAGCGGCGCTAGTCCTCGCCCCTGCCGTCGGTCAACCCATGGACGCGGCCGCCCTCAGACACTATGTCGCAAGCCAGGCGCCGCTCGCGGTGAGCGCCGCCGCCGGATTCGTCGCTTGGAACTCCTTCTTTTCCTTTCCGCCATGCTGGCCGGGCTTACCGGCCTGATTTCGGGCGAGCGCGGCGTCGCGGCCCCGCAGGTCGAGCGCAGCGCTGTCGCCGCCTCGGCGGCGGTCGAGCTGGCCGGGGAAAGCGCGGAGGCCGAGCTCCTGGCGGCGCCTCGTGCCGCTCCGGTCTTCAGCTTTGCCGCGGCCCTGCGCCCGCTCGCTGAAGCGAGCCCCGTTCCAGCGCTTCGCCGCCACGCGAACCTCCACGGCCGACGCCTGGAATAGCGGCTCGCGGACCTGCGTGAGCGGGCCCGTCCCTAATCTCGAGCGCCCCTGCGTCCTGCACGCCCGGCGCGCCTCCATCCCTTCGAATACCAGGATTTTTCCATGCTCGGCGGATTTGCCAAAGCCATTTTCGGATCGTCGAACGACCGCTACGTCAAGTCTCTCCGCAAGACGGTCGAGAAGATCAACGGCTTCGAGCCGACCATATCGGCGATGACCGACGACGAGCTTGCTCGCCAGACCTATCTGTTCCGCGAGCGGCTCGCCCAGGGCGAGGATCTGGACGACCTCCTGCCCGAAGCCTTCGCGACCGTGCGCGAAGCGGCAAAGCGCACGCTCGGCCAGCGCCATTACGACGTCCAGATGATCGGCGGCATGGTCCTCCACCGCGGCGAGATCGCCGAGATGCGCACCGGCGAGGGCAAGACCCTGGTGGCGACGCTCGCCGTCTATCTGAACGCGCTTGAAGGGAAGGGCGTCCACGTCGTCACCGTGAACGACTATCTCGCCCGGCGTGATGCCGATTGGATGGGCCAGATCTATCGGTTCCTCGGCATGACCGTCGGCGTCATCGTCCCGAACCTCTCGGACTATCAGCGCCGCCAGGCCTACGGCTCCGACATCACCTACGGCACGAACAACGAGTTCGGCTTCGACTATCTGCGCGACAACATGAAATATGAGCGCGAGTCGATGGTCCAGCGGCCGTTCAATTTCGCCATCGTCGACGAGGTCGATTCGATCCTGATCGACGAAGCCCGCACCCCCCTGATCATCTCCGGCCCGACCGACGACAAGTCCGAGCTCTACATGAAGGTGGACGCGATCGTGAAAGGCCTCGTCCCGGCCGATTACGAGATGGACGAGAAGCAGCGCTCGGTCGTCCTCACCGAGGACGGCACCGAGAAGATGGAGCGGCTGCTCGAGGATGCTGGCCTGCTCTTCGGGTCGAACCTCTACGATTACGAGAACACGCTCGTCGTCCACCACCTCAACCAGGCCTTGCGCGCGAACGTGATGTTCAAGCGCGACATCGATTACATCGTAAAGGACGGCAAGGTCGTCATCATCGACGAATTCACCGGCCGAATGATGGAGGGCCGGCGCTGGTCGGAGGGCCTGCACCAGGCCGTGGAGGCGAAGGAAGGCGTCGACATCGAGCCCGAGAACCAGACCCTCGCCTCGATCACCTTCCAGAATTATTTCCGCCTCTACCCGAAGATCGGCGGAATGACCGGCACCGCGGCGACGGAAGCGGCGGAATTCTGGGATATCTACAAGCTCAACGTCGTGACGATCCCGACCAACCTCCCGGTGAGGCGCGACGACGAGGACGACGAATTCTACAAGAACCAGGACGACAAGTTCGCCGCGATCGCCAAGGCGATCAAGGAGAAGCAGCTGCTCGGCCAGCCCGTCCTCGTCGGCACGGTCTCGATCGAGAAGTCGGAGCTTCTCGCCGAATTCCTCGAGAAGGAAGGCGTCAAGCACGAGGTGCTGAACGCCCGCTATCACGAGCAGGAGGCGCATATCGTCGCCCAGGCCGGCCGCCTCGGCGTCGTCACCATCGCCACCAACATGGCCGGCCGCGGAACCGACATCCAGCTCGGCGGCAATATCGAGTTCCGGATCGGCGACGAGCTGGCCGAGATCGAGCCGGGACCCGAGCGCGACGAGGCTGTCGAGCGGATCACGCGGGAAGTCGCCGAGGAGAAGGAGCGCGTGATCGCCGCCGGCGGCCTGTTCGTGCTCGGCACGGAGCGCCACGAGAGCCGGCGCATCGACAACCAGCTGCGCGGCCGTTCGGGCCGCCAGGGCGATCCCGGGCTGTCGCGCTTCTACCTGAGCCTCGACGACGATCTGCTGCGCATCTTCGGCCCGCAGACCATGTTCGCGCGGCTGATGAACAAGAACCTCCAGGACGGCGAGGCGATCATCTCACCCTGGATCTCGAAGGCGATCGAGACGGCCCAGAAGAAGGTCGAGGCGCGCAACTACGACATCAGGAAGCAGGTCGTCGAATATGACGACGTCATGAACGACCAGCGCAAGGTCATCTACGAGCAGCGTGCCGACATCATGGATGCCGAGACGGTCGGCGACGTCGTCGAGGACATGCGGGCGGAGACGGTGAACGCGATCGTCGGCGAGGCCTGCCCGCCCAATTCCTACCCCGAGCAATGGGACGTGCCCTTGCTCAAGGAGCGGGTCGACGCCGTGTTCGGCGCCGAGCCGCCGATCGACTCCTGGCTGCAGGAGGAAGCGGTCGACCCCGAAATGCTGGTCGAGCGTCTCCAGGCCATGGCGGACGCCCAGGTCGAGGAGAAGAAGACCCAGCTCCCGCCCGACATGTTCGTCCAGGTCGAGAAATCGATCCTGCTCCAGTCGCTCGATTTGCACTGGAAGGAGCATCTCGCCATGCTCGACGCGCTCCGCCAGGTCATCCACCTGCGCGCTTATGCGCAGCGCAAGCCGATCGACGAATATAAGCACGAGGCCTTCCAGCTCTTCGAGCGGATGCTCGCGGCCATTCGCGAGGACGTGACTCGCACCATCGCTCGGGCGACTTTCACGATGGACCCGCCCGAGGAGCTCGCGTCGATTCCCGGCGGCCTGCCGGACTTCATCACCCACCATATCGATCCGTTCACCGGCGACGACGACACGGCCGACATCGACGCGGGCACCGGCAACATCCTCTCGCGACTGCCGCCGCTGCAGTCGGAACGGCCGGCCATGCCGGCGGGCGGGTTCGAGGTGGAAGGTATGCCGGCCGTCAGCCGCAACGCGCCCTGTCCGTGCGGCTCGGGGCAGAAGTTCAAGCATTGCCACGGCCAGCTGGCGTGAAGGCGAGGGCGCGGCTACCCGGCCGCGCCCGGAGCCGCTAAGGCCGCGCCATGGCCGAGCCTTTCTACCTGACGACGGCGATCAGCTACCCGAACGGGCCGCCCCATATCGGCCATGCCTACGAGGCGATCGCCGCCGACGCCGTCGCCCGCTTCCAGCGCTCGATGGGGCGCGACGTCTTCTTCCTTACAGGGACCGACGAGCACGGCCTGAAAATGGCCCAGGCCGCGCGCGAGCGGGGTGTCGAGCCGCAGGCGCTGGCCGACGAGATGTCCGCCCTTTTCAAGGCGATGGACGCGCGTCTTGAGATTTCGTTCGATCGGTTCATCCGCACCACGGAGCTGGCGCACCACGAAGCGAGCCAAGCGATCTGGCGGGCGATGGAGGCGCGCGGCGACCTCTATCTCGGCCGCTACGAAGGCTGGTATTCGGTCCGCGACGAGGCTTATTGCGACGAGGACGAGCTGGTCGTCGCCGACAGCGGCGAGAAGCTCTCCCCCCAGGGCACGCCGGTTGAGTGGACGGTCGAGGAAAGCTGGTTCTTCCGCCTCTCCGCCTACCAGCAGCGCCTGCTCGGCCATTATGCGGCCGAGCCCGGCTTCATCCGGCCCGAAAGCCGCCGCAACGAGGTGATGCGCTTCGTCGAGGGCGGCCTTTCCGACCTCTCCGTGTCGCGCACCAGCTTCGACTGGGGCGTCAAGGTGCCGGGCAGCGAGCGCCACGTCATGTACGTCTGGCTCGACGCGCTCACCAACTACATTACCGGCGTCGGCTATCCCGACGAGAATTCAGAGGCTTACAAGCAGTTTTGGCCGGCCGATCTGCACATCATCGGCAAGGACGTCGTTCGTTTCCACGCGGTCTACTGGCCCGCTTTCCTCATGTCGGCCGGCCTTCCGCTCCCCAAGCAGGTCTTCGGCCACGGCCACGTTTTGCTGCGCGGCGAGAAGATGTCGAAGTCGCTCGGCAACACCGTCTCGCCGGAGGGGCTGGTCGACGCGTTCGGGGTGGACGCGGTGCGCTACTTCCTGCTGCGCGACGTCACTTTCGGCCAGGACGGCAGCTACAGCCCCGAAGCGATCGTCACGCGGGTCAACGCGGACCTCGCCAACAGCTTCGGCAACCTCGCCCAGCGCACGCTCTCCTTCATCGCCAAGAATTGCGGCGGCGCGCTTCCCGCCGGCGGAACGGCCGACCCCGCCGACGGGGCGCTGCTCGAAGTGGTCCGCCGAGCGACGGCGGAGGAAGTGCCGGCGCTTTTCGCCGACCTCGCGCTCAGCCAGGGCATCGAGGCCTGGCTTCGCGGCGTTTTCGCCTGCAATCAGTATATCGACGCGCAGGCGCCCTGGGCGCTGCGCAAGACCGATCCCGAGCGCATGACCGCGGTCCTCGCGACGCTCTGCGAAGCGATCCTCGACCTCGCCGTCGCGATCTGGCCGGTGATCCCGGGCTCAGCGACGAAGCTCCTCGACCACATGGGCGTGCCCGCCAAAGAGCGCCGCTTCGCGTGCCTGCCAGACCGCGAGCGCTACGCCCGCCTTGCCGCTTCGGGCTTCACTCTGGCGCTCCCGAGCCCGATCTTCCCGCGGCTCGAGCTCTAATCCTCCCTGCGCGCGTAGCGCGTGGGGAGGGGGACCGCACGCAGTGCGGTGGAGGGGCTATGAACGCCGCCGGCCCGTCCACCATGCTTCGCACGGTCCCCCTCCCCATGAGCTGCGCCCACAGGGAGGATTGAAGGATGTCAGCTCTTCAGGCGCCAGCCGGTTCGGAAGATCCAGGCGACGGCGGCGAGGCAGAGCAGCAGAAAGCCGAGCGTCGCGGCAAGGCTGATCGCCACCGGCACGTCGCCCTGGCCGTAGAAGCTCCAGCGAAAGCCGCTGATCAGGTAGACGACCGGGTTGAACAGGGTCGCCGTCCGCCACGGCTCGGGCAGCATGTCGACCGAGTAGAAGGCGCCGCCGAGGAAGGTGAGGGGCGTCACGACCAGCATCGGCACGAACTGGATCTGCTCGAAATTCTTGCCCCAGATGCCGATGATGAAGCCGAACAGGCTGAACGTCAGCGCGGTCAGGAGCAGGAAGGCGATCATCCACGCCGGGTGGAGGATGTGGAGCGGGACGAACAGGGCCGCCGTCGCCAGGATCACCAACCCCAGCACGACCGATTTTGTCGCGGCCGCGCCGACATAGCCGGCGGCGATCTCGAACGGCGAGATGGGCGCCGAGAGCACCTCGTAGATTGTGCCGGTAAACTTCGGGAAGAAGATGCCGAAGCTGGCGTTGAACAGGCTCTGAGTGAACAGCGAGAGCATGATCAGCCCGGGGACGATGAAGGCGCCGTAGGGCACGCCCTGGACCTCGGTCATCCGCGATCCGATCGCCGAGCCGAAGACGACGAAATAGAGCGAGGTGGTGATCACCGGGGTCACCAGGCTCTGCCAGAGCGTGCGCACCGCCCGCGCCATCTCGAACCGGTAGATCGCCCAGACGCCGTAGAGGTTCATGCGCGGCGCTCCGTGACGAGGCTGACGAATATGTCCTCGAGCGAGCTTTGGTGGGTCGAAAGGTCCTTGAAGCCGATACCGAGGTCGCTGAGCCGCCTCAGGAGGGAGGGGATGCCGGTGCGTTCGGCCTTGCCGTCGAAGACGTAGACCAGCTCGTTGCCGCCGTCTCGGAGCTCCGGCGCCCATTCGGCGAGCTCGGCCGGCACGGCAGCCAGCGGCTCGGCGAGCTGGAGCGAGAGCTCCTTCTTGCCGAGCTTGGTCATCAGGGCCGCTTTCTTCTCGACGAGGATCAGCTCGCCCTTCGAGATGACGCCGACCCGGTCGGCCATTTCCTCGGCTTCCTCTATGTAATGGGTGGTGAGGATGATGGTGACGCCGCTTTTGCGGAGGCCGCGGACCAGCTCCCACATGTCGCGGCGGAGCTCGACGTCGACGCCCGCGGTCGGCTCGTCGAGGAAGAGGATGTCGGGCTCGTGACTCAAGGCCTTGGCGATCATCACGCGGCGTTTCATGCCGCCCGACAATTCCATGATCTTCGCCTTGCGCTTCTCCCAGAGCGACAGGTCCTTCAGCACCTTTTCGATCCAGGCCGGGTTCGGCGCCTTGCCGAACAGGCCGCGGCTGAAGCTCACCGTCGACCAGACGCTCTCGAAGGCATCGGTGTGGAGCTCCTGCGGCACCAGGCCGATCCGGGTCCGGGCGGCGCGATAGTCGCGCTGGATGTCGTGGCCGTCGGCGCTGATCTCGCCCGTGGTGGGGGTAACGATGCCGCAGACGATGCTGATCAGGGTGGTCTTGCCCGCGCCGTTCGGCCCCAGCAGCGCGAAGATCTCGCCCCGCATGATGTCCAGGTCGACGTTCTTCAACGCTTCATGGCCGCCGGCATAGCGCTTGGAGAGGCCTCGAATGGAGACGATCGCGTCGCTCATTGTGTGGGCGGCACCGGCGGATCGGCCTTGGCCTTGTCGAGGGTCAGGCCGTGCTTCATCAGCATGGGCACGTTGGCGAAGGCGAAGAGCAAAGTGGCCGGGAAGAAGCCCCAGAGCTTGAATCCCACCCAGAAATCGGTGCTGCTATTGCGCCAGACCGCCTCGTTCACCACCGCCATGACGGCGAAGAAGATCGCCCAGTTGCGGCTGAGCAGCATCCAGCCCCGCTCCGACAGGCCCGGATAGGCGCTGCCGAGCACCATCTTCAGCAAATTGCGCCCCGTCGCCAGGCCGAAGGTGAGAAGGCCGGCTATGACGAGGTAATAGACGGTCGGCTTCATCTTGATGAAGACGTCGTTGTGCAGCCAGATCGTAAGGCCGCCGAGGATCACGACCATGATCCCCGAGAACCAGAGCATCGGTGAGATGTGGCGGTAGCGGACGTAGGAGAGGAGCATCGCCGCGATCATCGCCGCCATGAAGGCGGCGGTGGCGTAGAAAATCCTGAGGACTTGGGGCACCGGCGCGGCAAAATTCACGAGGAAGAAGACGAGCAAAGGCCCAAGGTCGATGGCCAGCCGGCCGAAGCCGCCGGGTTCCTGCTTCACGTCTCTCATATCACTCCCGCCCCAACCCGGCGATCGCCCGCGCCGCCTGGCGCGCGTCGAAGGGCCTGAGATCATCTATGCCCTCGCCGACGCCGATCGCGTGGATCGGCAGGCCGAATTTCTCCGCCGCCGCGACGAGGATTCCGCCGCGCGCGGTGCCGTCGAGCTTCGTCATGACCAGGCCGGTGACGCCGGCCACTTCCCTGAACACCTCGATCTGGCTGAGCGCGTTCTGCCCGGTCGTCGCGTCGAGCACCAGCACGACGTCGTGCGGCGCGGACGGGTTCAGCCGGCCGAGGACGCGCCGGATCTTGGCCAGCTCGTCCATCAGCACGGTCTTGTTCTGGAGCCTGCCCGCGGTGTCGACGATCAGAGTGTCGATCCCTTCCGCGGTCGCCCGCTTGACCCCGTCGAACACGATCGCCGAGCTGTCGCCGCCTTCGGGCCCCGCGATCACCGGCACACCGATGCGGTCCGCCCATATCTTCAATTGCTCGATCGCCGCGGCGCGGAACGTGTCGCCGGCCGCGAGGAGTACGCCGTAATCCTGCTCGAGGAGGAGGTGGGCGAGCTTGGCGATCGTCGTCGTCTTGCCCGATCCGTTGACGCCGACGACGAGGATCACTTGCGGCCGCGGGAAGGCGCTGATCTCGAGCGGAACCGCGACGGGCGCCAATATCTTCTCGACCTCGTCGGCGACGATCTCGCGGACCGCATATTCGGAAAGGCCGCGCTCGAACCGCTCGCGGGCGAGCCGGACGCGGATCTTCGCCGCCGTCGAAGGGCCGAGGTCGGATCCGATCAAGGCCTCCTCGATCTCGTCGAGCATGTCTTCGTCGAGCGCGGCCTTGGTGAAGAGGCCGGTCAGGTTGTCGCCGAGCCGCTCGGAAGTCTTGCGGAAGCCCGACTGGAGCTTGTCGAGCCAGGACGCTTCGCTCATGCGGGGACTCCGACCGGGGTCCCGGATTCGACGGCATCGATTTTCACCTCGACGACTTCACCGTCGCCCCAGCGAAGGCTGGGGCCCCAGTGCGAGTTCTGGCCAGGATCCCCGCCTTCGCGGGGATGACGGATCATGACCGGCGCGAAGTTCTCGGCGTGGCCGAAGCCGTCCTTTTCGACCAGCACCCGTTGGCGCGTCCCGACCAGTCCCTTCAGCCACTTCGCCTTCTGCCGCGCGCAGGCTTCGCGAAGCCGCCGGGCCCGTTCACGAACCACAGGGGGCGGCACCTGCGGCATGCGGGCGGCCGGCGTCCCGCGCTTGGGCGAGAAGGGGAAGATGTGGCCCATCACGATGTCGCATTCCGCGACCAAAGCGAGGCTGTTCTCGTGCATCGCCTCGGTTTCGGTGGGGAAGCCCGCGATGAGATCGGCGCCGATGGCCAGCTCGGGGCGCTTCGCCTTCAGCCGCGCGACCGTCTCGACGGCCAAAGCGCGGCTGTGGCGGCGCTTCATCCGCTTCAGCACCATATCGTCGCCGGCCTGGAAGCTCATATGCAGATGCGGCATGAAGCGGGGCTCGTAAGCTATTACGTCCTCGAGCTTTTCGTCTATCTCGATACAGTCCAGCGAGGACAGGCGCAGCCGCGGCAGGTCGGGCACGTGGCGCAGGATGCGCTCGACGAGCAGCCCCAGCGATGGCGCGCCGGGCAGGTCCGGCCCGTAGCTGGTGACGTCGACGCCCGTCAGCACCACCTCCCGGAAACCCTTGCCCACAAGCGCCTTCACCTGTTCGACGACATGGCCCGCCGGCACCGAGCGGCTGTTCCCGCGGCCGTAGGGGATGATGCAGAAGGTGCAGCGATGGTCGCAGCCGTTCTGCACCTCGACGAAGGCGCGCGACCGCTCTGAAAAGGCGCCGGCGAGGTGCGGCGCCGTCTCGCGGACGGCGAAGATGTCGGAGACGCTCACCGTCGCCCCAGCGAAGGCTGGGGCCCCAGCGAGACCATGCGCCGAGCCTTTTACCCCCCGGGGTTCCAGCCTTCGCTGGAACGACGAGAGGCTCATCTTCTCGCGGTTCCCGACGACCCGGTCCACCTCCGGCATGGCGGCGAAGGCCTCCGGCTCGACCTGCGCGGCGCATCCGGTGACGACGACCCGGGCATCCGGGCGAGCCCGCTTGGCCTTGCGGATCGCCTGTCGGGTCTGGCGCACAGCCTCATTGGTGACGGCGCAGCTGTTGACGATGACGAGATCGTCCTCGCCCGCCGCCAGCGCCCGCATCGCCGCGCTCTCGGCGGCGTTGAGGCGGCAGCCCAGGGTAATGACCTCGGCGCCGCTCACAGCGTCACCTCACCCTCGAAGACGCGCGTGGCGGGGCCGCGCATCGCGATCGTCCCGCCGGGCGTCCATTCGATGGTCAGCGCGCCTCCGGGGAGCCGCACCTCGACCGGACTTTCCACCAGGCGCCTGGAGACCGCGGCCACGGCGCTCGCGCAGGCGCCCGTGCCGCAGGCCTGGGTGAGACCGGCCCCGCGTTCCCAGACACGCAGCCTCAGCGCGCCGCCTTCCAGGCTGGCGACGTCGACGTTCACGCGTTCGGGGAAGAGCGGATCCTTCTCGATGAGCGGCCCGAGACGGTCGAGCTCCACCGCCTCCGCATCCTCGACGAAGAATATGACGTGGGGATTGCCGACATTGACGGCGAAGGGCTCGCGCAATTCCTCCCAGGCGACGGGCATGCGGGCCGTGTCCATCGGATAGGCGAGCGGGATTTCGTCCCAGCCGAAGCGCGGCGTGCCCATATCGACGGTAGCCCCTCCGCCCTCGGCGCGGGCGGAGAGGATGCCGCCGCCGGTCTCGATCCTCGCCTCGCCGCCGAGCAGCAGAGCGACGCAGCGCGAGGCGTTGCCGCAGGCGCCGACCTCGGAGCCGTCGGAATTCCAGATGCGCATCCTGGCGTCGGCGACTTCGGACGGCTCGATGACGATCAGCTGGTCGCAGCCGATCCCGGTGCGCCGGTCGGCGAGCCCGCGCACCCGGCACGCGTCCATCTCGAGCGGCGTTTCACGCGCGTCGAAGACCGCGAAATCGTTGCCGAGCCCATGCATCTTGAGGAAGTGCCGCTTCATCGCCGCGGCCATCTAGGCAGCGGCCGAGGGCAAGTCCACATCGGCCGCCCTTGCCGTGCGCACCGCCTCGGCGCTAGGTGGGCGTGCTCGGGGAGTGGCGCAGCCTGGTAGCGCATCTGCTTTGGGAGCAGAGGGTCGCAGGTTCGAATCCTGTCTCCCCGACCATCAAACCGATCAGAAGATAGTCCGGGGGACTGTCTTCCGGTTTGATCATTGAGCCGGCCGCGGAGGCAATCGGACGATCTCCTCCTTCGCGTTGGCGACCAGGTTCAGGACCGCCGTCCAGGCTGCGACGTTCTGCCGCAGCTGCGCGGGGTCGACCTTGTCGAGCGTGTCGTCGGGCGTGTGGTGGATGTCGAAATAGCGGGTGCCGTCCTGCTGGAGGTCTATGCCCGGCGAGCCCGCCGTCACCCAGGCGCCGAGGTCGGCGCCTGCGGAAACGGTCCCATCGCCGCGCGGGATGCCGAGCGGGAAGAGCGCCTTTCCGATCGCGTCGGCGAGCGGCTTGTTCGCCTCGGCGAGCGCGAGGTCGAACTTCCAGACGCGGTCCGCGCCGAAATCGGATTCGCCGACGAAAACGACCTTGTCGGTCTTGTGCGCCTCGAAATAGGCCTTGCTGCCCGGGCCGCCGACTTCCTCGGCACCAAACCAGATCAGCCGAATCGTCCGCCGAGGCCGGCCCGCGTCCATGATCCTCTTCGCCGCGCCGGCGGTGATCGCCACGCCCGCCGCGTCGTCGATCGCGCCGGTGCCGAGGTCCCAGCTGTCGAGATGCCCGCCGACGAGGATCATGCCGGCGGAAGGGTCGGCGCCCGGCACGTCGGCGATGACGTTGCCCGTCTTCGTCTTGCCGACGAAGCGGGGCGTGAGGGTGAGGCGCATGGTCACGCTCTTCGCCCGCTTCAGCACGCGCTGGAGGTTCTCCGCATCGGGCAGGCTGAGCGCGCCGGCCGGGATCGGGGTGGTCTCGCCCCAAGTCGTGAGGCCGGTGTGCGGATTGCGATGATAATCGGTGCCGAGCGAGCGGATCACGACCCCGACGGCGCCCTTGCGCGCCGCGATGGCGGGCGCGTTGCGCCGCACCGGGCCGTAATAGCCGTAGCCCGACCCGTCCTGCGCGGGCTTCATCGCGTGGCTGACGAAGACGATCCGTCCCCTGACCTCCGCGTCCGGTGCCGCTTCCAGTTCGGCGACGCTGTCGAAGCCGACGACGGGCGCGGTGACGCCGCCCGGCGGGGTCGCGCCGCTGCGTCCGAGCGCGGTGACGGCGAGCTTCTGGGGGAAGGGCGAGACGATCTCGGCGCGCTCCTCGCCGCGCACCCAGGTGTCCATCTCGGTTTCCTCGATGTGGATATTCCTGAAGCCGAGCGCCTTGAGCCGGCGAACGGCCCAGTCGCGGGCGCGGGCCTCCGCTTCGGTGCCGGCGAGCCGCGGCCCGATCTCGGTCGTGAGGTCCTCGACGATCTCCCAGGCGACCTGGTCGTCCTTCAGCGCCGCATCGCGCAGGCGCTCGGCCTGGGCGAGGCCGGAATAGGGTGGATCGGAGGCGGTGGCGGGGGCCGCAGCGAGGGCAAAAGCGAGGGCGATCGGGAGGAGGCTGTGCTTCATGGCCGCCGCGACTAGGCCGCCGCCCGCCGTTTGCCAATCCCGCGCCCCGGCACTAGTGAGGCGCCAACCCACAATCCCTGCAGCATTTTTCCGGAGAAACGCGCCGCCATGGCCGCCCAGTACAGCTTCGTCATGAAGGGTCTTTCGAAGACCTTCCCCGGCGCCCCCAAGCCGATCCTCAACAACGTCAGCCTGCAATTCTATTCCGACGCCAAGATCGCGATCATCGGGCCGAACGGCTCCGGCAAGTCGACCCTGATGAAAATCATGGCCGGCCGCGACAGGGAGTTCACCGGCGAGGCGTGGCCGGGGGAGAATATCCGCGTCGGCTATCTCGAGCAGGAGCCGCAGCTCGATCCGACCAAGACGGTCAAGGAGAACGTCATGGACGGGGTCCGGCCGGTCGCCGACATGATGGACCGCTTCAACGCCATCTCCGCGCTGATGGCCGACCCGCCCGAGGACGCCGATTTCGACGCGCTGATGACGGAGATGGGCGAGCTCCAGGAGAAGATCGACGCCGTCGACGGCTGGACGCTCGACAACCAGCTCGAGATCGCGATGGACGCCTTGCGCTGCCCGCCGGGCGACGCCGAGGTCACCAACCTCTCGGGCGGCGAGAAGCGCCGCGTCGCCCTGACCAAGCTACTGCTCGAGAAGCCCGACATCCTGCTCCTCGACGAGCCGACCAACCACCTAGACGCCGAGAGCGTCCAGTGGCTCGAGAAGCACCTCGTCGACTATGCCGGCAACGTCATCCTCGTCACCCACGATCGCTACTTCCTCGACAATGTCGTGAACTGGGTGCTCGAGCTCGATCGCGGTCGCTACTACATCTACGAATCCAATTATTCCGGTTACTTGGAGAAGAAAGCCAAGAGGCTGGAGCAGGAAGAGCGCGAGGAGCAGGGCAAGCAGAAGGCGATCCAGGAGGAGCTCGACTGGATCCGCCGCTCGCCGAAGGCGCGCCAGACCAAGTCCAAGGCCCGCATCCGGGCGTTCGACGAGTTGGTCGAAGCCCAGGAGAACCGCACGCCCGGCAAGGCCCAGATCCTCATCCAGGTCCCCGAGCGGCTCGGCGGCACGGTGATCGAGGTCAAGGGGCTGTCAAAGGCCTATGGCGACAAATTGCTGTTCGACGATCTGAGCTTTTCGCTGCCGCCGGGCGGCATCGTCGGCGTGATCGGCCCCAACGGCGCCGGCAAGACGACTTTGTTCAAGCTGATCCGCGGCGAGGAGCAGCCCGACGACGGCTCGGTGCGGATCGGTGAGACGGTGCGCCTCGGCTATGTCGACCAGTCCCGCGACGCGCTCGACGCGAAGAAGAACGTCTGGGAGGAGATATCGGGCGGCTCCGACGTGTTCCGCTTCGGCAAGCACGAGGTCGGCACCCGCGCCTATGTCGGCGCCTTCAACTTCCGCGGGCCCGACCAGCAGAAGAAGGTCGGCCAGCTCTCGGGCGGCGAGCGCAACCGCGTCCACATGGCCAAGATGCTTCAGCAGGGCGGCAACGTCCTCCTCCTCGACGAGCCGACCAACGACCTCGACGTCGAGACCCTGCGCGCGCTCGAGGACGCGCTCGAGAATTTCGCCGGCTGCGCGGTGGTGATCAGCCACGACCGCTTCTTCCTAGACCGCCTCGCCACCCACATCCTCGCCTTCGAAGGCGACAGCCACGTCGAATGGTTCGAGGGCAATTTCGAGGCCTATGAAGAGGACAAGAGGCGCCGCATGGGGCCGGAGGCGGATAGGCCACACCGCATGACGTATCGAAAGCTGACGAGGTAGGCTGGCAAATCGCGAGCCCGCTGAGCTACGGTGGTAGCGCTATTTCACGCTGAGCAAGCGACACGCCACCATTGAGCGCCGATATCTCACGGCGAAAGCATCCGATATTACTAACCAATCAGCGGACATTCCTGCGCCTTGGTTTGCGCCCATGCAAGAACACTGGCAGTCGTGACCTTTGGCATTCATGCATGCCGGGGCACATTTTTCCTGTTCTACATATGGTTGAATTATGTGGACGGACCCATATTTGGCCGAAGCGCGCTGAACCAGGTCATTGAACCACGTCTTTCGTACTTCCCAAAATTTCTTTTCGCGATTCCACGTGACATTCGTGCGACGTCCGTGCTCAATCCAGCCCCTATTGCCATCTG
This sequence comes from Allosphingosinicella sp., assembly GCA_036262495.1. GTDB lineage: Bacteria > Pseudomonadota > Alphaproteobacteria > Sphingomonadales > Sphingomonadaceae > Allosphingosinicella. Next base: position 39,158 of record DATAIU010000120.1, read on the forward strand.
CGTAAGGCAGGCGCAGGCGCGGTCGCTCCCTGCCATTGCGCATGATGACCGGGACAGCCTGCTGATTCCAGATGCGCCGAAGCCGCTCTAGATCGTCTCCGATGGCGCCTACCTAATTGAAGCGGGCCTTCCGCGTCCTCCCAAACCAGCAGAAATGCGAGACCGCACTAACTTATCCCCGCGGTCTCCACTGCAAGCCCCGCAATCGTCGCCGCCTCGATCCGCTCGCCGAGCTTGACCTCCCGCCGCTCGGCATAGGCCCCACCCCCCGGAGACCACATTTGGTGGATCACCCCCGCATTGACGTCCACAACCCAATATTCCGGCACGCTACGGGCGGCATAAATGCGCGCCTTGTGCGACAGGTCGTAATCGAGGCTGGTGGTCGAGATCTCGACGAGCATTCGTATCGAGCGCCCGGGTACTGGGCCCGCTCCCTTCGGCTCGTCCGTCAATAGAATGTCCGGCAGCGGAAGGTCGACGTCGGAGAGGGCGACGCTGCCTTCGATGCCCACGTGGAGATTGCTTCCGGCGGCCTCGAGCGACCGTCTCAATCGATAGGCGAGTTCATCCTTGGCGAACATATGCGGGCGATACTGCGGGTTCATCGCGTAGACCACGCCATCGATCAGCTCCGTCTTCCGGTAGCCTTCGAACGCCCCCGATCGCTCCAGCAGTTCGTAGTCGGCGATGCGAAGCTGTATGGGAAAGGAGCTGTCATAATCCGGCTCCTCCTCGCGGCCACGCGGGACGCCCCAAAGCTCTCCCTGGAGGAGTTCCGACTTGGTGAACGCCGCGAACGCCCCGGCTTCCTTCAGCAGCAAGAAGTCATGCACCCGCAGCTTGATGGGCACGGGCCGTGCGATGGCAGCTTGGACGTTCATTCGGGGAACCTACCACTTTCCGCGCAAAGTTGCTACGGGATTTGCGGCTTTCAGCTATCGCACCCGCTTCACATACACCCGCCCGCCTTCGCGCTTCTCCGTCGCGAAATTGGGGATGGCGGCGACGAGCTCGGCGAGGCCGGGATAGCCGTAGCTCCTCGCGTCGAAGCTGGAGCGGTTGCCCGCGCGCTGGCCGACCTCGGACAGACTCGCCCAGCCTTTCTCGTCGCGCTTCGAAGCGCGGAACGCGGCGCCGAGCAGCTTGATCAACTCCTCGTCGACCTCACGCTTCTCGGGCGCCGGCGCCTTGGTCTCGGGCGCTTCCTCGGCATCGGCCTTGGCGAGGGCGGCGACGTCGATGAAGCGGGTGCAGGCCTGGCGGAAGGATTCGGGGGTCCGCGACGTGCCGAAGCCGTAGACGGGGAGGTTGTCCTGGCGGATGCGCATGGCGAGCGGCATGAAGTCGCTGTCGCTCGACATGATGCCGAAGCCGTCGATCCGGCCGCGATAGAGCAGGTCCATCGCGTCGATGATCATCTTCATGTCCGTCGAGCTCTTGCCCTTGGTGAGGTCGAACTGCTGCTGGGGCTCGATTGCGTAGCGGTGGGTCATCGCCGCCCAGCCCTTCAGCGCCGGCTTCTGCCAATTGCCGTAGGCGCGCCGGACGTTGACCGTGCCGAGCTCGGCCAGGACGGTCAGGACGGCGTCGAGGCTGTCGGGCGAGGCGTTGTCGGCGTCGATGAGGAGGGCGATGTTTCCGGATTGCGCGGCGTGGGTCTCTGGCATCGGAGCCGTGTAGCGGGAAGGGGAGCCGCGCGCAAAGCGGCTCGGCGCGCGTTAACCATCCTCTAAGACCTCGCGCCTAGAGCCGGGAGCCTAAGAGCGGGGCTTTCGCGTCATGCAGAACAAGGCAATGCTGGGCTGGCCGATCCTGCTCTTCGCCGCCTCGTGCGTGCCCCAGGCCGCCGCCGACCAGATCGGCGCCGCCGTCGTCCGTCCCGCGGCGGCCGTACGCGCCTCCGCGTCTCCCGGCATCGAGGCGCTCGGCCTCACCCTCGCCACCGAAGAGCCGCCGCCGCTCGAAATCCTCGCCCGCGAGATCGCTCCCGGCGCCGCAGCGCGGCCGTTCGACGTCTCCGAAGCCTCGGACCGCGACGTCCGCTCCGCGATCGATTGCCTGACCGCCGCGGTCTATTACGAAGCCCGGTCGGAGAGCGAAGGCGGCCAGCGCGCCGTCGCGCAGGTCGTCCTCAACCGCGTCCGCCATCCCGCTTTCCCGAAGACCGTCTGCGGAGTCGTCTACCAGGGCTCGAACCGCACGACCGGCTGCCAGTTCAGCTTCACCTGCGACGGCTCGCTCCGCCGCGGCCGGGAGCCCGGCGCGTGGGACCGCGCCCGCCGCGTCGCCGACGACGCGCTCGCCGGCTACGTCTACGCGCCGGTCGGAGTCGCGACGCACTATCACACCACTGCGATCCGCCCCTGGTGGGCGGCGAGCCTCGCCCGAGCGGTCACCATCGGCTCGCACATCTTCTATCGCTGGCGCGGCGAATGGGGCGATCCGAAGTCGTTCCGCCGCCCTTATGTCGGCGCCGAGGCTTTCGCTCGCGCCGCCGGCACGGCTGCGCGGCCGGCCGAGACCAAGTTCGGCGTCCAGGTCCATCGCGCCGCCGACGAGGAAACCCCCGAAGAGGCTCCCGCCTTCATCGAGGTCGCCGGGGTCCGCATCCACCGCAGCGGCCGCCGCGAAACCGGCGTGGCGGCCGAGGACAGCGGCGGCGTCCGCATCCATCGCGGCGCGCCCACGCCGGCCGAGGAAGCCCCTTCTTACGCCGCGGCCGACGCGCCGTCCGACGCCTCCGCCCCAGCCCGCTAAGCCTTTAGCAAAGCGCGAAAAAGACCGCCTCTGGCGGCGACGGGGGTTTTGCGGCACAAGGGGCGCTCCCCATGCCGATGCCCCGCAACCTTTACGACGTGCTGAACGTCTCTTCGGAAGCGGAGCCGGTCGTCATCGAGGCGGCCTACAAGGCGCTGATGAAGCGCTACCATCCCGACCAGGCGGAAGGATCGAGCCCTTCGAAGGACGCCGCCGCGATCAACGAGGCGTTCGCCACTCTCAAGGACCCGGCGCGGCGCGGCGAATATGACCGCCGGCTGTGGAAGAGGCAGCAGCAGGCGCGGCTCGCCGAGCTGCAGGCGCTGGAGCCGAGGAGCGGGGGGTCGCGCCTGTTCGGATGGGGCGGCTGGCTGGTCGCGATCGCGCTCGGCGTCGCTTTCTATTCGCTGGCCTCGGGGCGGATCGCGCCGCCGGTCACCAGCGCCCAGCGCCTGGCGGCCGAGAAGGCGCGGCTGAGCCCGGCCGAAGCGGCGGCGAAGCGCACGGCAGCCGCCGAGAATGACGATTATGTCGTCCATCCCTCGGGCGCCGCGGTGGTCGCCGTGGCCCGGGCGGAGGCCGGCGCGGCACCGGTCGCCGAAAGGGCGCGGAGCGGACCTCGGGCGTCCGGCAGCGTCGCGCTCAACCTTCGCCCCCGACGCGCCGAGCGACCGCCGCGAGCCAAGGCCGCCGCGACCCGGCAGGAGCAGGACTTCGTTCAGCGCCAGGGCGGCATCTACTGAAGAGCGGCTAGCGCTTCGGCGCCGGCCGGCAGGGGACGACGCAGGGCTTGGGCGGCTCCGGAGGAGTCTTGTGCGAGCGCTGCTCGTCATTGGCCTTCTTGACGCCCTCGGCGAGCCCGGCCTTCTCGCGATGATAGCCTTTCGCCTCCAGGCAGTCATAGGCGTTGAGCAGGGCCGCGACCGGATCCATCCAATATTTGTGGTTCGCCCAGCGCGTGCAATAGTCGATGTCGACCTCCTGCTCCGCCATCGTCTTGGTCGGATGCGAGACCTGGGCCGTGCAGGCCCCCAGGGAGAGCAGCAGGAAGAAGGCGCGCTTCATCGGCCGAGTGTCGCACCGGGGCGGCGCGGTTTCAATCCCGGCTCAAGGCGTGAGGATGCCGTGCTTCTTCTTGCCTGCAGACACGCGGACTTCCGCGGCGACCCGGATGTTGATGTCTTCCGTGACAACTGCTCCGTCG
>DATAIU010000121.1:0-8701 GCA_036262495.1 Allosphingosinicella sp.
CCAGGCCCGCATCACCTCGCCGGCGATAGCCGACTATCTCGCGCGTGAGGCCATCGTCTTCGTGACCGGATCGAAGTTCATGGGCGGCCCGCCGTTCAGCGGCTTCGCCCTCGTCCCGGCCCGCTTCCGCCGGGAGAGCGCCCCCCTTGCCGAGGGTCTCGCGACCATCTTCCGCCGCGCCGAATGGCCCGCGGATTGGCCGGGCGCCGGGACGCTGGAGGACGGCGCCAATCCCGGGCTTCTCCTCCGCCTCGAAGCCTCGATCTTCGAGCTCGAGCGCTTCCAGCGCCTCAGCCTGGATGAAGTTACCCGCGTCATCCTCGCTTTCCACCAGGCCGTCCGCCGCGAGATCGTCGACCCGAGTCCGGCCCGCCGCGTCGCGCCCTATCCGCCCGGCGAGAAGGAGGAAGCCGACACCCACCCGATCGAGATGCGGACCCTCTCCACCCTCGATCTCAGCGCTTTCGGCACGGGCGCCGCAAGCTTCGAAGATGCGACGCACTGGCACAAGGCGCTGCTCGCCCATGGCGTCAGGCTCGGCCAGCCGGTCAAGTGCGTGAAGCTGGCGGACGGCGGCTGGGGCGCTACCCTGCGCATCGGCCTCTCCATGCCTCAGGTGACCGAGCGGGCCCGGCTCGGCGACGCGGAGCTGGACGCCGCCTTCGCCGCCGACATGGCTCTGATCCGCACTGCCGTGGAGGCCGTGGCGAGAGATCGGTAGACGGGCCCGCCGCGTTGCCGCCGGTGCGGCTTTTAGCGGAGCCCCGCGTTCCCTAGATAAGGACGACAGGAGCAAGCCATTGGCCGATCACGACAGCGACACGCGAACCGACGCGGCCACGCCGACATCGCCGACGCTCGAGGAGATGCAGCACTGGACCTGGGTGATGGGCCGGGCGCAGCAGATGATGCTCGAGCATGTCGCCAGGACGATCGGCGAGGCGAAGCCGCGCGAGCCGAACGCCATGGCCTTTCCCTGGATGAACATGTTCGGCGATCCCGCGAAGCTCGCCCAGCAGCAAATCGAGCTCTGGTCCGAGGGCATGTCGATCTGGCAGAAGGCGCTCGGCGTCCAGGCGCCGCGCACCGAGCTCGAGGAGAAAGCGGACAAAGACCGGCGCTTCAGTGCGCCGCAGTGGCGGGACAATCCCGTCTTCGACATGATCCGCCAATCCTACCTGCTGATCTCGGAGCGGTTGCTCGGCTCCGTCGACGCGATCGAGGGGCTCCACGACAAGCAGCGCGAGAAGCTGCGCTTCCTCACCCGCAACTTCGTCGACGCCATGTCGCCGTCGAACTTCGCGATGACCAACCCGCTCGTCATCGAGCGCGCGGTCGAGACCAAGGGCGAGAGCCTGCTCAAGGGCCTCCAGCACATGCTGGACGACCTCTCCCGCGGCCAGCTCACCCATACCGACGCCGAGGCCTTCGAGATCGGCCGCAACATCGCGGTGACGCCCGGCAAGGTCGTCCACCGCACGCCGCTCTACGAGCTCATTCAATACACGCCGACCACCGACAAGGTGCACGAGACGCCGCTCGTCATCTTCCCGCCCTGGATCAACCGCTTCTACATCCTGGATCTCAACCCGAAGAAGAGCTTCATCCGCTGGGCCGTCGAGCAGGGCCTGACCGTCTTCGTCGTGTCGTGGAAATCGGCCGACGAGAGCATGCGCGAGACGGTGCTCGACGATTACGTCCTGCGCGGCCAGCTCGACGCCATCGACACGATCCGCGACCTCCTCGGGGTCCAGAGCGTCCACGCCATCGGCTATTGCGTCGCGGGCACGACGCTCGCCGCCACGCTGTCGCTGCTCGCCGCCCGCGGCGAGGCCGGTAAGGTCGCCAGCGCCACCTTCTTCACCGCCCAGGTCGATTTCTCGGAAGCCGGCGACCTCAACCTCTTCGCGGCGGACGAGACGCTGCAGCTCATCGACCAGCTCTCGGCCGAGAAGGGCTATATGGACGGGCGCTACATGGCGGCGACGTTCAACATGCTGCGCGGCCGCGACCTGATCTGGAACTACGTCACCAACAATTATCTGATGGGCGAGGATTATCCGCCCTTCGACCTGCTCCACTGGAACGGCGACACCACGAACCTGCCCGCAAAGTGGCACGGCGCCTATCTTCGCGACTTCTACAAGGAGAACAAGCTGATCCGCCCCGGCGCGATCACCGTCGACGGCACCCCGATCGACCTCAGCCGCGTCGAGACGCCCACCTACGTCCAGGCCGGCAAGGAAGACCATATCGCGCCGGCCGCCAGCGTCTGGAAGATCACCAAGCACTTCCGCGGCCCGCTGAAGTTCGTGCTGGCGGGGAGCGGCCACATAGCCGGCGTCGTCAACCCGCCCGAAGCCCAGAAATACCAATATTGGACCAACGACGCGAAGGCGGCGACGCTGGAGGAGTTCGTCGCCGGCGCGACCGAGCACAAGGGAAGCTGGTGGCCCGACTGGATGGAATGGATCGGCGCGCTTTCGGAGAAGAAGGTCCCGGCGAAGGGCGCGCGGGTGCCGGGCGAGGGCAAGCTCAAAGCGCTGGAGGACGCGCCGGGGAGCTATGTGAGGGCGCGCTAGGGCGCGATGACAGTGCCGCAGCTACGCCGGAATGTCGCGCTACACGGTCGAACTCCTATGAAAATCCATTCCGCAGTATTCGTTACGGATGGCGTCAATCGGCATAATATTCTCTTACCTTTGGCGGTACTCACGGAATCTATGGAAGGCCCTTTGCGTAATGCCATGGAGCGTGGCCTTCCATATGGCATGCCAGCTAATCTTGGGCACGATCTTTGCCGAGGTATTGGGTGGAGCGAGCCTCGTGGGCTTTATCTAGCGAAGGACATGGCCCGGCAACTTGGTAACATCTACCTGCCGGAGACGCCCGAGGATCGGCAGGTCATACGCAATCTGCGTAGAGTCTGCATGGTGGATCAACAGTCACGGCAAATCGAACCATTCCTTGGACCCCTAAATGCACTCGTTGCGGATCACGCATCAGAAGCCGCCCGGCTCTGGCATATGGAAGCCGCCGCAGTTGTAGAGGCAGGACTTGCTTCATCCATGTGCCCTGAATACTTTTCGGGTTCCGACCACGCTGACAAGGATGGACTCGTTAATTTCGACTATCTGCTCAGCCGAACCTGTCAAATTCACCCTGGCGTCTTCCATGAGCGTGATCGCGGCGTCCTCCTATTCGCGCACCGCTACTTCCGGCGAAGCCTGTCACTCCGCAACAGTCTGAACGGGTACGTCTTGCAAAGTTTCACCGAGGCGGCGGAAATGGACGGGGTGGTAGGCCGGTTGCGACTCGATCCCGACATGATCGGCCATCCTGGCAGTGCCCAGTCAACAATCGAACTCGAATACTGGCATGGGCCCAAATATGACGACGACGTCGTCACTATCCCATCCGGGGTGGCCGAACATAAGAGCGACGAAAGCGATCGAAAGTTTTCCGGAATCGACAAAACCCAGTTCTGGTGGAAAGACGCGAAAACGCGCGCAGAGAGGGGGAAAAGCTACGAGATCCGTACCTTTGAAATAGAAGAACTCATCGAAGATGAGAGCCCTGGTCTCGCCGATGGCGTGTATGGGTGCCGATATGCGCACGCCGAATATGATCTTGCGGCGCGCGCGGTATCGCACTTTGACGGCGCGATACGGGCCTACTCTGCCGATGCTTATCTAAAACGTATTGAATGCCGCATCGATCGGGCAGGGAAGCGTTCCGATTATACCAAACTGTTTCGTCTCGACGGCAAGCTTCCGGTACCCGCTTGGAAACGCGTGCTGACCGATTGGTATCGCGGAAACCGCCTGATTCCAGAATATCTAGGCGCCTGCGATCTCGATTTGGCCGCAACCCGGCCCCCAGCACAGTCCACGGGCGAACCGGCTGTCCCACAGCTAGCGGCTTTCTTGTGCTTAGAGAAAGCGATCACGCATCCACCCGACAAAGTGACCCTTGGCCTAGACCAAAGCATCAGATTGGATAGCAAGACTGTTGCGGTCGCCGAGGTCGGACTGGGTCGACTTGCCGACGTGGTTAGCCAGTGGTCGCCGCTTGGAGCGCCAATGATGGCGGCCTGTAGTCCCGACGCGAACATCGCCCGTATTGTGCTTTCGGGTGATCCGCCTAGCGAAGCAGATTGGGTCGCAGTAGCGCAGCCTCTAGCGGCTGCAATCTCGCAAGATGCAAGCGACGGATCGCTCGCCCGGGTAGCCCTAGCGATAAGCTGGTGCGCGAGCGGCATTCGGACAACTTTGTCGATCGAGGGCGAGGCATTGCTAGTCGGCCGTCTGCTCTCGTCAGCCGTATCGCTCGTCCAGCCGAGCAAGCCAGCAAGCACATGGATCGAGCACTTTCGCGATGCGCTCGTTGAGTATGCGCCCGACCTCGCAGCGCCTGTCCAGTGGCCTGGGGATGCCACCAAGCACGGACGGCTCACCGTCGCGCGCAAGGATGATCTGACGTTTCATCTCATGTTGGACTCACCGGATTCGCCCGAATGAACCGCCTCAATTGAGTGGAGTGAGCTTACCGTCGTCACTAATTTCTATCGGCGCATTCCATTCTTCGGGTATGTCGAGAAGGGTTGGAACACAATGGTCCACCGCCCTCAGCTTCGTCCAAAAGACGCAGGTCGGGGCGAACACCGGCTTCTTGAGCTCGGCCACGGTTAGGATGGCCTTGATCTCCAGTCGCCCTTCATGATTGGCGAAACCCGCCAACAAATCCGCGCGGTCGCCGTTCTCCAAAATAACCTTCGAGCCGTGGAGAAGCGTCAGAACGTAGAGAGTAATGAAATCCGCACGGCTTCGGAAAATCGCGTGATCGGTCTTACTCAACAATCCGACCCCATCAAGGGCAGCGATTAGGTCCTCGATTACTTCAGTGTCGGTGAAAGCAGGATTCCAGATGAAGGCGCCGCCAAGGTAGTCCACTGTTAGACGCTCGCGGATTGTTGCTTTCTTACCCTTCGCAGCTTTGTTCAGTGCTTGGGTAAGAACGGACTTCGCGATGCCCCTCGTGAGGCCAAGGCGCTCCTGGAGCTGCGCGTCCGTCGCATTGCGAAGATTAGCTTCAGCCGCCTTTCGGATATCCGTGATGGTGAACGGCTGGCGCATAACGCTGATTCGGAGCCAGGAAGCGAAGCTCGTAAAAACATCGCGAACACGCTGGGTGACAGGCCCCTTCTCCCGTTCGTCACGGTGCGCGACGAAATCTCCAATCTCTCGAATGCTGGCCCGCGCCGGCGAACGCTCGCGCAAAGCAAGGAATAGGCGATCGAGGTCCTCACACCGGCGCTCGCCGCGCAGTAGCCGCTGACAGCGTCGATTGAGGTCTTCGTCGAGCACTCTCCCGCTCCTATACCCTCTCTGCGTCTAACCCTTTCTCCACCAGCCGCCTCAGGGCCTCAGCCCGTGAAGGCTTCGGGTCCGGCTGGCGCGCGATCCAGGCGTTCAGGGCCGCTTCCTGCCCGGGGTAGAGGCGAAGCGAGAGGACGGGGCCGATACCGGTCCGGGGGCGCCCTCGCGGCCTTTTCGCTTTCTCAGCTATTGACCCGCCCCTATTTGTTGGATACATCAAATCGAGCCGAGGCAAGGCTGGCACCTTGCGGCCGGCTCTGACCAGCAAACGCCTTGATGGAGGCGAAGGATGGCTGATGCCGACCTTAATCTGTCGCGGCGGGCGCTGCTAGGCGCTGCGTTCGCCGCGCCCGTCCTGGCGCGTAACCCCGGACTTGATGATCGGGATGCGCCGTCCCCCGGACGGTGCATTAGGGGTCCCGATCATGGGTCCATCTTTCCCTCTCCACCTCCGGCGGAGGGCAGGTGGATGCCGGATCAGGTCCGGCATGACGAATTGGAGGGAAGGCCCGGCGAGAAGCATCGCAGAGCCCGCTGGTCCCGCGCGCTCGCCGCCTACCGCGCGGCCGAGGCCGAGCTCGGGGCCTACGAACGCCGCACGTCCGGCGCGCCGTGGGAGGAGCAGGCGGCGATCGAGGAGGCGCACGGGGCGCTGTCCGGCGTGATGTACGAGTCGCTCCGGCGGCTGCTGAAGGCGGCGGCGCCCGATCTCGCTGCGGTTGCGTTGAAGCTCGATCTCGTCGTCGAGCACGAAGTGGGGACACTGACCGGCGGGGAGGCCTGCCTCGGCGCGCTGAGGCGGGACGTGAAGCGGCTCAGCTCCGTCCAAGGCCAGGCACGCGCCGCCTGACCGACGCTAGCCCCCCGCCTTGCCTCCCCACGCCCCCTCCTCTACCCCCGGCGTCATGGGCGGGACGTGGCGATGCGGATAGCGTGCCTGGGCGGCGGTCCCGCGGGGCTCTATTTCGCCATCTCGATGAAGCTGCGCGATGCGGCGCACGAGATCGACTTGTTCGAGCGCAACCGCGCCGACGACACGTTCGGCTGGGGCGTCGTCTTCTCCGACCAGACGGTCGAGAATCTGATGGCGAACGACTCCGTATCGGGCGCCGTCATCCGCGACGAATTCGCCCATTGGGACGATATCGAGGTCCATATCCACGGGGAGACGGTGCGCTCGTCGGGCCACGGCTTCATCGGCATCGGCCGCAAAAGGCTGCTGAACATCCTGCAGGACCGGGCCGGCCAGCTCGGCGTCAACCTCCATTTCGAGCATGAGGCGAGCGCCGGGCTGGACGATTATGCCGATTACGACCTCGTCATAGCCGCCGACGGCGCCAACAGCCGCATCCGCGCCGCTCACGCGGAGCATTTCGGCGTCGATGCGCAGGTGCGGCGCAACCGCTTCTTCTGGTTCGGCACCGAGAAGGTGTTCGAGGCCTTCACCTTCGCCTTCGAGGAGACCGAGGCGGGGTGGGTCTGGGCCCATGCCTACCGTTTCGACGCCGGCCTTTCGACCTTCATCGTCGAGATGGCGCCGGAGACGTGGGAGCGCCTGGGCTTCCACCGGATGGACCAGCCGGAGGCGATCGCCGTCTGTGAGCGCATCTTCGCCAAGTATCTCGGCGGCCACGCGCTGCTCTCCAACGCGGCGCACCTCAAGGGCCCGGATGCCTGGCTGCAGTTCCGCCGCATCCTCTGCGAGCGCTGGTCCTACCGGAACCTGATCCTCATCGGCGACGCGGCGCACACCGCCCATTTCTCGATCGGATCGGGCACCAAGCTGGCGCTGGAGGACGCGATCAAGCTCGCCGAGGTCCTCAATCGCCCCGGTTTGCCGCGCGAGCGGGCGCTCGACGAATATCAGGCCGAGCGCAACCTGGAGGTGCTCAAGCTCCAGAACAGCGCCCGCAACTCGACCGAATGGTTCGAGACGCTGGAGCGCTACCTCCATTTCGAGCCGATCCAGTTCGCTTATTCCCTGCTCACCCGCTCGCAGCGCGTCAGCCACGAGAATCTGCGCCTGCGCGACAAGCCCTGGCTGGAGGGCGTCGAACGCTGGTTCCAGTCGAAGGCGCTCGGCGTCCCGGTCAACGACCCCGCCCCTCCGATGTTCGCCCCCTACCGGCTCCGTGAGCTGGAGCTCGACAACCGCGTCGTCGTCTCGCCGATGGCGATGTATTCGGCGCGCGACGGCGTCCCGAACGACTTCCACCTCGTCCATTACGGAACGCGCGCCCAGGGCGGCGCCGGCCTGGTCTATACCGAGATGACCTGCGTCTCGGCGGAAGGCCGGATCAGCCCGGGCTGCGCCGGTATGTACGCTCCGGAGCATGCCGCAGCGTGGAAACGCATCGTCGACTTCGTCCACGCCAACAGCCGCGCCAAATTCTGCCTGCAGGTCGGCCATTCCGGGCCGAAGGGGAGTACCCGGATCGGCTGGGAGGGGAATGACGTGCCGCTGGAGAGCGGCAACTGGCCCGTCATGGCCGCCTCGGAAGTGCCCTGGTCGCCTGCGAGCCAGGTCCCGCGGCCGATGACCCGCGCCGACATGGACAAGGTCGTCGACCAGTTCGTCGCGGCGGTACGCATGGGCCAGGAGGCCGGCTTCGACATGGTCGAGCTCCACGCCGCCCACGGCTACCTCCTCTCCAGCTTCATCACTCCGCTCAGCAACCGCCGCGCCGACGAATATGGCGGCAGCCTCGAGAACCGCCTGCGCTTCCCGCTCGAGGTGTTCGCCGCGATGCGCGCGGCCTGGCCCGCCGACAAGCCGATGTCGGTGCGCATCTCGGCCAACGACTGGATGGGCGATGCGGGCGTCACGCCCGAGGGGGCGGTTCTGATCGGCCGCGCCTTCGCCGAGGCCGGGGCCGACCTGATCGACGTCTCGGCGGGGCAGACCTGGGCGGAGTGCACCCCCGTCTACGGCCGCATGTTCCAGGCGCCCTTCGCCGACCAGGTCCGCAACGAAGGCCATGTCGCGACCATGGCGGTCGGCAACATCTATGAGCCCGACCACGTCAACTCGATCCTCGCCGCCGGCCGCGCCGATCTCGTCGCCTTGGCCCGCCCGCACCTTATCGACCCGATGTGGACGCTGCGCGCCGCCGCGCAGCATGATTATCGCGGCGTCGCGGTGCCGCCGCAGTATCTGAACGGCATGGCCCAGCTCGCGCGCAACCTCGCCCGCGAGGCCGAGCTGAAGGCGTGAGGCTCGCCGGGCGCCACGCGGTCGTCACTGGCGGCGGCACCGGCATCGGCGCGGCGATCGCCCGCGCGCTCGCCGCCGAGGGCGCGAAGCTGACCCTGATCGGCCGCCG
>DATAIU010000122.1:0-8870 GCA_036262495.1 Allosphingosinicella sp.
ATCGGCAACCGGCAGAGCTCGGGAGCGCCGCGGCGAAGGCAGAAGGAGTCGCGTCAGTAGCGGTAATGATCCGGCTTGAAGGGACCCTCGACCGGAACGCCGATATAGCCCGCCTGCCTGTCCGTGAGCCTGGTCAGCTTCACGCCGAGCTTCTCGAGGTGGAGCGCGGCGACCTTCTCGTCGAGATGCTTGGGAAGGACGTAGACGTCGTTCCCGTAGCTCTCCGCCTTGGTCCACAGCTCGATCTGGGCGAGCGTCTGGTTGGTGAAGCTCGCCGACATGACGAAGCTCGGGTGGCCGGTGGCGCAGCCGAGATTGACGAGGCGGCCCCTGGCGAGGACGATCAGCTTCTTGCCGTCGGGAAATTCGACCTCGTCGACCTGGGGCTTGATCTCGGTCCACTTCATGTTCTGGAGCGCCCCGATCTGGATCTCGCTGTCGAAATGGCCGATGTTGCAGACGATCGCCATGTTCTTCATCGCCCGCATATGGTCGAGCGTGATGACGTCGGCGTTGCCGGTCGCGGTGACGAAGATGTCGGCGCGCGGCGCGGCCTCCTCCATCGTCACGACCTCATAGCCCTCCATGGCGGCCTGAAGGGCGCAGATCGGGTCGACCTCGGTGACGAGGACCCGGGCGCCGCCGTTGCGGAGCGAGGCGGCGCTGCCCTTGCCGACGTCGCCGAAGCCGGCGACGCAGGCGACCTTGCCGGCCAGCATGACGTCGGTGGCGCGGCGGATGGCGTCGACCAGGCTCTCCTTGCAGCCGTAGAGATTGTCGAACTTCGACTTGGTGACGCTGTCGTTGACGTTGATCGCCGGGAAGGGAAGCTTGCCCTGCTTGGAGAGCTCGTAGAGCCGGTGGACGCCCGTCGTCGTCTCCTCGGACACGCCCTTGATCGCCTGGACGGTCTTCGTCAGGAAGCCGGGAGACTGCCGGATGCGGCGGTTGACGACGCGCTGGAAGACCTCCTCTTCCTCATTCTCGGGAGCCGGGAAGCTCTCGCCCGCCTCGATACGCGCGCCCCAGAGGGCGAACATGGTGGCGTCGCCGCCATCGTCGAGGATCAGGTTGCACGTCTCGGCCTGACTTCCCCCTGGCCCCCAGGCGAAGATGCGGTCGACATAGTCCCAATATTCCTCGAGCGTCTCGCCCTTGACGGCGAAGACGGGGACGCCGGAGGCGGCGATGGCGGCCGCGGCATGGTCCTGGGTCGAGAAGATGTTGCACGAGGCCCAGCGCACCTGCGCGCCGAGCGCGGTCAGAGTCTCGATCAACACCGCCGTCTGGATGGTCATGTGGAGCGAGCCGGTGATGCGGGCGCCCTTGAGCGGCTGCGAGGCCCCGAACTCCTCGCGCAACGCCATCAGGCCTGGCATCTCGGTCTCGGCGATCTCGATCTCCTTGCGGCCGAAATCGGCGAGCGCGATGTCGCGGATCACATAGTCGTCGAAACGGGTCTCGGCCTGGGTCGCCACGAAGAATCTCCTGAAACGAAAAAAGACCGCCCCGCGGCAGCCTGGTACGGCCGCCTTTAGGCGAGCGAAGCTCGGGATGCAAATATAAAGATATCTTTATATGTGACCTTTCAGCGCTCAGGCGGCGAGCGGCGGCACCTCGGCGGGGGCCTCGGCGTCCTGACGGGCCTTCGTCAGCGCGAGCGCCTCCAGGCCTCGATCCGGGCATCGCCGATCGGGCCGGGCGCGACCCAGCCGCAGCGCTCGCACGGCAAATCGCTGAACAGTCGGGGATGGGATTCCCCACGGGCGGGCGGCGGAACATCACAACATATGTCGCCTGTATAATTATACGTTTCTGTGCATACAATGAATAGATCGGGCCGGCTTGCACTCCAGCGGCCAGCCCTTCTAGAGCGTGTCTCGCCACCACAGGAGCGATCGAATGAAGCTGGACAAGGATGTCGCCGCCGTCGTCACGGGCGCCGCTTCCGGGCTTGGAGAAGCGACTGCGCGCGCTCTTGCCGAGCGAGGCGTCAGGGTCGCGCTGTTCGATCGCGACGCCGAGAAGGGCGAGCGCGTCGCCGCCGACATCGGCGGAATCTTCGCCCAGGTGGACGTCACTTCGGACGAGGCCGTCGCCGCCGGATTCGCCAGGGCGCGCGACGCGCACGGCCAGGAGCGGATCTGCGTCAATTGCGCCGGCGTCGCCAACGCGGCCAAGACGGTCGGCCGCGACAAGGCGACGGGGGAGCCGAAACCCTATCCGGTCCAGCAGTTCGAGCTCGTCGTCCAGATCAACCTGATCGGCACTTTCCGGGTGCTCAGCCAGTCCGCCTTCGGAATGGTCGGGCTCGAGCCGCTCGAGGACGGCGAGCGCGGCCTCATCGTCAACACCGCCTCCGTGGCGGCGCAGGACGGGCAGATCGGCCAGGCCGCCTATTCGGCGTCCAAGGCCGGCGTGGTCGGCATGGCGCTGCCCATTGCTCGCGACCTCATGAACGAGGGTATCCGCGTGAATACGGTGCTGCCGGGGATATTCGAAACGCCGATGGTCGCCATGATGCCGCAGAACGTCAAGGACGCGCTCGCGGCCCAGGTCCCCTTCCCCAAGCGCCTCGGCCGGGCCGAGGAATATGCGCGCCTTGTCCTGTTCATGGCGGAGAATTCGTACCTGAACGGCGAATATGTGCGCCTCGACGGGGCGATCCGAATGGCTCCGCGCTGAGACCCTCGAAGGAATAGCCTTCCCTTCCGCATCCGGCGCGGCTTCCTCCCCGTATCTCCTCGTGCAGCCCCCCCGGCTGAACAAGGAGAAATTGCCGAGATGATGAAATCCCCGATCCGCTTCGCCCTCGCTGCCGCCGCTTTGGCCGCAGGCGCCGGCACCGCCGTGCTCGCCAACCCGATGGTCGGCGGCGCCGCCATGTACGCGAACAAGACGATCGTCCAGAACGCCGTCAATTCCCGCGACCACAAGACGCTCGTCGCCGCCGTCAAGGCCGCCGGTCTCGTCGAGACCCTCTCGGGGCCGGGCCCCTTCACCGTCTTCGCGCCGACCGACGCGGCCTTCGCGAAGCTACCCAGCGGCACGGTCGACTCGCTCGTCATGCCGCAGAACAAGGGCATGTTGAAGTCGGTGCTCACCTACCATGTCGTGCCCGGCCGGCTGACGTCCACCGCCATCGCGGCGAAGATCCGCGCCGGCCGCGGCATGGCACGCCTCAGGACCGTCCAGGGCCAGACGCTCACCGCCCGCATGCAGGGCAAGTGGCTGGTGCTGACCGACGCCAAGGGCGGCACGTCGCGGGTCACGACGGCCAATGTCATGCAGTCCAACGGAGTGATCCATGTGGTCGACACGGTCCTGATGCCGTGACGATCCGCGCGCCCGCCCACGCCCCCCGGGCGGGCGCGCCCTTTTCCTCCGCCTTCCCCGCCGGCCGCCGATGGTGCATGACGGGCATGATGGACATTCCCGCCGGCGTCATCGCAGCCTCCGAGGAGCGCCGCCGCCTCGCTGGGACGCTCGCGGCCGTCGGGGCCGGCAGCGCTGCCGCCATGGCCGACCTTTATTCGCGCACCTCGGCCAAGCTCTACGGCATCTGCCTGCGCATCCTTCGCGACGAGGCCGAGGCCGAGGAGGTGCTCCAGGAAACCTATGTGACGGTGTGGCGCAAGGCCGCCGCGTTCGACCCTGGCCGCGCGAGCCCGATCACCTGGCTCGCCGTCGTCGCGCGCAACAAGGCGATCGACCGGTTGCGCGGGCGGCCCTCGGCCCCCGCGGCCGGCCTCGACGCCGCGGCCGAGGTGGCCAGCGACGAGGCATCCGCCTTCGACCTCGTCGCCGAGGCGGAGGAGAGCGGCCGGATCGCCGGCTGCCTCGACGAGCTCGACCCGCCGGCGCGCACCGCGATCCGCTCGGCCTTTTTCGAGGGCGCCTCCTATCCCGAGCTCGCCGAGCGCGAAGGCGTGCCGCTGGGCACGATGAAGAGCTGGGTCCGCCGCGGCCTGATGCGGCTCAAGGGATGCCTCGAGCGATGACCCCGGCCACTCACGAGGAGCGCGACACGCTCGCCGCCGAATATGCGCTCGGACTGCTCGAAGGCGAGGCCCGCGCCGAGGCGCAACGGCTGGAATCGGCAGATCCCGAGTTTCGCGCGAGCCTGGCCCGCTGGCTCGGCCGCCTCGCGCCCCTGCTCGACGAAGTGGAGCCCGTCCAGCCCCGGGCGCGGGTATGGGCCCGTCTGGAAAGCCGCTTCGGCCCGCAGGCCGCCGGGCCGGTGCAGGAACCGCCGAGCAATATCGTCCAGCTGCGGCGCAAGGTCGTGCTGTGGCGTTCCTGGGCGGCGGGAGCGACCGCGATTGCGGCCTCGCTCGCCTTGTTCCTGGTCACGCGTCCCGACGCTCCGCCGGCCGTCGCGCCCGCCGCCGCGCCGGCGCCGATGGTAGCCATGCTGGAGGCCGGCGGCAGTGAGGCCAAGCTGGCCGCGACCTACGATCCGGCCGCAGGAACCCTGGTCGTCGTTCCCGCGGTGCTGAACGGCGCGGCCGGGCACGAGCATCAATTGTGGCTGATCCCCCGCGGCGGTTCCCCCCATCCGATCGGGATGGTCCGTCCGGGACAGCCGATGCGGATGAAGATGCCCGGCGAGATGATGCCGGAGATGGAGCGCGGCGCGGTGCTCGCCGTCTCGGTCGAGCCGACCGGCGGCTCCCCGACCGGGCTTCCGACCGGGCCGGTCATCGCCTCGGGCAGGTTTTCGCGGAGCTGAGTGCATCCGCGGCGCGCCTTCGCGCGTAGCTGGGGGAAATTGGGAGACGAAGCTATGAAGGCCCATTTCTCGAGACGCGGCGCGATCGCTGCGGGGGCCGCCGCCCTTGCCGCCGGCGCGGCGCTCTGGCGCGGCAACCGGCCGGCGGATGCCGCCACCCCTGCCGAGCGTTTCGAGGTCAGCCGCACGCCCGAGGAATGGCGCCGGCTGCTGACCCCGCAGCAGTTCGCGGTCCTCCGCCAGGCGAGCACCGAGCGCTCAGGCTCGAGCCCGCTCGACAAGGAGCATCGCAAGGGCGTCTTCGTCTGCGCCGGCTGCGCCCTGCCGCTCTACAGCTCCGCGGCCAAGTTCGAGAGCGGGACGGGCTGGCCGAGCTTCTACGCGCCGCTTCCCAATGCGGTGCGCACCCGCGCCGACAACAGCCTCCTCTTCAAGCGGACCGAGGTTCATTGCCGACGCTGCGGCGGCCATCTGGGCCACGTCTTCGACGACGGGCCGCGGCCGACCGGGAAGCGCTATTGCATGAACGGCGCGGCGATGAAGTTCAGGCCCGCTTAGGCGCGTTCACCTGCTGGCGGAGGGGTTGGTGGAGCCGAGGGGGATCGAACCCCTGACCTCTGCAATGCCATTGCAGCGCTCTCCCAGCTGAGCTACGGCCCCGCACCTTTTCGCCGGCCCTGGGAGGCCGGATCGCGGCGCCGGATTTAGGGGCGCCACCGAGCATTGGCAAGGAGGTCTGGCAGGCCCCCATCGAAGTACCACTTCGATGGGTTTATCAGACCTCCTCGTCCTCCGCGCCCGCGCCGGGAACGCCGATATCGTCATCCCCCCCGAGATCGACTTCGTCGTCCGGATTCTCCTCCGCGTCCTCGTCGATGACGAGGTCCTCGGCGGCGAGATCGGAATCCTCCTTCTCGTCGACGACGACCTCCTTCTTCGGGGCGTCGAACGGCATCGGCTGCTTCGACTTGAGGACGGGCTCGGGATCCCAGGCGACGCCGCATTCGACGCAGGTCACCGGATCCTCCTTGCCGAGGTCGTAAAAACGGACGCCGCACTTGGGACAAGTGCGCTTCGTGCCCCATTCAGGCTTCACCATCGGTGAAAAATCTCCAGCGAAAAGAAGGTTTGCGCGGCCGCGGCCACGAGGTCGGGGGGCGCCTTGCCACAGCGCCGGGCCACTGTCAAAAGCCGCGGGCGATGGACGAGCGGTGCCCGAGGCCGATGGAATTTGGCGCGGCCGGCCCCCTTCGCGGCCGCCTCGGCGTGCCCGGCGACAAGTCGATCTCGCATCGCGCCCTGATGCTCGCCGCAATGGCGCGAGGGCGGAGCGTGATCCACGGCCTGTCGGGCGGGTCGGACGTCGCCGCCACCGCCGCCGCCCTCCGTGCGATGGGCGTTCGGATCCAGGCCAGGGAGGGCGGCTGGACCGTCGACGGCGTCGGCACGGGCTGCCTCCTCCAGCCGGGGGGCGCGCTCGACATGGCCAATAGCGGCACGTCCGCGCGCCTGCTGATAGGCCTCCTCGCCAGCCATCCGCTCATCGCCGGGTTCACCGGCGATGCGTCCCTGTCGCGGCGGCCGATGGCGCGCGTGATCGAGCCGCTCGAGCGGTTGGGCGCCGACATTGCGGCGCCGGCGCGCCGCCTCCCCCTCATTGTCAGGGGCCGGTGCCCTGCGGTGCCGCTGACGCACAGGATGGTCGTCCCCTCGGCGCAGGTGAAATCGGCCTTGCTCCTCGCCGCCCTCAACATCTCCGGCGTGACCACGATCGTCGAGCCCGTGGCCACGCGCGACCACAGCGAGCGCATGCTGGCCCGGTTCGGCGCCGACATCAGCGTCGAAGGGCCCGAGATTCGCCTGCGCGGCGAGGCCGAGCTGAAACCGTGCGCGCTCAGGGTGCCGGGCGACCCGTCGGCGGCGGCCTTCCTGCTTGTTGCGGCGCTGGTCGTGCCGGGGTCCGAGGTCACGGTCGAGAATGTCGGGACCAACGTCTACCGGACCGGACTCTTCGATCTGCTCCGCGAGATGGGGGCGGACCTCTCCTTCGCGAACGTTCATGAAGAGGGCGGCGAGCCGGTGGCCGACGTGACCGCCCGCCACTCGGTGCTGTCGGGGATAGACGTGCCGCCCGACATCGCGCCGCGGATGATCGACGAATTCCCGATCTTCTTCGTCGCCGCCGCGTTTGCGCGCGGAGCCACCCGGACGTGCGGCCTTGGCGAGCTTCGGTTCAAGGAATCGGACCGGCTGGCGACGATGGCCGCGGGGTTGCGCGCAATCGGAGTCCGCGTCGAGGAGACGACGGAGGGCCTCACGATCGAAGGGAGCGGAGGCGAGCCGATCGCCGGCGGGACGAGCATCCCCTCGAGACTGGACCATCGCATCGCGATGAGCTTCGCGGTCGCTGGCCTCCACGCCCGCGCCCCTGTAACCGTCGACGACATGCGCCCCGCCGACACAAGCTTCCCAGGCTTTGAGACGCTCCTGCGGAGCCTCGCGCCCTGATCGTCGCGGTCGATGGTCCGGCCGCCAGCGGCAAGGGCACGATCGCCAAGGCGCTCGCGCGTCACTATCGCCTGCCGCACATGGACACCGGCCTGCTCTACCGGGCCGTGGCGCTCAACCTCTTGCGCTGGGACGGCGATCCGGAGAGCGAGTTCTCGGCGCTGAGGGCCTGCGATTTCGCACAGGTCGACTTCGACGACCCCGAGCTCAAGAGCGAAGCCGTCGGCGGCATCGCCTCGCGCATCTCCGCCTATCCGCTGGTCCGCGCAGCCCTCGTCGATCGCCAGCGCGCCTTCGCGGCGCAGGAAGGCGGCGCGGTGCTCGACGGCCGCGACATCGGCACGGTGATCGCCCCGGACGCCGACGCCAAGCTCTTCGTCACCGCCCGCCCCGAAGTGCGCGCGCGGCGCCGCCATGACGAGCTCCTCCGCATGGGCCTCACCAGCCATTACGCGGACGTCCTCGCCGACATTCGCGCCCGCGACGAGCGGGACAGTAACCGCGCCTCCGCGCCTCTCATTCCGGCCGAGGACGCCGTCCTCCTCGACACGAGCGACATGGATGTCGACCAGGCCGTGGCGGCGGCAGCGGCGGCGGTGGAGGCGAGGCTGGCCGAGCGCGGGCCGCCCGCGGGCTGAAGCCTCAGTCCGTCTGCTCGAGCAGCTCGTTGACGCGGCGCTCGGCGTCCTTCAGCGCCTGGGGAATCGGCTTCTGGCCGGTCACGGCAGCGGCCATTTCCTCGCCGACCAGGCCTTCGATGGCGGACTGGCGGCGGACGTGGCTGGGCAGCGGGCGGCCGATGTCGCCGAGCAAGGCGATGTCGGCCCGGTGCGGCAGCGCCTTGAACTGGGGGCTGTCGACGACCGACTTGAACGCGGGGATGTGGCCGGTGCGCGCCCAGTCGAAATTATGCGCCGCCATGAAGCGGAAGAAGCGCGCGATCGCGTCCTTCTGCTTCGCGCTCCGCTCCCGCGCGGGCACGACCCAGGCATGGCCGCCGACGAACTCCAGCCGCTCCCCCCAGAGGCGCGGGAAGGGAAAGACGGAATAGCTCTGGTAGAGCGGCCGGCCGGGCGTCGTCGCTTCCTTCTCGAACGATCCGATCATCCAGGTGCCGGTCGGGTAGATGCCGCCCTCCCCGTTCATGAAGGCGGCGATGGCGGCGGGCGTGTCCATGTTGAGCGTGCCCAGCCGCTCCTGGTTGATACGCCGGAAGAAGGTCGCGACCGTCAGCCCCTCCGGCGTCGCCAGCCGCACGCGGCGCGCGTCGGGGAAGAGCACCGCGCCCTGCGCCATCATATAGGTATATTGGTTGCGCGCCGCCCCGGCCGGGTCGCCGACCAGGCTCTGGATCAGATAGGGCTTGCCCGTCCGCTCCTGGAACTGGCGGGCCTGGGCGATCAGCTCCTCGGGCGAGGTGGGCAGGATCGGCTTGCCGCCGCGCATCAGCCCGGCCTTGGCGAACAGCGCCTTGTTGACGTGCCAGAGGCCGCCATGCGTGTCCCAGGGCAGGCCGTAGATCTTGCCGCCCATGGTCACGCCGAGCCGGCTCGCCTCCGTGAAATCGGCGGCGCCGCTGGCGCCCAGATAAGGCTCGACAGCCTCGAGCAGCCCCTTGGCGGCATAATCC
>DATAIU010000123.1:0-4381 GCA_036262495.1 Allosphingosinicella sp.
GTGCGCGTGCTCGGGCCCGTCGCCGCCTTCCTCATCATTTCGGGCATCGCCAGCCAGTGGGTCGCCGCGATGCTGCCGCAGCAGAAGAGCCAGTCGCCCGGCATCAAGGCGGTGAACAAGGCGAACGGCCTCTGCCCGACGCTCTGGGCGCTGCGTCCCGTCGCCCTCCAGAAGCCGGGCTATGTCCTCACCTTCGTCGATCTGGGCCCGCGCCTGATCACGGTGACCCCGCACAAGGCCGTCGCCGGGCCCTATCACCGCAACGGCCGCGACATCATCGACACGATGATGGCCTTCCGGGGCTCGGCCGACAATGCTCGGGCGATGATCGCCAGGCGCGGCATCGACTATGTGCTGATCTGCCCGGGCATGTCGGAATCGACGGTCTACGCCGCCGAGGCGAAGGACGGCTTCTACGTGCAGCTCGCCCGCGGCAAGGCGCCGCCCTGGCTGGTGCCGGTACCGCTCCCGAAGAACTCGCCCTACCGGATGTGGCGCGTAATCAGACCTGGAAGCTGACCGAGATTCCGTCGATCACGAACTGAGCGGCCAGCGCTGCGAGGAGCACGCCGAGGAGCCGGGTCAGCATCGCCTCCATGCGATGGCCGAGCAGGCGCATCAGCGTTCCCGCCGCGAACAGCGACAGCAGGGTCAGGATGAGCACGGCGGCGAGCGCGGCGAGCACGACGAGCGACTGCGAGAGGCCCTGGCTCCGCGCCATCAGCAGCATCACCGACGCGATCGAGCCCGGCCCGGCGATCATCGGGATGGCCATCGGGAACACGCTGACGTCGTCATGGGCCGGGTCTTCGCTCACTTCCTGCGCCCGCGTCTCGCGGCGGCGGGTGCGGCGCTCGAAGACCATCTCGAGCGCGATCAGGAACAGCATGATCCCGCCGGCGATGCGGAAGGCGGCCAGGCTGATGCCGAGCGTCTCCAGCAGATCTTCGCCGAGCAGCCCGAAGAAGAGGAGGATGCCGGTCGCCACAAGCGTCGCCCGCAGCGCCATCATCGCCCGCTCCCGCGGTGGCGCGTCGCGGGTCAGCCCGGCGAAGATCGGCGCGCAGCCCGGCGGATCGATGACGACGAAGAAGGTCGCGAAGGCGGAGGCGAACAGCGCGATCATTCGTCGACTTTGTCCTCGACGATCTTGACGAATTTCGCGCCGTCCCACAATTCGATCCAGACCATCCGCGCGCCGTTCTCGAAGACGTGCCAGTTCCAGACCAGGGAGCCGTCGGGCGAAGCGGCGGTCTCGTAGCCGCGAACGCCTTCGATGCGGCGCTTCGCGGGGAGGCCCCGGCACGAGCCGCGGCGGAGCGCCGGCACGTCTCCGGCGGGGCGTGGCCGCTCGAGCGCGCCGCCATGGTCGAGCAGCCACTTCCAGCCGCCGTCGGGCTGGCGGCGCCAGACGGTGGTGAAATATCCGGCCAGCCGACCGCCTTCCCTCAGCCAGGGGCCCGTCGTCACCGCGGTCGTTCCGTCGCACGAGAGCCACGCTTGCGACGGCCACCACATCACGGCGCGGGGCGGATCGCGGCGGTCCTTCAGCCAGGCCTGCGCGTTGACCTGACGGGGTACGAACATCACGGCTTCGTCGGCCGCGTGGGCGCGGAAGGCCGTCCACTGGCCCTGGGTCTGCGCCGCGGCCGCGAAGCCCCGCTCCGCCTCGACCGGCCCCGCGGGCGCCACCGCTGCGGCGAGCAGGGCCGCGAGGATCACAGCCCGGCCGGCGGCGGCAGCCCCGCGCGGGCGTGCGCGGCGACCAGCGTGTTCCTGAGCAGTACGGCGATCGTCATGGGGCCGACGCCGCCGGGCACCGGCGTGATCGCGCCGGCCACGTCCGCGGCGCTCTCCTGATCGACGTCGCCCACGAGGCGGCTCTTGCCCTCTTCCTCCGTCGGCAATCGGGTGATGCCGACGTCGATCACGGTCGCGCCCGGCTTCAGCCAGTCGCCGCGGATCATCGCGGGACGGCCGACCGCGGCCACGACGATGTCGGCGCGGCGCACGACTTCGGGCAGGTCGCGGGTTCGGCTGTGGGCGACGGTCACCGTGCAATTCTCTGCCAGAAGGAGCTGCGCCATCGGCTTGCCGACGATGTTGGAGCGGCCGACGACGACGGCGTCCAGGCCCGAAAGGTCGCCGAGCCGGTCCTTGAGAAGCATCAGGCAGCCAAGCGGCGTGCACGGGACGAGCGCCGCTTCCCCCACCGCCAGGCGGCCCGCGTTGATGACGTGAAAGCCGTCGACGTCCTTGGCCGGGTCGATCGCGTCGATGACGGCCTTGTCGTCGATGGCGGCGGGCAGCGGCAGCTGCACGAGGATGCCGTCGACCTCCTCGTCCGCATTGAGCCGGTCGACGAGGGCCAACAGCTCGGCCGCGGTGGCGGTCTCGGCGAGGCGGTGCTCGAAGCTCGCCATGCCCGCCGCGAGGGTCGCCTTGGCCTTCGAGCGAACGTAGACCTCGCTCGCCGGATCGCTGCCGACCAGCACGACGGCAAGGCCGGGCGGCCGCCCCGCCGCCTCCGCAAAGTCCGGCACCGCAGCGGCGACGCGTTCGCGCAGCCGGTCGGCGAATGCGCGGCCGTCGATCCGCTCCGCCGTCATGCCGTCGGCGCCAGCAAGGATGCGAAGATTCCGGGCAGCAGATAGTCCTTCACGATGATGATCAGGAGGAGCACCACCATCGGGGAGAAATCGAGCCCGCCGAAATCGGGGAGGATGCGCCGGATCGGCCGGTATAGCGGCGAGAGCATCCGGTCGAGCGCGTTCAAAAAGGCGGCGACGTTCGCATTGTAGGTGTTGATGACGTTGAAGGCGACCAGCCAGCTCAGGATGGCCTGCAGGATGATGATATACATCAGCAATCGCAGCAGCAGCTCGAGGATCTGGTAGATCGCGAAGGTCATTCTGGCTCTCCCCGGCTAATCCCGGGCGATGTAGGGGCCGAGCGCGGCGCGGGCAATGCGGGACATGCCGACTGAGAGCCCTCAGGCACGCGGAAAAATTGCTGTTTCACAACTAGGCGGCAGCAAGCAGACTCTAGCCTACTCGTACGGAGAGTTCGTATCGCCTCACAAACGATGCGTGTAGGTCGGTCATGGCCCACTCCGGCAAACCCGAGGCGCGCCCTTCGGGTAGACCGCCATCGGGCCCAGGGGGGCCAGTTACGAACTGCCAGCTACCGACGGTTAGCTTTCCCATCTTGTAGCTGACTGGATAAAAAGCGACCTGCTGCAGCAAGGCCTCGTAGTCATCCCCAATTGGGTCTGTGCTAGCGAAGTGAGCAAATACCTTGTTCCTCCACTTCAAAGCGGGCGCGATTTCTGTGGCTGATTTAACGTACCTGCCGCAATAGTCTTTAACGATTCTAAGTTCATTCCGGCCAGTAAAAGGTGGCGTGGGCAAGGCGCCCTCGGAAATCCCATGTAGCAAGCCGACTTTGCGGACAAAATTCACAACAGTGACACCGTACCAGTGATAAAAACATGGCACGAGTTCATTGCTTCCTTCTGGAAGTCCAGTATCACCGACCAAGTCTGAGAAGAATCC
This sequence comes from Allosphingosinicella sp., assembly GCA_036262495.1. Taxonomy (GTDB): domain Bacteria; phylum Pseudomonadota; class Alphaproteobacteria; order Sphingomonadales; family Sphingomonadaceae; genus Allosphingosinicella. Next base: position 3,555 of record DATAIU010000123.1, read on the forward strand.
AACGATCACGTCCCCATACGGCGACGCGCGAGCGAGTTCCTCCAATCGCTCAAGTTGGAACGCTAAAAATCCGAGTCCCCCGAACAGCGTGCGAAGTGATGTAATTTCATTGTGAAACTCCCGCGACGTTACCTCAAACCCGGCCACCCGATCCGCTAGAACCCAAATATTTTCAGTCACGGGTACCTCCGTTGGCGCGAAGGTAGGTGTGCCCGATCCCTGTTCAAGGCGCGAAGCGTTCGGGTTCGGCTTCGGCGAGGATGATCGTGAACCGCTCGTCCGCGTCGCTCCATGCCTCTTTCGGCGTCCAGCCGCCGGCGAGCAGCAGGGTCCGGGCGTCGCGCAGGCCGTATTTGTGGCTGTTCTCGGTGTGGATCGTCTCGCCGGCCCGGAGCGCGAAACAGGCCCCGTCGATATCGAATTCGACGTCCCGCTCGGCTTGGAGATGCATTTCGATCCGGCTGAGGCTCTCGTTCCAGACGGCTCTATGGCGAAAGGCGTCGACCCGAATGTCGGCGCCGAGCTCGCGGTTGATGCGGCGTAGGAGATTGAGATTGAACTCCGCGGTGACGCCCGCTGCGTCGTCATAGGCGCTCAGCAGCACGTCCCCTTCCTTCACCCGGTCGAAGCCGATGAGGAGCATCGCGCCGGTTCCCAGCGTCGCCCGCATCGCCCGGAGCAGGTCAACCGCGGTCTTCGGCACGAGATTACCGATCGTCGAGCCGGGGAAGAAGCCGAGCCGGGACGAGCCTTCCAGGCTCGGCGGGAGCGCGATCGGGCGCATGAAATCCGCCTCGACCGGGTGCACGGCGAGCTCCGGGAAGTCG
>DATAIU010000124.1:0-10938 GCA_036262495.1 Allosphingosinicella sp.
TGCTGCGAAAAGCCGCCGAACGGACCGTCGACGCGACCTGGAAGCGCATCGGCTCACTGCTCGACGCCTTCCCGCCCGACGAATGCGCCAACTACCTGCGAAACTCAGGATACGCTTCAATATGATCAGGATCGACTCTAGAGCACCCGCGGGAGGCCCGCATCACGTCCGGGACGTCCGTCTCTTCCTCGGCTTTCTCTTAGCCGCGCCGCGGAGCCCGGCCTCGACCGCCAGCGCCGCCCAGCGCCGCATCGCGTCGGGGTCGTCGTAGACGTCCTGGGGCCCGCGGCGGTAGTTCATGGCGTCCACCTTGCCGTCCTTGAACGTGACGCTGAATTTCTCGCAACCTTCCTCGTCCCAGAGCGCGTCCGCCTCGGCATCGGACTTGAACCATATCTCGCCTTCGTCGAGGATCGCGAAGACGGTGCCGTCGAGATAGAGCGTCGCGCCGCCCATCATCCTGCGCATGCTGACGGTGCCCAGCGGCTCGAGCGCCTCCTCCACCCAGGCGTAAAGACCTTCATCGTAACTCATAGAGCGGTGAGCCTCAGCCCGACGATGCAGGCGATCAGAGCCAGCAGGAGCAGGATGCGGACCGAGGTGATCGGTTCGCCAAACCAGAATATGCCGACCAGCACCGTTCCGGCCGCTCCGATGCCGCCCCAGACCGCATAGGCGGTGCCCATCGGGATGTCGCGGGCGGCGCGCTCGAGCAGGCCCATCGAAAGCGTCACCGAAACGAGGAAGCCCAACGTCCAGGGCAGGTTCCTGAAGCCGTCGACGAAGCGCAGGCAGGTCGTGAAGCCGACCTCGAACAGGCCGCCGACGACGAGCAGCAGCCAGGCCATCAGGCGCCCGCCTCGACGGAAGGCATCGGCACGGCGGTCGGCCGGGTCGCGGCCCAGCAGGCGCCGACGATCATCGCCGCGCCCCCGAGCGTGAACGGCCGCACGGGCTCGGCGAAGATCAGGAAGCCGAAGATCGAGGCCCAGACGAAGCCGGTATATTCGACCGGAGCCAGCCGCTGCGCCTCGGCCCGGGCATAGGCCCAGGAGAGCAGGATGAGCGAGCCGAAGGCGAGCGCGGCCGCGCCGAATATCGCCGGAAGCTGACCCGCCGGCGGCGCTTCGGCGAGGAAAGGGGCAGGCACCAGGAACCAGACTCCCATGATCAAGGCGGTGAAGAAGGCGATCTCCACCGGCTCGGCGAGCAGCGCCTGCTGCCGCATCAGGATGATGTTCCAGGCATAGAGCCCGGCGGAGAAGAGGATCGACAGCGAGCCGAGCAAGGCCTCGCGCCCGAGCTCCGCCTGCGCCTGGCCGGTCAGGATCACGGCGACGCCGGCGAAGCCCAGCAGGGAGGCGAGGATCGCGCTCCGCTCGATCTTTTCCTTGAGGAGGAAGGCGGCGAGGAACAAGGCGATGAGCGGCGCCACGAAGGCGAGCGCGATCGCCTGCGCCATCGGCACCCGGGCGAGCCCCCAGAAGAAGGTCAAGGCCATGACGCTCCCCATCGTGCCGCGGATGAGGTGGATTCGAAGCGCCGCGCGCCCCGGGCGCCGGCTGCGCCGAAGGAAATAGAAGAAACCGCCAATCGCCGCGCCGGCCAGAGTCCGCCAGAGCAACGCGTCGTAGGTGCCGATGGCGAGCGAAAGGCCCTTCATCAGCGCGTCCATGCCCGAAAAGAGCGCGATGCCGAGGGTCGCGACTCCGAACGGAACGACGGGCCTGGGATGAAGCGAAGGAGCGCGCATGGCGCGTCCGATAGCGGCGCGCCCCGCCCGCCGCTACTGGAGGCGCATATAATCGCCGCTCATCTCGACCGACGAAATCTGCGACAGATAGGATTGGCCGAGGAGGGACTGGCCGAGCCCTTCGGCGATGGCGGCGCTGACTCCGGTCGCTTCCTTGCCGTCGACCGAGACCCGGTCGAGGACGAGCGTCGTACCCCTCAGCTCGCCCGAGGCGCTCCAGCCGATCGGCGTGAAATCGCTCTCCGAGAATTGGATGCCCGCCCTGCGCGCGTCCTCCACCGTCAGCGTCACCGCCGTCGCTCCGGTATCGACGACGAAATTCACCGACTGACCGTTGACGAGGCCGTCGACGTAGAAATGGCCGCTGTCGGCGCGCTTGAGCAGCGTCTCCTTCGGCTGCCCCGCCGCAGCGGCCACCGCGACCGGGGCCGGCTTCGGCGCGCCCGGCCAGAGCAGTCCGAGGGCGGCGCCCATCACAGTGACGAGGAAAAAGGCCTTTTGCATCGGCTCCGCTTAGGGGGTCAGGCCTAAGGAAGGCCTAAGCTATTCCGCCGCGTGCGGAGCCTGATGGCGGAATTGCGGCCAGGCGTCGCCGATCACGGACAGCGAGGATCTGAAGAAGAGGATCGCGATCACCGCGGCGACCGCCACGTCCGGCCAGGGGGACGCGGTCAGCGACACCAGGCCCGCGGCGGCGATCACTCCGACATTGGCCATGACGTCGTTGCGCGAGCATTCGAACGTGCTCGCAAGGTTTACGTCGTGGGCGCGATAGGGCCAGAGCAAGGCGACGCAGCTGAGATTCGCGGCCATCGCCATGGCGCCGAAGATCAGCATGATCGAGGAGACGGGGGGCACGCCCCAGACGATCTTGAGCGCCATCTCGACGACGACGCCGAGGCCCAGAAGCAGGATGAAGCTGCCCTTGATCAGCGCCGATCCCGCGCGCCAGCGCAGGCTCCGGTTCAAGGCGAAGAGGCTGATCCCGTAGACGAGGGCATCGCCGAGCATATCCACCGAATCGGCCATCAAAGCGGCGGACTGGGCGACGATGCCGGCGGTGAACTCCAGAAGGAACATCATCGCGTTCAGCATCATCACGATGACGAGGACCCGGCGAATGTCCTTGTGCAGCGCGATCCGCTCGAGCTCCTGGCCCTTGTCGTGGCAGCAATGGGCGCTCATTCCGCCGCGTCCGGAAGAGCCGTCTGCATCGCCGCCGCCTCGATCTCCGCCGCCTTGGCCTCGACCAGCCGTACGATATGATCGACCATCTCCTCGTCGCGGACGTGATGGTCGGTGACGCCGGAGAGATAGACCATGTGCTTGCCGTTGCCGCCGCCGGTGATTCCGATGTCGGTCTCGCGCGCCTCGCCGGGACCGTTGACGACGCAGCCGAGGACGGAGAGCGACATGGGCGTGCGTATATGCGCAAGCCGGTCTTCGAGAAGCTGAACGGTGCGGATGACGTCGAAGCCCTGGCGGGCGCAGGAAGGACAGGATACGACGCGGACGCCGCGGTTGCGGATGCCGAGCGCCTTCAGGATCTCGAAGCCGGCGCGCACCTCCTCCTCGGGCTCCGCCGACAGCGAGACCCGGATCGTGTCGCCGATCCCGAACCACAGCAGAGAGCCGATTCCGATCGCGCTCTTGACCGTGCCGCCGCGAAGACCCCCGGCCTCGGTGATGCCGAGATGGAGCGGGCAATCGACGGCCTCGGCGAGCTGCTGGTAAGCGGCGACCGCGAGGAAGACGTCGGAGGCCTTCACCGCGACCTTATATTCGTGAAAATCATGGTCCTCGAGGATTCGGATATGGTCGAGCGCGCTTTCCACGAGCGCCTCCGGGCAGGGCTCGCCATATTTTTCGAGCAGGTCGCGCTCGAGGCTACCGGCGTTGACGCCGATGCGGATCGCGCAGCCGTTCGCCTTCGCGGCGTCGACGACCTCGCGAACCCGCTCGGCCGATCCGATATTGCCGGGATTGATGCGGAGGCAGGCGGCGCCGGCGTCCGCAGCCTCTAGGGCGCGCCGGTAATGGAAATGGATGTCGGCGACGATCGGGACGCGCGCCTCGCGGACGATCCGGCGGAGCGCCTTCGTCGAATCCTCGTCGGGGCAGGAGACGCGGATGATGTCCGCGCCGGCCTCCTCGCAGCGGCGGATCTGGTCGATCGTCGCCTTCGCGTCGGCCGTCGGCGTGTTGGTCATCGTCTGGACGGTGACCGGCGCGCCGCCGCCCACCGGCACGTTGCCGACCATGATCTGGCGCGAGGGGCGGCGCGCGATATCGCGCCAGGGGCGGACGGACATTCACTCCATATAGTCCGCAAGTCCCTGCGGCGAAAGGATGGCCGCGTGCAGGCCGAGCGCGGATCGAGTGCAGAAGGCTAGGGGAGGAAGCCGCCTCCTCCGCCGGAGCCCATCGCGGCCGCGGCCGCCATGTCGTAGAGGTCGCCGGCCGTCCAGAAGCTGTTGTCGGCGAACCGCACCTCCTCGATCTCCAGATAGGGATTGCCGCTCGCCGCTCCCTCCAGGACGACGCTGCCGGCGCGGTCGGTGAAGCTGATGATGTAGCTTTGACCCCCAAGGTCGAATTCGACGACGACGTTGGCCGCATCGATCCCGGTGCCGAATTCGAGCACGTCGAAGCCGCCTTCGTCGGAGATGCGGTCGTCGCCGTCGCCGGGATCGTAGAGATAGAGGTCGTCGCCGCCCGGATCGCCATATTGGCCGCGGTCGAACGCATAATCGTCGCCGGCGCCCAGAAGATAGACGTCGTCGCCCGCGCCGCCGCTCATCCAGTCGTCGCCCGCTCCGCCGTCGAGCAGGTCGCCGCCGCCGCGCCCGAGCAGGAAGTCGTTGCGCCCGGTTCCGGTCAGGGTGTCGGCGCCCGAGGTGCCCAGCGCGGGCACGTCGCCGAGGTCGACCGCGATCAGGTCGCCTTCGAAATAGAGATGCTCGACGTCGATCAGCACGTCGGAGCCGAGCAGATAGGCGTCCTCGCCGTCGGCGGTCACGACGTCCACCTGCAGGAGCCCTTCCGGATTGAAGAAGATGCGATAGTCGGACGAACTTCCGGAATAGAGCGCGGTGTCCTCCCCGGCGCCGCCGTCGACCAGATTCTCGCCGGCCCCGCCGCGCAGCGTGTCGTCTCCGCCATGGCCGAACAGCCAGTCGATTCCGCTGCCGCCCTCGATCGTGTCGGCAAGGGCCGTGCCCTCGGCGGCGAGGTCCGCCAGCGCGGTGACGTAGCCGCCGAAATCGAGATATTCGATGCCGACCAGCGTGTCGGTGCCCCAATAGGCGTTGCGATCGGCGAGGACGTAGGTGCCGCCCGCGCCGCGGATCAGGGTGAAATCGGTGGGCCGGCCGCCGCTCGACACGGTGTCCACTCCGGAGCCACCGTCGAGGCTGTCGTCGCCGCCGTCTCCGGAGAGGACGTCGTCGCCGTCGCCGCCCTCCAGGAGATCGTCCCCTTCCCCGCCCCCCAGGACGTCGGCACCGGCGAGGCCGTAAATCTCATCGCCGTCCTCAGTGCCGGAAAGCCAGTCTTCATCTGAAGTGCCCGTGATGATTGCCATGAGCCCGTTCCACTGTTCAGCCGTGCGCGCCGATGCGGCGGCATTTTGCGGCGCAGGGATAGTCCGTGGGCGAGCCTGTTACTTTCGGTAAAGTCGACGTTGACGAAGAATTATTTGCGCTTGGCGGCAGATGCCTTGGCCGGCCGGCCCCGCTTGCGCGGCTCGGGCGGCGCCAGAGTCACTCCGCGGCGATGAAGCGCTTCCCTCAGCAGGCATTCGATCTGCGCGTTGACGCTGCGCAGATCCGCCGCCGCCGCGCGCTCGAGCGCCGCCCACAGGGAGGGCTCGAGGCGCAGCGGGAAGGCCTTTTTGGGAGGCGGCGGCATGTTCAGCGCCTACGGGTAGAGCGTGCCGGTGTTGACGATCGGCTGCGTGTCGCGGTCGGAGCAGAGCACCACCATCAGGTTCGAGACCATCGCGGCGCGGCGCTCGTCGTCGAGCTCGACCACATTCTTCTCGGAGAGCAGCTGGAGGGCGCTTTCGACCATCGAGACGGCGCCGACGACGATCTTCTGCCGGGCCGCGATCACCGCCTCGGCCTGCTGGCGGCGGAGCATCGCCTGGGCGATTTCGGGCGCATAGGCGAGGTGGGTCAGACGGCATTCGTCGATCGTGATGCCGGCGACGCTTACCCGCTCCTGCAATTCCTCCTTCAGCTCGTGGCTGACGACGTCGGCATGACCGCGAAGGGTCGTCTCCTGATGCTCGAAATCGTCATAGGGATATTTGGCGGCGATGGCGCGCACCGCGCTCTCGATCTGGACGAAAACGAACTTCACATAGTCGGTAACGTCGAAAAGCGCCTGCGCGGTATCGGTAACGCGCCAGACGACGTTCGTCGCGATCTCGATCGGGTTGCCGCGAAGGTCGTTGACCTTGAGGCGCTCCGACGTGACGTTCTGGACCCGCGTGGAGATCTTGGTCTTGCTGAACCAGGGCCAGACCCAGCGCAGGCCGTTGACCCGGTCGGTGCCCTTGTAGGCGCCGAACAGCAGGATCGCGGCGGCCTGGTTGGGCTGGAGCAGGTAGAAGCCCTTGAGGACGAGGACGAACAGGATTGTGGCCCCGATCATCGTCAGGCCGCCGAGAGCGGGGTCGCCATCTCCGGCCAGCATGCCGAGCGCGGCGAGCCCGGCAATAACGATCAGAACGAGCATCAGCAGCATCACGTAGCCGCTGACCGTGCGGGCCGGACGCTCCTGCGAAAGGCGAAGCGCCTTGTGGTCGGAAATCTGCGAGTCGGTCATCGTCTGCCTCCCAAGAATGATGATATCATAATTATATGATGACGTCTGCGCAAGGAGAATCGGAGGATTGCCCGCGGCGCCGGGCGCGGATAGGCGCCGCCTCTCGTGCGTTGCCGCGTGTGAGACGGAGTAGGAATGGCCGGTTCGATCCCCTGGAAGCTGATGATCCATGGCGGCGCGGGAGTGATCGAACGGGGGCTGCTGAGCGATGCCCACGAGCGCGCGATCCGCGCCGCGCTCGACCGCGCGCTCGAAGCCGGCTCGGCGATACTTTCGAGCGGCGGAGGCGCGCTCGACGCCGTCGAAACGGCCGCGAAAGTGCTCGAGGACGATCCCAATTTCAACGCCGGCCGAGGCTCGGTCTTCACCTATCAGGGCACGATCGAGATGGACGCCTCGATCATGGACGGCCGGACGCGGGAAGCAGGGGCGGTGGCCGGGGTCAGCGCGACGAAGAATCCGGTGAGCCTGGCCAGGGTCGTGATGGAGCGGAGCCGGCACGTCTTCCTGAGCCGCGAGGGCGCCGACCAATTCTCGCGCGACGAGGGACTGGAGCAGGCGCCGCCCGAATATTTCGCGACTCCCGAGCGGCGCGAGGCGCTCGAGATCATGCGCTCGCAGGGCGAGGATTATTTCGACGAGGAGCTGAAATACGGCACGGTCGGCGCGGTCGCGGTGGATATGCAGGGGCACGTCGCGGCGGCGACGTCGACGGGCGGTATCACCGGCAAGAGATGGTCGCGGATCGGCGATTCGCCGCTGATCGGCGCCGGCACCTATGCCGACGACCGGGCTGCCGCCATATCCTGCACCGGCTCGGGCGAATATTTCATCCGCGGCGGCGTCGCCCACGAAATCTGCGCCCGCATCCGGATGCTCGGCGAAGACATTCGCACCGCGACCGACGCAGCGATCACCGACGTCGGATCGCTCGGCGGCACGGGCGGGGTGATCGCCGTGACGCCGCAAGGGGATGCGGCCTTCGCGTTCAACACGATCGGAATGTATCGCGGGATAGCGTCGGCCGAAGCGCGCCGGGTTGCGATTTACGCGGACGAATAAGCGCGCCGGGCCGGTTATGGTCCTCTCATGCTGAAACGCCTGCTCGCCCTTGCGGCGCTCGTCATCCTCGCTTCGCCGGCCTCGGCCTGGTGGGAATATGGCCATCACAGCGTCGCCTCCGTCGCCTGGCTCGAGGCCAAGCCGCAGACCCGCGCCGCGATCCGCCGGCTTATCGCCCAGTCGGGCCGACTCGAGACTCCGACCTGCCCGATCCGAACGCTCGAGGACGCCGCCTACTGGCCCGACTGCATCAAGAAGCTCGGCGAGCGGTTCAGCTATGCCTATTCGTGGCACTTTCAGAATGTCGACATCTGCAAGCCGTTCGACCTGAAAGCGCCGTGCCGCGAGGGAAACTGCGTGTCGGCCCAGATCGAGCGCAACTTCAAGCTTCTGAAGGACCGCGAGGTGCCGGTGCGCGAGCGGGTGATGGCGCTCGCCTTCCTCGCCCATTTCGTGGGGGACATCCACCAGCCGCTCCACGCGGGCGACAAAGGCGATTTCGGCGGCAACGCCTTCAAGATGAATTATGGCGTGATCCCCTCCAATCTGCACTCCACCTGGGACGGCCTGCTCGCGGATCGCGCCATTTCCTCGCCGCCGGGGGGCGCCGCGCAGTTGATCGCGGACTTCTCAGCCTCGGAACGGAGCGCGATGCGCGGCGGGGGGGTCGGGGACTGGTCGCGGGAAAGCTGGGAGGCTGCGCGCGAATTCGGCTACGGCGCGCTGATGGCCGATCCGTGCGGGCCGGTCCCGGAGACCCGGCCGAAGATGGACGAGGCGACGACCCAGCGCCTGATCCCGGTCGTCCGCCGCCAGATCGTCCGCGGCGGCGAGCGCCTCGCCCGGTTGCTCGACGAGGCGCTCTCCTAAGCCGTCATTCCGGAAGCACCGTCGCGGCGCGGCGGTTCTGGGCCCAGGCTTCCTCGTCGGAGCCGAGCGCCTCGGGCCGCTCCTTGCCGTAGCTGATCACCGTCATCCGGCTCGCCGCCACCCCGCGCGCGGCGAGATAGTTCTTCGCGGCATTGGCGCGCCGGTCGCCGAGCGCGAGATTATATTCGCGCGTGCCGCGCTCGTCGGCATGGCCCTCGATCGTGACCCGGACGCCGGTGTTGCGCTGCAGCCAGGCGGCCTGGGCGTCGAGCGTCGCGCGGTCGCGGTCGTCGAGATCATATTGGTCGGTGTCGAAGAAGACGCGGTCGCCGGAGAGTCCGACCGAGCGGAGGAAATCCTCGCGCGACCCCGGCAGCGCCTCGGTGCCGACGCCGCCGGACGGCGCGCCTGTGTCTTCGGTGGTCTCGGCGCCCGCCTGCTCTTGCGGCGGCGGGGGGATCTCCTTCGGGGCCTTCTTGCCGCAGCCGGCGGTCAGCGCCAGCGCCGCGGCGATGGCGGCGACCTTCAGGGGGGTGTTTCTCATCGTCTCTCTCCTCGGGTCGTCAGGTCAGGGAAGGATCGGGCCCCAGGCGGGGTCGGATCCGTCGAGCGGGGTCGGGATGCGCCGTTCGTTGCGGCCGGTGAGGTCGACCTGCCAGACGCTCGACTTGCCCGAGCGGCCCTGGCTGGTGCGGAAGAACTGGATGACCCGGCCGTTGGGCGACCAGGTCGGCGCCTCGTCCTGCCAGCTGTCGGTGAGGAGCCGCTCGCCGCCGCCCTCCGGGCTCATCACGCCGATGCGGAAATTGCCGGCGATGCGGGTGAAGGCGATGAGGTCGCCCCGCGGGCTCCATTCGGGCGTTGCATAGCGGCCGCCGCCGAAGCTGACGCGGTGCGGGTTCGATCCGTCCGCGTTCATCACGTAGAGCTGCTGGCTGCCGGAGCGGTCGCTCTCGAACACGATCTTGCTGCCGTCGGGCGAGAAGCTGCCGCCGATGTCGATGCCGGGCGAGGTCGTCAGGCGTTGCGGCGATCCGCCCGAGGCCGAGACCTTGTAGATGTCCGTGTTGCCGCCGACCGACATCGAATAGAGGATCGTCCGGCCGTCGGGCGAGAAGCGCGGCGCGAAGGTCTGGTTCGCGCTCTCGGTGACGACGCGCTGCCGCCCGGTGCCGATGTCGTAGATGTAGATGCGCGGGCGCTTCTCGACGTAGCTCAGATAGACGATCTGCCTATAGTCCGGCGAGAAGCGCGGGCTGAGCACGATCGACTGGCCGTTGGTGAGGAAGCGGTGGTTGGCGCCGTCCGAATCCATGATGGCGAGTCGCTTCACCCGAGCGCCCTTCGGCCCGCTCTCGGCGATATAGGCGATGCGGCTGTCGAAGAAGGGGCTCTCGCCGGACAGGCGCGAATAGATGGCGTCGGCGCATTTGTGCGCGGCGCGGCGCCAGTCGCGCGGGCCGACGACATAGCCCTGGCGGGTAAGCTCGGTCTTCAGCGCGACGTCGTAGAGATAGCAGCCGACGGTGATCTGGCCGTCCGGATTGGCGCGGACGAAGCCCTGGACGAGGGCCGCGGCGCCGGTCCCGCTCCAATAGCCGAATTCGGGCGCGGTCACCTCGGGGAAGCCGATGGCGCGGACGCCGCCGGGGCCGACCGGCTTGAACAGGCCGCTGCCGCGCAGGTCGCCGGCGACGACCTCCGCCACCTGCCGGCCGAGCGCGGCGGTGTCGCCGGCGGCGGTGTCGACCGACTGCGGCGTCGGCATGGACGGGATGGCGATCGCCATGTCCTCGGCCGTCTCGTCGGTAACGTCGACGCTGAGGGCATCTTCGCCCGGCTGGGAAGCTGCCGGCGCTTGAGCCAGGCCGGGGGTCCCCGCTGAGAGGAGGATGAGGCAGAGCAGGCGTCGGATCATTGCGAGAGCCTTTTGTCGAAGGTGACACGGAGCTGCTTCCAGGCCGAATAATATTCGGCCGGCAGCCGGAACGGGGAGGCGAGGCGCACGGCGCGCTGGGCCTGCTCCTGGTGCAGCGGAACCTGCGGCCGGTTGCTCGCCGTCTGCCCCGTGGTCCCGATAATGCGGATGTCCGTGACCTGACCGTTGGGGGCCAGGCTGATCGCGACCTGGGTGCGGAGCTGATCCGCATCCGCACCTGTCGGGGCCTTCCAGTGCGGCTTCAGTTGCCGCTTCACCTCCGCGCCGAGCGAGGCCTGAACCGCCGGGCCGACGGTGGCGGCCGGGACGTCGGCGGACCGGCTGTCGGTCGCCCGGTCCGAGACGCCGTTGAGGAGGCCCTTGAGGCGGCCCGTCGGGTTGCTCGCAGCGGCGGGCGGCGCGGGTTTGATCGGCGGCGGCGCCCTGGGCGCAGGCTTCAAGGCCGGCGCAGCCGTGGAAGCCACGGGCCGGAGCGCTGGCTGGG
>DATAIU010000125.1:0-15844 GCA_036262495.1 Allosphingosinicella sp.
CCCGGCCTCGACGGCGATCAGCAAGGCCTCGAGCGCGACCAGCGTCTTGCCGGACCCGACGTCGCCCTGGAGCAGCCTCAGCATCGGCACCGGCTGGGCCATGTCGCCCTCGATCTCGCCCATCGCGCGGCGCTGCGCCCCCGTCGGCGCGTAGGGTAGCTGTAGCCGGGCGCGAAGCGCGCCGTCGCCGGCGAGCGCCAGGCCCTTGCGCCGCCGGGATGAGGCGCGAACCAGCATGAGCGCGAGCTGGTTGGCGAACACCTCGTCATAGGCGAGCCGTTCCCGCGCCGCGACTCCGCCCCGGCCAGCCTGCGCTTCGGCGAGCGCCGCTCGCCATCCGGGCCAACCCCGCCGCTCGATGAGGCTGGGCTCGATCCATTCGCCCAGTTCGGGGGCGCGGCCGAGCGCCTGGCCGGCGAGGTCGCCGAGGCGCCGGTTCGTCAGGCCTTCCGACAGGGGGTAGACCGGCTCGCGTTCGGGCAGGTCGAGCGCCTCGACGGGGTCGAGCACATGGTCCGGATGGACGATCTGCAGCTCCTGGCCGTACATCTCCATGCGCCCGGATACGACCTTGGGCTCGCCGAGCGGCAGCTGCTTCTTGGCCCAGCCCGGATTGTGAAAGTAGGTGAGCGTCAAATAATTGCCCGCCCGGTCGGTGGCGAGCACGCGGAACGGACTGCGCGGGCCGCCCTGGCGATAGTCGACCGGAGTCACCACGACGCTGACGACCTCTCCCGCATCCGCCATGTCGAGGATTTCGATGCGCTTGCGCTCGATCCACCCGGTCGGGAGGTGGAAGAGGATATCGACGACCCGGTTCAGCCCGAGCCTCTTGAGCGGCTTTGCGAGCGCCGGGCCGATCCCCTTCAGCACCTCCACTTCGGCGAACAAGGGATTGAGGACGTCGGGCCGCATCAGCGACGCTCGCCCGTCAGGAGTGCCGGATTCGTCTTGAAATGGGCGGCGATCGAATCGAACAGGTCGCGCGCAGGGGCGCGCCGCAGGACCGCCCGCCGCGCGACCAGATAGATGGGCAGGTCGAACTCCTCCATCGGCGGGAAGCAGCGGACGAGGTCCGGGTCGCCGTCTCCGACCGTGCAAGGCAGGATCGAGACCGCGGCGCCGGAGACCAAGGCCGATCTCAGCGCTCGAAAGTTGCTGCATCGCATCGCCGAGGATTTCGCCGGCACGAGCGAGGCGAGCCAGCGATAGACGGGCAGGTGCGTCGGCCCGCCCTCCAGCAAGGCGAGCGGGAAGTCGGCCATCTCGGCCGGCGATCGGGGACGCTCCCCGGGCTCCGTGTGAGCCGAGGCATAGGCGGTCCAGCCGGTGGGCGGCAGCTCGTGGACGACGATCTCGTCGCTCGTCGGCCGGTCGCGGCCGCGAATGCCGATGTCCGCCTCGCCCCGGGCGAGATCGTAGATCCGGTCGGAGGCGAGCAGCTCGGTCCGCACCGCCGGCCAGCGCGCGCGAAACTGGCGCAGCACCGGGATCAGCAACCGCTCGAAATGGTCGAGGAAAGTGAGGCGGAGGACGTTGACGCCGGTTCCTGCGAGCGAGCCGACCTCGGTCGCGAACTCGCATATCGCCCGCTCGACCTTGCCGGCCGGCTCGACGAGTTCGCGCGCCGCCTCGGTCGGTTCGAGGCCGGTCGGCGACCGCTCGAACAGGGTGAGGCCGAGGCTATACTCGAACGCGGCGATGCGCCGAACGACGGTCGGCTGGCTGACCCCGAGCGCTGCCGCGGCGCGTCCGGTGGTCCGCTCGCGATAGAGCGCCAGGAACACGGCGATGTCGTCCCAGGCGAACACGGCGCCAAGCTATTCACATCTGCATAGGGCGGTGCAAGCCTTTCGATTGAGGGTCGGCGCTGACCGTTTTAGGGGCGCGACGCACTGAGGGAGGTGGAGACATGATCAAGCTGGCAATCGGCCTCGCGGCGGCGTCCGCGGGGGCCCTTCTCCTGGCCGCGCCGGCCTCGACCGGGGCGGCGGACCGCGAGCCGAGCCTCGCCGAGGTGCGGGCCGCGACCGAGCGCTTCCGCCACGTCAAGGTGGCGCTCGCCGAAGGCTATGTCCGTGATCCGATGAACGTCTGCGACACGGCCGATATGATGGGTCGCCCCGCCCGGCTCGGCGCGATGGGCATCCACTACTTCCGCCCGGACCTGCTCGGCATCAAGGGTCCGCCCAACCCGCGCGTCGACGGGGACGGGACGCATGTCGATTTCCATAAGCCCGGGATTCTCATCTACGAGCCGCAGCCCGACGCCTCGCTGCAGCTCGTTGCGGTCGAGAACCTCGTCTTCCAGAAATCCTGGCACGCCGCGGGCCACGCCCGGCCGCCAAGCTATCAGGGCGTCGAATACGATACGATGCAGGACGACAAGGCGACGGCGATCGACGAGGCGCACATGTTCGAGCCGCATTACGACCGCCACGTCTGGCTCTATCGCGAGAATCCGAATGGCGTCTTCGCCCAGTTCAACCCGAACGTGAGCTGCGAGGCGCACAAGGCCGGTGCGTCCGACCAAATGGCCGGGATGATGCATCCCTAGTCCGCGCGACGCCGCGCGACGGCTTCAATCCCGTCGCGCGGCGTATTAGAGGCATCCTTTCCCGAAGCCGCCTGGATTCGCCAGCGCGGCCTTTTTGCGCATGGAGCCTCATGGACCGCGACGACCGTTTGAAGCGCCTTCGCTTCCGCGCCTGGCACCGCGGCACGCGCGAGGCGGACTTTCTTATCGGCGGCTTCGCGGACTGCTGCGCGGAGGGGTGGGACGAGGCCGACATCGTTTGGTTCGAGGCGCTGCTGGAGGAGCAGGACGTCGACATCATGGCTTGGGCGATCGGCAGCGCTGAGCCGCCGGCGCGTTACGCCGGGCTGCTCATGGACCGGCTGAAGCAGCTGAATTACGTGAAGAATCATCGCTAAGTGACTGATATCCAGAAAGTGCTTGTGGCCAAGCGGCCGATGACGCTGGCCGGCGCGCCAGCAGGTTTCCTCCCCTGGCTGGCGGCCGATCTGGCGCGCGCTGCCAAAGGTCGAGCCGTCTTCATTGCGCCCGACGAGGCGGCGATGCGGCACGTCCAGGACGCGGCAGCCTATTTCGCGCCGGAGCTGGAGGTGCTTGCCTTCCCGGCCTGGGATTGCCTTCCTTACGATCGCAGCTCGCCGTCTCTCCGCTCGTCGTCGGAGCGGCTCGCGACGCTGCACGCCCTTCAGGGCACCAGCGCAAAGCCGCAGCTGCTCGTCACCACGGTGAACGCCGCGACCCAGCGTACACTCAGTCCGCTCCGCGTCCGCCAGCTCGTTGCCAGACTCGCGCCTGGCGAGCGAATCGACATGGCCAAGCTCGCTGTGCTGCTCGCGGCCAACGGCTATCACCGTACCGGCACCGTCCAGGACGCGGGCGAGTTCGCCCTGCGCGGCGGAATCGTCGATCTCTTCCCGGCGGGCGAGAGCGAAGGACTGCGCCTCGATTTCTTCGGCGACGAGATCGAGAGCGTGCGCCGCTTCGACGCTGCGACCCAGCGGACCACGGGCGACGCCAAGGGCGGCTTCACCCTGCTGCCCGCCTCCGAAGCCCTGCTCGACGAGGAGAGCGTCAAGCGCTTCCGCTCGCGCTATCGCGAGCAGTTCGGCGCGGCGGCGACCGGCGACCCGCTCTACCAGGCGGTAAGCGAAGGGCGGCGCCTCGCCGGGCTCGATCATTGGCTGCCGCTGTTCGAGGAGCGGCTCGACACGCTTTTCGATCACCTTTCGGACGACGACCTCATCGTCCGCGACGCGCACGATGCCGGCGCCGCCGACAGCCGGTTCGAGGCGATCGCCGATTATTACGAGAACAGGAAGCGCGCGCAGTCCTCCGACCCCGGCAGCTACCGCCCTCTCGAGCCCGAGACGCTCTATCTCGCGCGGGACGAGTGGGAACGGTTGATCGCGGAGCGGCCCCTCCACCTGGCGACCCCGTTCCACGAGCCCGAGAGCGCGACCGTGGTCGACCTCGGTGTCGACGCGGCGCGGGATTTCGCGCCGGAGCGCTCGCAGAACGCCAATGTCTACGAGGCGGTCGTCGCGCATGTCGCCACGCTGCGGCGCGCGAAGAAGAAGGTCGTCCTGGCCAGCTATTCGGCCGGTGCGCGCGAGCGGCTCAAGGGCCTGCTCGCCGACCACGGTCTGAAGGACGGCAGAGAAGTCGACACCTGGCAGGAAGCGCTGGGGACCGCTGCCGCGGGGAACACCGGCGTCGCCCTTGCCGTGCTTCCCCTCGATCACGGCTTCACCACCGGCGATCTCGCCCTGCTCACCGAGCAGGACATGCTCGGCGACCGCCTCGTGCGCCGCCGCAAGCGCAGCAAGTCGGCGGACGCCTTCCTCAGCGAGCTTGCCACGCTCTCACCCGGCGACCTGGTCGTCCACGCCGATCACGGTATCGGCCGCTACGAGGGCCTGACGCAGATTCCGGTAGGCACCAGCCCGCACGACTGCGTCGCCCTCGAATATGCCGGCGGCGACAAGCTCTACGTCCCGGTCGAGAATATCGACGTCCTCTCGCGCTACGGCAGCGAGAGCGACGGGGTGCCGTTGGACCGGCTCGGCGGCGAAGCCTGGCAGCGGCGCAAGTCGCGGATGAAGGAGCGGATCCGCGAGATCGCGGGCGAGCTGATCAAAACCGCCGCCGAACGCGCGTTGCGGCCCGGCGACGTGATCGAGACCGATGCCAGCTACGCCGCCTTCGCCGACCGCTTTCCGTATGAGGAGACCGAGGATCAGGACAGGGCCATTTCCGACGTCTTCGCGGACCTCGAGGCCGGCAAGCCGATGGACCGGCTCGTCTGCGGCGACGTCGGCTTCGGCAAGACCGAGGTCGCGCTGCGCGCCGCCTTCGCCGCGGCCATGGCCGGGCACCAGGTCGCCCTCGTCTGCCCGACCACCCTTCTCGCCCGCCAGCATTACAACACGTTCGTCGAGCGCTTCCGCGGCTTTCCCGTCGAGATCGGGCGTCTTTCCCGCCTCGTCGACGCGAGGGAGGCGAAGGAGACGAAGGAAGGGCTTAAGGCGGGGAAGGTCGACATCGTCATCGGGACCCACGCCATCCTCGCCAAATCGGTCGAATTCAGGAAGCTCGGCCTCGTCATCGTCGACGAGGAGCAGCGCTTCGGAGTGACCCACAAGGAGCGCCTCAAGGCGATGCGGGCCAACGTACACGTCCTGACCCTGACCGCGACTCCGATCCCGCGAACCCTGCAGATGGCCATGTCGGGCCTTCGCGAGCTCTCCGTGATCCAGACCCCGCCGGTCGACCGCCTCGCGGTCCGAACCTATGTCATGCCCTGGGATCCGGTGGTGGTCCGGGAGGCGTTGCTGCGCGAGCATTATCGCGGCGGCCAGACCTATTTCGTCGCGCCGCGTATCGCCGACCTTGCCGACCTCGAACAATATCTGCGCGACGAGGTGCCGGAGGTGAATTTCGTCGCTGCCCACGGCCAGATGTCGCCGACCGAGGTCGAGGAAAGGATGAGCGCCTTTTACGACCGCAAATATGACGTCCTGCTGTCGACGACGATCGTCGAGAGCGGGCTCGACATCCCGTCCGCGAACACCCTCATAGTCCACCGCGCCGACCGCTTCGGCCTTGCCCAGCTCTACCAATTGAGGGGCCGCGTCGGGCGCTCCAAGACGCGCGCTTATTCCTATTTCACCACGCCGGCGACGCGCATGGTGACCGAGACGGCCGACAAGCGCCTGCAGGTGCTCGCCAATCTCGACACGCTCGGCGCCGGCTTCCAGCTCGCCAGTCACGATCTCGACATACGCGGCGCCGGCAATCTGCTCGGCGACGAGCAGTCCGGCCATATTCGCGAGGTCGGGTTCGAGCTCTACCAATCGATGCTCGAGGAGGCGATCCTCGAGGCGAGGAGCGGCGGCGAGATCCGCGCCGACGGCGATTTCTCGCCGCAGATCACCGTCGACGCCCCGATCATGATTCCCGAGGATTATGTCCCCGACCTGGACCTGCGCATGGGCCTCTACAGGCGCATGAACGAGCTCCATTCGGCAGAGGAGATCGAGCCGTTCGCCGCCGAGCTGATCGACCGCTTCGGCAAGCTCCCGAACGAGACCGACAACCTCCTCAAGGTCATCCAAGTCAAGCTCAACTGCCGCAAGGCGCAGGTGGTGAAGCTCGACGTCGGGCCGAAAGGCGCGCTCGTCCACTTCCACAACGACACATTTCCCGACCTCGAAGGCCTGATCGCCTACGTCCAGCGGCTCAAGGGCACGGCGAAGCTCAGGCCCGATTCGAAGCTGGTGATCACCCGCGCCTGGCCCGATCCGGCGAGCCGGATCAACGGCGCCGTGCAATTGTCACGCGGGCTTGCCCGTATTCTCGCCTGAGGACCTCCCTGCGACCAGCGCGAGCAACGCTTGCGGGGAAACCGGCGGCGAGCAGAGGAAGCCCTGGAAGAGCGTGCACCCCTCGCGGGCGAGAAGGCCGAGCTGCTCGTCCGTCTCGACGCCTTCGGCGATGACCTCGAGGCCAAGCGAGCGCGCCATATCGATGACGCTGCGCACGACGACCTGGTCGCGCGGGCTGCCGGCGATATCCTCGACGAGGCGCTTGTCGATCTTGAGATAATCGAGGGGAAGGCTCTTCAGGTAGGCGAGGCTCGAATAGCCTGTGCCGAAATCGTCGATCGCCACGCGCAGCCCGCCGCTGCGCAGCGACGCGAGCAGGGAGCCGGCGGCGCCGAGGTCGTCGATCAGCCCGCTCTCGGTCACCTCCACCGTCAAGCGTGCGACGTCGAAACCGGTTTCCGAGACGAGCGCGAGCATCGAGTCCGCAAATCCGGGCCGCGCGATGTCGGCGGCGGTGACGTTGATCGACAGCCGCAGGTTCGCGAGCGCCTCGGGCCAGGCGGCGGCGGCCTCGAGCGCGCGGCGCTGGACGTGGTCGGAGAGCTGAACGAGATAATCGGAGCGCTCGGCCACCGCGAACAACGTGATCGCGCCGAGCTCGCCGAGCCGCGGATGGCGCCAGCGCGCCAGCGCCTCGGCGCCGACGATGGCGCCGGTGGCGATGGAGACCTGGGGCTGGAAGAGGATTTCGATCTCGTCCCGGTCGAGGGCCCGTCGAAGGTCGACGTCGAGCGCGTCGCCGGCCTCCTCCGCTGCGGCCGCCCCGGCTTCGCCTACATAGACCGGGCTGCCCTCGCCTTCCTTGGCCTGGGCGAGCGCCGCGCTGGCCCGGCGCAGCAAGGCGGCGGCATCCTCGCCGCGTTCGGAGGCGACCACGCCGGCCCTGCTTCCCAGCGTGATGACATGTTCGCCCGCCGCGAACGGCCGGGCGATCGCCGCGACGAGCTGCTCGGCCAGGAAGCGGCCCTCGGCAAGGTGGGTCGGCGGGGCCAGAACGACGGCGAATTCGGCACCCGCCATGCGCGCGACGAAGCGTCGCCGGCCCTCGCCGTCGGCCAACCGCTCGATCCGCCGGGCGGCCGACTGAAGGACCGCATCCCCGGCGGGTCGTCCGAAGGCGGCGTTGATCGCATCGAAGCGGGTCACCGCGAGGAGCAGCAGGACCAAAGCTCCGTCCTCGGTCCCGGCGGCCTTCAGCTCGCGGTCGATCCAGCTGCGCGCGGCACGGCCGTCGCGCACACCGGTCAGCGGGTCGCGCGACTGAAGCTCGGCGCTGCCGACGGGAATGATCGCCTCGGTACGGCCGACGACCGCGTCACCGCCTTCTTCGACGCGCATATGGTGGGCGAGCCGCGCCCCTGCCCCCTCCCCGTCGCTATGCGCGAAGGCGGTCGCCTGGCCGGTCGCGAGCAGCCTGTCGACCGCCCCGCGAGCGGCCCGGCGTCCGTCCGGGTCGAGCTTGCGGAAGAGCTCCATCAGGGAAATGCGATGCCCCGCTTCCTCTTCGAGGCCGGCCCGCCGCGCCAGAGCGGGGCTGAGCTCGACCGTATTGGCACCGGGCTGCCACCGCCAGGAGGCGCCGTCGCCGGTTACGGGCGCCCGGCGGGTCGGCCCACGGCCGCCGACGCGCTCCGCATGGCGGTGGGCGAATTGCACGGCGTGAAGGAACTGAGCCTCGCTGAACGGGCTCACCAGGAAATGCGTAGCGCCGGATCCATAGATGTCGTCGAGCGCGTCCGAGTCTGTTCGCGACAGGAGGACGATCAGTGCGCCAGCATTGGCCTCGACCGCGTCGGCGAGCGCGCGTACGGCCGCCCGGCCTTCCTGGAGGGAGCCGCGGGCGTCGACGACGGCCACGGACGCTCCTGAAGCGATGAAACGGCTCTCCGCCTGCTCGGCGCGCCGCGCCGCGATGGGCAGCCAGCCGGCGCGCTCGGCCATCGCGATGAGCTCGTCGCGATGGCGGAAGGACAGCATGAAAAGGGGTGCGCCAGGCGCGGCCATCCTCTCCCTTATCCCCCCTGAATTCGGCGCCTCGAAGCCCATGGCTCTACTCTGGAGCAAAGGGCTCAACAATGTCTTTAGGCGGCGCTTATCCCCGCACGGGACGGCCTGCGGCTTGCCGGCGCCGCCCGCTCGGCCTAGCAAGCCGGCTGCGATGACGGCAAATGCCGACCAACCGACCGCCCTCCTGGCCTCTTCGACCGAGGCGGCGCAGGCGGCCGACGCGCTGCTGCGGCAAAGCTACGATTTCGTTGCGTTCGAAGAGGCTAGGCAAGTGATCGCCGTCGGCGGCGACGGCTTCCTTCTGCAGACGCTCCACGAGATGCTTGGGCGCGGCCTCACCCTCCCCGTCTTCGGGATGAACCGCGGCACTTTCGGCTTCCTGATGAACGAATGGCGCCTCGACGGCCTGCGCGAACGCGTCAATCGCGCCAAGGCGGTCTCGGTCGCTCCGCTTCGAATGGAGGCGTTCACCGTCACCGGCGAGAGGGTGGAAAGCCCCGCCATCAACGAAGTCTCGCTGCTTCGCGAGACTCGCCAGACGGCTCGGATCGAGGTGTCGGTCAACGATCGCGTCGTCCTTTCCGATCTGGTCTGCGACGGGGTCCTGGTCGCGACGCCGGCGGGTTCGACGGCTTACAACTTCTCCGCCCAGGGGCCGATCCTTCCGCTCGGCAGCAACCTCGTGACGCTGACTCCGATCAGCCCGTTCCGCCCCCGCCGCTGGCGAGGCGCGCTCGTACCCGACGACGTCCGCATCGCCTTTCGGGTGCTGGATCCGGAGAAACGGCCCGTCTCCGCCGTCGCCGACCAGCGCGAAGTGCGCGACGTGGCCCGCGTCGAGATCAGCGTGGACCGCAGCCGCGCCTTGACCCTCCTGTTCGACCCGGAGCACGCCCTCGACGAGCGTATCGCCATGGAGCAGTTCGCGGTCTGAGGACCGCGCGCCGAGCGGCCTTGCCGACCGGGAAAAGGGGCTGCTATAGGCCCGCCCCTGCCTGGTCATTCCGGCGTGGCGCAGCGGTAGCGCAGCGGACTGTTAATCCGTTGGTCGTAGGTTCGAATCCTACCGCCGGAGCCACCAGGCCCCCCCCTCCCCCGTGCTGATCCTTTGACGCCCGCTTCTGGAGCAAGCGCCATTGTGCTAAGTTGAGCGACTGCAATCCTGGGGGGGATGTGTCGTGACCAAAGCAAAAACCAAGAAGTCAGGCGGAAGCGGCAATGCAGCGGGCGCCGATCTTTACCTGTGCGCGCAACCACTTCCTGCTCCCGTCGTGCTTCCGGCAGACCTGCTGCCCGAACGCGAGTTCTCCATTCGAATCGGGGCGAAGAAATGGGTGAACGGCACCGTCCTTCACTATCATTTCCTCGACCGCACCTCGTCGCCGATGTGGAAATGGATCGAGGCGCAGAAGAAAGTGGTGCGCTGGGCCTTCGGCGTCTGGAAGGCGGCCGGGATCGGGCTTACGTTCGTTGAGGTCACCGATCCCTCCGAGGCGGAGATAAGGATCGGGTGCCAGCAGGGCGCCGGCTCCTGGTCCTATGTAGGCACCGACAACCTCAAATATTCGGACCTCGGGCGAACCATGAACTTCGGCTGGGACCTGACGTCGCCCTGGGGGAATGCGACCGCGCTCCACGAGATCGGCCATGCTCTCGGCCTGTCGCACGAGCATCAGAACCCCAAGGCGGGAATCGTCTGGAACGAGGCGAAGGTCTACCAGCGCTTCTCGGCGCCGCCGAACAGCTGGGACCACGACAAGATCTACAACAACATCATCAAGAAGCTCGATCCGACGCAGGTGCAGGGATCCGACTGGGATCCCGCCTCGATCATGGAATATCCCTTCCCTCCCGGTCTGATTGCCTCGCCCAAGCCCTATGACGCGCAGGGCATCGGCGAGAACACCGCCCTTTCCGCCAGCGACAGGAATTGGGTGAAGACCTGGTATCCGGCGACCAACGCGCCCCCGCCGATCGGAGTGATGCAGTTCGAGCGGCTCGATTCGACCGCGGGCGGCCAGACCGACTTCGAGTTCAAGCCCGACGCGACCCGCAAATACCGGATCCAGACGGTCGGCGAGGCGGACTGCCTGCTCGTCGTCTTCGAGGTGCGCGAGGGGGAGCCGCGCCATTTCATCGCGCAGGACGATTCCGGATCGGACGAGAATCTCTCGATCCGCGTCAAGATGGTGAAGGGCCGCACCTACGTGCTGCGGGTGCGGGTGAATTTCGTCAATTCGGCCCAGGGTGTCGGGTTGCTGATCTCCTAACCCGCGTCGGGCTCCTGAAGCGGGCTCAGGACGGATCGGTTCCGCCGCCAAGCCCCGGGGAAGCCACGCTTTCTTGCTGATCCAGATCAAGCCGCAACGGGCCTCGTCGACCGGAACATTCTCGCCTCGCCGGAAGTTTCAGGGCCGAGTTTTTCAGGAGGTCGAAATGGCTACGAAGACAGGGTCGAAGCAGGGCGGCGCGTCGCGTTCGGGCGGCAATAACGAGGGCAACCCGAACCAGAAGCGCGACAGCGAGGGCCGGTTCACGGAGCGCAGCGCTTTCTCCTGGGGCGGCGGCAATGCCGGCGTTCTCGCTGGCGCGGCGCTCGCCGGCGCCGCGGTCGGCCTGGCCGCGAATTTCGGCCGCAAGTTCCTGATGCAGATGCCGGCTTCAGCGGCCGGCGACTGGTTCGAGGCGCTGAAGGCCGAGCATAAGGCGACGCTCGCTTTGTTCGACCAGATCGAGGCGACCGACGACAGTCAGACGACGATGCGCACCGCGCTTCTGATGAAGCTTAAATATGCGCTCACCAAGCATGCGCACGAGGAGGAGGCGGTCATCTACCCGGCGCTCCGCCAGGCGAACAGCGCGCACGACGCCGACGCGCTGAACGCCGAGCACGGCTATGTGAAGACCTATCTCTACGAGCTTGAAACCATGGCGAAAGACAGCGCGGAATGGCTGGCCCGGGTGCGCGACTTCCGC
The DNA here is from genome assembly GCA_036262495.1 of Allosphingosinicella sp. GTDB lineage: Bacteria > Pseudomonadota > Alphaproteobacteria > Sphingomonadales > Sphingomonadaceae > Allosphingosinicella. The sequence goes on from DATAIU010000125.1 coordinate 11,404, forward strand.
GCCATGATCGAGGAGCATATCCGAATGGAGGAAGAGGAAGTCTTCCCCGCCTTCCGCGAGACTCTCTCCGAGGCGCAGAACGCGAAGCTGACGGCTCAGGTCAACAAGGAAGGCTTCAAGATGGCCTGACCCTCCGGGCCGCCTACCGGCTCCGTCGCTCGTCCGGCCCCCCGGCGAGCGACGCGAGCATCCCCCCGAGTTCGAACACCACGCTCTCCGGGTCGAGCGACAGACCGCGCGCGCTGGATGCGAGGCCTTGGGCGCGCTCCCAAGTCGCCAGCGCCGCCGCCAGCTCCACGCCCCGCCGCGTCCTCGCCTCGGCCGCGATGACCGACGGCGCCCTCGCCAGAAATGCCTCGTAGCGGGGCTGGGCGGCCTTGCCGCAAAGGCTCTGCGCCAGCGCGCTTCGACGCGCATTGGTCGCGTCGCCCAGCCGCACGAGCTCAGATATCTTGCGGTCGAGCCCGGCTATGTCGAGCCCGCGAAAGGCCAAAGCGCGGCCCGGCGATCCGCCCGCGGCCGCTGCGAGCGAAGCCAGCTCCGTTTCGTCCAGGTCGGGAAGGACGGTTCTCAGCGCCGCCGCCATGGCGTCGTCGTCGAGCGCCGACAAACGCAGCGAACGGCAACGCGACCGGATCGTCGGAAGGAGTCGCTCGGGCGCGTGGCTGATCAGGAGGAAGACGCTGCTCGGCGGCGGCTCCTCCAGATTTTTGAGCAGTGCGTTGGCCGCGTTCCGCTCGAGATCGTCGATTGCGTCGATGATCACCACGCGCCACGCGGACATCGATGCCGTCGTCCCGAACAGGCGCTGCAGACCGCGGACCTGGTCCACCGTGACGTTCCGGGCCAGCTCCCCGCTCGTGCTGTTCTCCCGCTCGCGCCGCTCGAGCCGCATCAAATCGGGGTGGCTCCCGGCGGCCACCAGCCGTGCCGCGGGATGATCGTCGGGCACCTCCAGCCGCGGCGCGTCGAGCGGTCCCTGACCCTGCGCCAGCACCCGAAGCGCCGCCTTCGCCGCAAAGGTCGCCTTGCCGATCCCCTCGGGCCCCGAGACCAGCCACGCGTGATGCAGGCGCCCGGAATCGAGCGCGTCTCGGAAGGCCGCTATCGCCTCCTCGTGGCCGAAGAGCGCGGTCACAACAGGTCTTCGAGCGCGGCGAGCAGGCGTCCGGTCACTTGCTCGGCTGGCCCACTCGCGTCGATGCAGCGGAATCGCGTCGGATCCTTGGCAGCCAGGGCCGCGAAGGTTTCGGCGACCTTGCGGTGAAAATCCGCGCCTCTGCCGCCGATGCGATCGGCGCCCCCCGCGTCGCGCTCGGCGAGCCGTTCCGCGATCGTCTCCGGTTCGAGCTCGAGCAGCAAGGTCCGGTCGGGGAGAAAGCCGTGGCTTCCGAAGGCGTGGAGGGCCGCCACCGCCTCGACGCCGAGCCCCGCCGCCCCGCCCTGGTAGGCGAGCGAGGAGTCGAGGAATCGGTCGCAGAGAACCCAGGCCCCGCGCTCGAGCGCCGGGTTGATCGTCCTCGCGACATGGTCGGCCCGCGCGGCCGCGAAGAGCAGGGCCTCGGCCTCCGGCGTCCAGCGCTCGTCGCGGCCTTCGAGCAGAAGCTTGCGTATCGCCTCGGCGCCGGGGCTTCCGCCGGGCTCCCGCGTCTCGACGACGTCGAGCCCTCGCGCACGCAGAGCCTCGGCGAGCGCTTTCAGCTGAGTCGACTTGCCCGCCCCTTCCCCGCCTTCGAGGCTGATGAAGCGGCCGCGCACGGGCTCAGGCGAAGAGCGAAGCGAGGCCCGCCCAGATGCGGCCGAAGAAGCCGGCCTTGCCGACCGCCTTCTCGGCGACGAGGGGGACCGACTGCGGCGGCGTGTCGGGCGTGCTGATCACCAGCTGAGCGAGCGGCTGGCCCGCGGTGATCGGCGCCTTGATCGGTCCGTCGTAGACGACGCTGACCTTGATGTTGGAAGTGCCGATGCCGGCCGGGAGGGTCACGGCGAGGTCGCGCGGGGCGACGAGACCGACCTCGTCGTCGCCGCCGAGCTGGACCTTGGCGTCGGCCACCTTGTCGCCCCTCTTGTAGAGCGGCTGCGCCTTCCACGCGCGAAAGCCCCAGTCGATGAACTTGACCGATTCCTCGATCCGCTGGTTGAAGCTCGACAGGCCGGCGACGACCATGATGATGCGCCGCCCGCTCTGCGCCGCCGATCCGGTGAAGCCGTAGCCGGCCTCCTCGGTATGGCCGGTCTTGAGCCCATCCGCCCCGGGCACGCGGCCGAGCAGCGGATTGCGGTTGGCCTGGGTGATCGGCGCGTTCGACCCGAGCGTCTTGCCCCAGGTGAAGTTCTGGACGGTGTAGAATTTCTTATAGAGGTCGGGCGTCCCCTCGATCGTCGCGCGCGCCAGCGTCGTCAGGTCCTTCGCCGTCGTGTAGGTGACGCCTTCGTCCGGCCAGCCGTTCGAATTGCCGAAATTGCTGTCGTTCATGCCGAGGCGCTTGGCTTCCTCGTTCATCAGCGCGGCGAAGGCGGGCTCGGTGCCCGAGATGCACTCGGCGAGGACGACGCTGGCGTCGTTGCCGGAAAGACTGACGACGCCGTGGAGGAGATTCTCGACGCTGACCTGCTCGCCGGGCGACAGGAACATGGTCGAGCCCGCTTCCGGCCCGTGCCAGTGCTGCCAGGTCTCCGGCTTCACCGTGCAGATCTGGTTGAGCTTGAGCTCGCCTTTCTGGATCAGGTTGAAGGCGATGTGGGCGGTCATCATCTTCGCCATCGAGGCCGGGGGCATCCGGACCTCCGCATTCTTCGCGTAGAGCACGGCGCCCGACGAGAGATCGACCATATAGGCGACCTTGGCGGCCGTCTCGAAGGGCGGCGCCGCGGCCGCGACCGGAAGAGCCGCAAGGCCGGCGAAAGTCAGCAGAACGAAGCGGTTGCGGATCATGGTTGAGACATTTCCCCAGGTCGGTGAGTCAGTGGTCCGGCGTTGGAGGCCATGCTTAACCCCTCCCCCGTCGCCGCGCCAGACGGATCAGCGCCCGATCGCGTCGGCGAGCAGTCCGACCGAGAGGGCGTAGAAGTTCGAGCAATTGTAATCGAGGATGGTCCGGTAATTCGTGGTCAGCAGATAGGCCGTCGCTCCGGGGCCGTCAGGCTCGATCAGCGACGCCATCTCGCTATCGCGGGGCCAGGCGCCGCTGCGCGCGACGAGGCCGAGCCGGCGCCACTCGGCGACCGTCATCCAGCGGCTGTGGCGTTCGTGGACTCGGGGGCAGCGCGGCGCCCTCAGCCGGTTGCGCAGCGCCGCGCGGTCCAGGCCTTGCGGCACGCTCACGGCCACGCCCCAAGGCGTGTTCGGCTTCCAGCCCGCGTTCCTCAGGTAATTGGCGATCGAGGCGGCCGCGTCCGGCTCGCTGCGCCATATGTCGGCGCGGCCGTCCCCGTCGCCGTCGACCGCGACGCGGAGCCAGACGCTCGGCAGGAATTGCGGAAAACCGGTCGCTCCGGCCCAGCTGCCCTTCAACCGGCTGCGCGGCACGCCCCGGTCGATCATCTTGAGGGCGGCGACGAACTCGTCCGCGAAAAGCTGGCGCCGCCGGCCCTCATAAGCAAGGCTGGCGAGCGAGTTCAGAAGGTCGAAATCGCCCATCACCGCGCCGTAGCTCGTCTCGTGGCCGTAGATCGCGACGAGGATCGACGGCGTCACCCCATAACGGCGCCCGATTTCCTGCAGGCGCGAATAATTGTCCGCATAATGGCGCCGCCCCGCCGCGACGAGGGCCGGCGAGACGTGGCGTGCGCGATAAGGCGCGAAGGGCGGATTCGCGTTGCTCCCCGGCGCGCCGCCGGGTTGGCCGCGATCGAGCTCGACGGTCCTGCGGCTGAAGACAAGGTTCGGGAACACGCTCGCGATCGTGGCCGAGCTGACGCCCGCCCGCCGCGCCTGCGCCTCGAGCGCGGGCAGATAGGATTCGAACCCGGATTGGCTCAACCCTGTCTGGGCCGGCGCCGAAGTCGCCAGGGGCACCACTGCACCAGCGAGCGCGAGTGCCGCCAACCCCCTTAAGAAACGCATACATCACTCCCTCTTCGCTCCGTGATGCCACACCCCCGCCTCCGCCGATACTCGGCTCGCCGCGAGACGTGCACGCGCGGCCCCGGCGCCGCCGCGCTTTGGTGTGAAGGACGCGTCGGCTTTCCGTAGCCCACGCAGGACGCTATTGGCCGCCACCGGGGACAGGTGGCCGAGTGGTTTAAGGCAGCGGTCTTGAGCCGGAGGCCGGCGCCAGCCGGCCGGAGACGACGCCGCAGGCGTCAAAACCGCCGTTCCTTCGCCCCCGGCTTTGCCAAGCGCGCGGCCCGCGCTAATGCCGCCACCGGGGACAGGTGGCCGAGTGGTTTAAGGCAGCGGTCTTGAGCCGGACGCCGGCGCCAGCCGGCCGGAGACGAC
>DATAIU010000126.1:0-31404 GCA_036262495.1 Allosphingosinicella sp.
GCCAGCTTCCGATCAAAGCTCATGAAGGCCGTGCAGCCTTGCGCCCGGCCGAGGTGAAGGGCGTCGGCGAAGTCCAGCCCCTGCTCCGCCAAGTTGAGCGCGCGCGCGGCGAGGGCCGGGTCCTCGAGTGTCACGCCCCGCAGCCCGGCGAGGCGGCGCAGCGCCTGCACGACCCGGTCGTTTGAAAGGCCGTACGCGGTGCGCAGCACCCACTCAGATTCCAGCAGCACGGTCGTGGCGACAAAGATGTCGCCGGCCGCGATCAGCCTGCGGGCGCGGGTTGCCTGCGCCTCGTCGTCATTGGCGAGGAAGCGGACGACGACGTTGGTATCAATCGCGCGCACGCCGCCGCGCCTCCGCTGCCACCGCCGCGTCCATCTCCTCGAGGCTCTTGGCCGGTCCGGCGTAGCGCAGTGACCCGAATACCTCTTCGATCTCGGTCGTCGCGAAAAGCGGCGCGGCCTTCAGAAGCACGCCTTCGTCGGTATTCTCCACGGTCAGCCGGGTGCCCGCGTCCCACCGGCGCTGCTCGCGTACGGCCTTTGGCAGGATCACCTGGCCCTTGGTCGACACCGTAGTGGTCAGCCGATCGGCCCGCGCCACATCCTCCTCCTCGGTAAGATGAAAGTAAGTTATACCACAGGCGCGGCGAACGCAACCTCTGCCCTTCCCTGCGGTACTTGACCATCGCTGCCGCTTGCGGGCGCGACTCCCGCCCGCCTATACCTCCCCCATGTCAGACCTGTTCGCGTCCACTGCGGCGGCTTCGGCCGATTACGACGCCCATTCGATCGAGGTCCTCGAGGGGCTGGAGCCGGTCCGGCGGCGGCCGGGAATGTATGTCGGCGGGGTCGACGAGCGGGCGCTTCACCATCTCGCCGCCGAGGTGCTCGACAATGCGATGGACGAGGCGGTGGCCGGCCATGCCAGCCGCATCGAGGTCCTGCTGGAGGCGGAAACGGGGACGGCCGGGCGGCTGACGATCGCCGACAACGGCCGCGGCATGCCGGTCGGCGAGCATCCGCGCTATCCGGGCAAGTCGGCGCTCGAAGTGATCATGACGATGCTCCATTCGGGCGGGAAGTTCTCCAACAAGGCCTATGCAACGTCCGGCGGTCTCCACGGAGTCGGCGTCAGCGTCGTCAACGCTTTGTCGTCGGAGACGATCGTCGAGGTCGCACGAAACCGGGAATTATGGCGGCAGGCCTTCGCGCGCGGCGAGCCCACGAGCGGGCTCGAGCGGGTCGGCGACGCCCCGAACCGCCGCGGCACGCGCGTGAGCTTCGTCCCCGACATCGAGATTTTCGGGCCGGAGGCGCGGTTCAAGCCGGCGCGGCTCTACCGGCTCGCTCGCTCCAAGGCCTATCTGTTCGCAGGAGTCGAGATACGCTGGAGATGCGATCCGGCCCTCATCTCGGACGAGACTCCCGCGGAGGCGGTCTTCCAGTTCCCGGGCGGCCTCTCCGACCACCTCCGAGAGCAGATCGCGGACAGGAATTGCGCGACCGCCGATTTCTTTTCGGGACGGCAGGATTTTCCGGACAGCCAGGGCATGGTCGAATGGGCGGTGGCATGGCCCTTGTGGAGCGAGGGCGGGTCCTCCTTCTATTGCAACACCATCCCGACGCCGGACGGCGGCACCCACGAGCAGGGCATGCGCGCCGCGCTGACCCGGGGCGTGCGCGCCTTCGCCGAGCTGATCGGCCAGCAGAAGCGCGCGAAGGAGGTGCAGGCCGAGGACGTGGTCGGCGGCGCCGAGGTGCTGCTCTCCGTCTTCGTCCGCGACCCCCAGTTCCAGAGCCAGACCAAGGACCGGCTGACCAGCCCCGATGCGGCGCGGCTCGTCGAGGCCGCGGTGCGCGACCATTTCGATCATTATCTCGCCGACAATATGGAGCGCGGGCGCGCGCTCCTCGCCTTCGTCCTCGACCGGATGGACGAGCGGCTGAAGCGTCGCGCCGAGCGCGAGGTCAAGCGCAAGACCGCGACCTCGTCGCGCAAGCTGCGGCTGCCCGGCAAGCTCACCGACTGCGCCAACGACGATCCGGCCGGGACCGAGCTCTTCATCGTCGAGGGCGACAGCGCCGGCGGTTCGGCCAAGCAGGCGCGCGACCGCAAGACGCAGGCGATCCTCCCCATTCGCGGCAAGATATTGAACGTCGCCTCGGCCTCGGCCGACAAGATCCGCGGCAACCAGGAGATAGCCGACCTCACTTTGGCCCTGGGCTGCGGCGTCCGCGAACGCTGCGACCCCTCCCAGCTGCGCTACGACCGGATCATCATCATGACCGACGCCGACGTCGACGGCGCCCATATCGCGACGCTCTTGATGACCTTCTTCTTCCGCGAGATGTCCAAGATCGTCGAGCAGGGCGCTCTCTATCTCGCCCAGCCGCCGCTCTACCGGCTCTCTTCGGGCGGGACGATCGCCTATGCGCGCGACGACGCCCATCGCGGCGAGCTCGAGGCGAGCCTGTTCAAGGGCAAGAAGATCGAGGTCAGCCGCTTCAAGGGCCTCGGCGAGATGAACCCCTCGCAGCTGCGCGAGACGACGATGGACCCCGGGTCGCGTTCGCTGATCCGCGTCACTTTGCCCGAGGAATATCAGGACCAGCATCAGGTCCGCGACCTCGTCGAGCGGCTGATGGGCCGCAACCCCGAGCACCGCTTCGCCTTCATCCAGAGCCACGCCGCCGAAGTCGGGGAAGAGGAGATCGACGCCTGAGCGCGGCTGACATCGACCCGCTTCTGCGGTAGAAGCCGGGTCTCCGCACAAGCGAGGGCCTACCGATGAAGCCTTACCTGCTGCCGCTGCTGCTCCTCGGGGTCGCAGCCCCCGCGTCCGCCGAACCCGGGGAAGAAGGCCAGACGATCGTCGTCACCGCAGTCCCGGTCGCCGACACCGAGCCGGCGCTGCGCGAATGCCTCGCCCGCCATTGCCCGCCGAAGGAGGATATCGACGCGACGCTCGCCCACGCCGAGAATCTGTTCGTCGGCGGGGACTATGCGGAGGCGCGCCGAGTCGCGCGCCGCTCGATCCGCCGCAACGACCGGCACGCCGCGGCGCTCCCCGTCGACGTCGCCGACCTCTATCGCGCTTATTCCCGGATCAACGCGCATTTGGGCGACGGCGAGCCGTATCGCCGTGCGACCTATGCGATCCGAAGCACGCTGAAGAAAGGGCTGCCGCAAGACGATCCGCGCATCCTCGGCGCCGACTTCGAGATAGCGGGCATGTACGCCTCAATGAAGGAGCTCGACCGCGCCCGCCGGGTCTATGAGGAAATCGAGCAGAAGGCGACGAAGCGCGGCCGGCCCGACCTTGCCGCCACGGCGCGCGTCCGCGCCGCCTGGCTCTACGAGCTCGAAGGCTATCGCGACCTCGCCCGGCCCGCGCTCAGTGCGGTCGCCGCCGACAAGGCTCCCGCCGCCCGCCTCGCCCGGCTGACCGCCCTCATCCTGCTCGCGCGGCTCGATCGCCAGGAAGGCAAGGACGCCAGCTCCAACGCGCTGATCGAAAGCCTCAAAGGCCAGGTCGGCCCTCGCCCCGTCATGCTCTTCGCGCCCCGGATCAAGATCGACCGCGGCATCGATCCGTCGGCGGGCGGACCGGTGACGCGGCTGATGAACGGGGACAATTACCGCGACACCTGGGTCGATATCGGCTTCTGGGTCACTCCGGAGGGTCGCGTCGCCGACGCCGAGGTGCTTCGCTCGGGCAGCAAGCCCGACTGGGTGAAGCCGCTTATGCGTTCGATCGAGGGCCGCATCTACTCGCCGCCGGCCGACCCTGCCGGCAGTTACCGGGTCGAGCGCTACACTCAGACTGCGCTCTGGATGCAGGTGACGGGCACTCGACTCGAGCAGCGCTCGCCCGAGACCCGGACCGAGTATCTCGATCTCACCGCCGAACCGGCCAAAAGCACGCGGTGAACCAGGCTCCCCGCGTAGCGGCCCGGCTGCTCCACCTCGTCGCCCTGCTGCTTCTGGCGTGGAGCTTCCCAGCCGCGGCGGCTGAGCCTAGTGCGATCTTCCGCCAGCGCGCCGAGGGACTCGTCCCGCTCCTGAACGACAGGACGAAGCCCGAGACCCTGTTCTCGCCGGCCTTTCTGGCGCAGGTCCCCCCGGCCCAAGTCGTCTCGATCTCCAAGCAGCTGCGCGACGGCTACGGCGCCGCGCGCGAACTGGAGAGGATCGAGGCGAAGACGGCGACCAGCGGAACGGTCGTCGTCCGTTTCGAGCGGGCGTCGGTCAAGATGGAGATGGCGATCGGGGCCGTGCCGCCGCAGCTGATCGAAGGGCTGCTCGTCACCGGCGCGGAGATGGCGAAGGACGATGTCCGCACCGTCTTGGGCGAGCTGACCGCGCTGCAGGGCACGGTTTCCCTCGCCGCCGGACGCCTCGAACCGGGTGGCTTCGGCCTGTTCCTCACTCAGAAGGCGGATGAGCCGCTCGCGGTCGGATCGTCGTTCAAGCTCTTCATCCTCGCCGAGCTCGTCCGCGCAGTGAAGGCCGGCGAGCGGCGCTGGGCGGACGTGGTGCCGCTCGGGGCCCCGTCTCTTCCCTCCGGGCTCCTGCAGGATTGGCCGGCCGGATCGCCGGTCACGCTCCACACGCTGGCCGCTTTGATGCTCTCGCGCAGCGACAACAGCGCCGCCGACACATTGCTGGCCCTGGTCGGGCGCGCCAAGGTCGAGGCCTTGCTGCCGACCCTCGGCGTCCGGACCCCGGAGCGCGACCGACCCTTCCTGTCCACCCGCGACATGTTCGCCCTGAAGCTCGGCGATCCGGCGCTGAGGGCCCAGTGGCTCGCCGCTGACGAAACCGGGAGGCGGAAGCTGCTGCCGCGCCTCGCCGAGGTCGGCGCGAAAACCCTCGACGTGACCCGGCTCGGGGGCGCGCCGATAGAGATCGGCAGGATCGAGTGGTTCGCCTCGGCCGGCGACCTGGTGCGCACGCTCGACTGGATCCGCCGCGCCGGCGATCCCACTGCGCTCGCGCTGCTCGCCATCAATCCGGGCCTTTCGCGCGACCAGGCTGCGGCATTCGACTATGTGGGCTACAAGGGCGGATCTGAGCCCGGCGTGCTCAACCTCAGCTATCTGCTTCGGCGCCGCGACGGCGGCTGGCTGGCGGTGTCTGGAACCTGGAACAATCCCGCGGCGGGGCTCGAGGAGACGCGCTTCATCGCGCTCATGCAGAGGCTCGTGTCTTTGTTGAAATAAGCTAGCGCCCGCTCTTGTCGGGCAGGGCCTTGAGCTTTTCGCGCGCGAGGCGGAGCTCGTCGACGGCCGCTTTCTCCTTCTCGCAATAGACGCGGCCGGCCTCGTCGAGCGAGACGGCCGCGTCGATGCAGCGGCCGACGGCGATCGACCTGGGAATGAGATCGAGCGGCTCGATCGAGGCGTCGCGGCGCGCGATCGCCACCTTTAGCCCGCGGATGAAGGCGAGCCAGCCGCGCCGGGTGCGGACCTCCGCGATCGCCTGGGGCGTCGCGGCCGCGCCTGTCGGCATGGCGGCGTCGAGCCCTGTCAGCGGGACATTGTCGAGGCGCGCCATCGCCTCGTCGAAGCGGCCGAGCTCGCGGAGCGCGTTGGCGGCGCGCGCCTCCATGCCGATCCAGTTCATATCGCCGGGGCGGGCCGGGACCTTCGCCGAGGAATCGGCCAGCTCGGCCAAATACCGCGCGCGCAGCTCCCCCCTCCCTTCGGCCTCCCAGCTCGCCTGGAGCAGGGCCCAGAGATAACGTTCGGGGCCCAGCCCCATCGCCTTCATCAGCCAATAGGCACGATAATAAGGCGTGTCCGCCTTGCGGAGCGCCTGATAGGCCTCGGACGCGACGAGAGGCTCGAGCTTCGCGACCTCCTCCGCATCATATTCCTTGTAGAGGACGAGGCCGTTGTCGGGACATTCGGGCAAAGCGAGCGGGAAGGTCCAGCTGCCATAGGGCTTGCCGTCGGGTCGCTCGCCCCACGTGCTGTAGGACACCGTCGTCTTGTAGTCGAAGCCGGCGCCCCCGATCGGGCAGGTCATCTTCTGGACGGTGGGCGTGCCGGCGCCGACGGCGGCGGGCGCCAGCAGCAAGGCGGCGGTTAGGAGGATACGCATGTCGTTCTCCGGAACGTTCGGCTGACGATTGCCAGATTCCCTCGTCTTTTCAAAGCGTTTCAGCTTGCGACGGTCGGCGCGACTAAAGGGAAGCGCGGTATCGCGGCGGTGAAGGCCCGTCCCTCGGCGTTGATCATGTCGTACTGGCCTTCCATCCAGCCGGTCGGAGTCGGCAGCGGGCATCCGGAGACATAGTCGAACGAGCCGCCCGGCTCGATGACCGGCTGCTCGCCGACCACCCCCTCGCCCTGGACCTGGTGCTGGGCGCCGCGCCCGTCACTGATCGTCCATTCGCGACCGATCAGCTGTACGGCCGAGCGGCCGCCATTCTCGATGCGGACGTGATAGGCCCAGAACCACCGTCCGCGCGCCGGCTCCGACTGCTCGGGAAGAAAGCTGACCGAGACTCGGACGACGACATCCCCGGTCGTGGCGCTGTGCGGAAAGAGGCTCTTCACGGCATCGTTCCCTCCACGGATCGGTGCCACGCGTCAACGCCGACCTTGCACGGGGACGCGCGTTCAGCGAAGGCGCCCCAATGGCGAAGGGCTGGTCTCCGCAAAGCTGGCGCGGGATAGAAGCGCGGCAGCAGCCAGTATATGCCGACGAGGCCTCGCTGTGCGCGACGGTCGGGGCGCTGGCGGCTTATCCGCCCCTCGTTCCGATAGCCGAGGTCCGGGCGCTCGCCGGTGAGGTCGCTGAGGCGCAGGCGGGCCGCGCTTTCTTCCTTCAGGCGGGGGATTGCGCTGAAAGCTTCGCCGATTTCCGGGCGGAGACCGTCGATGCGACGCTCAGCCTCTTCGGGAACGTCGCCTACCGCCTGGCGGAGGCGTCGGGGCTCCCGGTCGTGCGGATTGCACGGATGGCAGGGCAGTTCGCGAAACCGCGCAGCCGGGCGCTCGAAACGCGCGACGCCGTCTCCCTGCCGACCTATCGCGGCGACATCGTCAACGCCGCCGCCTTCGACGAAGCCGCGCGCCGGCCCGATCCACAGCGTATGTTCCGGGCCTATGCGCAATCCGCCGCCACTCTGAACCGCCTGGCGTCCGAAGGCATTTACTCATCGCACGAGGCGCTGCTTCTCCCGTACGAGGAGGCGCTGGTCCGCCGCGACGGTCTCGGCTGGTACGGAAGCTCCGGCCATTTCCTCTGGATAGGCGACCGCACGCGCTTCGAAGGCTCGGCCCATGTCGAGCTCATGCGCGGCCTCCTGAACCCGATCGGCGTCAAATGCGGCGCCACGGCCGAGCCCGACGAGTTGTGCCGGCTCCTCGAGGCGCTGAATCCCACCCGCCGTCCCGGACGGGTGACGCTGATCGCCAGGCTCGGCGCGACCCGAGTGGAGAAGCGCCTTCCCCGATTGATCCGAGCTGCGCGGCAAGAAGGGCATCCGGTCCTGTGGTGCTGCGACCCGATGCACGGAAACACGGTGCGCGCCGCCTCCGGACACAAAACTCGGCGCCTCGCGGACATCCTGGCGGAAATCGGCCAGTTCTTCGCGGTCTGTCGCCAAGACTCTTGCGTGCCGGGCGGCCTCCATATCGAAATGGCCGGAAGCCAGGTCGCCGAATGCACCGGCGGCGTCGCGGGCGTCACCGAAGGCGATCTCACGACGGGTTACGCCAGCCTATGCGATCCGCGCCTGAACCCCGCACAAACGGTGGAGGTTGCCGATGCCGTCGCCGCAGAGCTCGGCGCCGGCCGTCAGGCCGCGGTCGCCTAACCCGCCTTCTCGACATTGAGCATGCCTCCCGGGCACGGCTTGAGGACGTCCTGCGCCGCGGCCGTCCCGTCCAGCCAGGCGAGCCAATCCCTTTTGGCCGGCACGGCGATCTGCCGGCTGTGATAGGGCGCGACGTCGGGGCCCGGCGGCGTCGTCAGCATGGTGAAGGCCTCGCCCACCTCGGAGCTGCGCCACAGGCCGGCGATGCAGAACCAGCTTTCCCCCGCAACGGTGAACAGCCACTTGTCCTTGCGCTTGTCCGGGCGCGGCGCGGTCGGCGTCGTGAATTCGTAGAATCCGTCGGCGACGATCAGGCAGCGCCCCGCCCCGAACGCGCGCCCGTCGGAGCGGAAATTGTAGACCGGCTTGCCCCCCGGCCCCGGCCAGCTCCAGCGGCGCTGCACGAGCTCGGCGGCGTCGCCGTTCCAGCGCAGGATCGGTGCCCGGTCGGTGATCCTGATGTCGTCGCGCGGCTCGAGGTTCGGCATGCCTTCCGGGAAGCGCAGCGGGATGCGCAGCTGGTTGAATTCCTGGCCGATCGTCTGGAGATCGACGCGGCTGCGATAGTCGTTGCACATCGGCCGGCCTGTAGGGGCGCGCGGCGCGGGGCGCCAGCTTGACAGGACAGGCCCCTCCCCCGATATGGCCGCCTTCCCGCACAACGGCCCCTTCGTCTAGCGGTCCAGGACGTCGCCCTCTCACGGCGAAAACACGGGTTCGAGTCCCGTAGGGGTCACCAAGCGCTTGAAAAGAATCTACTTTTCAAAAAGTTGCCTGAAATCAGTAGCTTCATAGCCGCCCGATGATACAACAGGGTGGCACAAAATGAGGCTGCGAATGCCTGGGCCAACGACCCATCCCAGGTCTTCGAATTTCTGGTTTCGCATGGCGGTGCCGGAGCGTTTGCGTGCGAAAGTCGGCAAGCGAGAGATCAAGCTCTCGCTCCGCACCGCCAATCCGGCCGAGGCGAAACTCCGTCAAGCACAAGAGCAGGCCCGGTGGCGATGAGCACCGTGCATCGAGCTCGTCCGGCCCGAAGGGCGGCCATGAGACGTGCCAGGAGGACTTCGTCATTTGCGAGCGCTCCAACGGGCATTAATCGCGGGATGTGAGGCCGACGGACCTACTTCTATTCACGCGCGCGCGGCTCGATGCGCAGCATGCCACAAAGGCGCTTTATGCTGAGAGGCTGGCGCCTGATTTCTCGATTTTCGACTTTCTCGACACGCGCGAAAACGGTCTCTCGCGTGTGATCGCGTGGCTTCTGGACCCTTCCGGCAGTCATGCACAGGGCGAGAGATTTCTCATTGCATTTATCGAGTGGCTCGGACTCGGCGACGATCGGAAGCATCGGGCTGGCTCACCTGGCTTGAAAGTTGCCTCTGCCGCTGCCGCGCGCCGAGCGTGACCGTCGCCATCGAAGGATTTGTAAAGCACATAAGGAGGGAGTTCATGGGTGTAGAAGACATTCATGGAGCTTCCGACTTGGCGGACGCGATCTGCGAGAATGAGCGCATGGTTGAGGCGGCGCTGGCCATTTTTGAGGCCGAGGAGCCGATCCGGGCGCTGATCATACGTCGACTGAGGCCCGACCCGATTGGTCCCTGATCGGCTTTTCGCATATTACGTATCCTCCGCCTGAGGATAGAGCGGTAATGCCTCCGGATTACTCACTCGACATCGCACGAGCACGCACCCGGGCCTCCTTAAAACTCCACCTGCGCTCGGACCGCCACGGTATCCACGCCAAAGGTGCGCTGATCGACCGCCGCCGGCGAGCCGGGGGCGACCGTCGCCGCTCGCGGGCCTCCCTCGTAGCTCCCGCGGGCATATTGGGCCTGGAAGCGGATGTAGTCGATCGGGTTCCAGATGAGGCTCAGCTCGTAGCCCAGCTGCTTGCCGCCATTGACGAAGAACGGGGCGGTGATCGCGCCGGGCGCCAGCCGGTCGCCGAGGTCGAGCCAATCGATCCGGGCGTTCAACTGGAGCGCGCCCCAGCCGCCGTCGTTGAAGGGGTGGAGCACCTTCGCGCGGTCCCAACGGCCGCCCTTGTAGCCGCGTGTCTCCCCGGTCAGGAAATAGCCGACCTCCGCATAGGCGGATTGGAACCTCGGATCCTCACCATAGAAGAGCCCGCCGCCCGCCCCGTTGTTCGGACCAAATGTCCGGCCGGGGCGGTAACCGCGCACCCAGACCTGCTGTGCCTCGGCCGCGAAGTGAACTGACTTCATGATCGCCCCGAACTCCAGCCCGACGATGTCTTCGCCGTCGGCGGCGATGAGGCCCGTGTCCACGAACCTCTGGTCCGTAACCTGGGTGAACGGCCGCGCACGGTATTGGACGTTCTGAGCATCCCGCTGCGCGACCCGGTGCTGGAAGTTTGCGCCGAGATGCAGGCGCGTGTCGCCTACCGTCGGCGCGAACGTGCCGCGCAGACTCGCCTGCCAGCCGGTCCGATTGAAGCTGGTATTATTGATCTCTTGGCCGAAGATACCAGCGGTCAGGGTGTAACGGTCGGATTTCGGATCCAGCAGCGCCACCGCGACGCCCAGCCGGCGGTTATAGCCGAAGGCATCGGTGAGGCTTGCCCGCTCGAGGAAGCTGGTGAGGCGCGAGCTCGTCATCGTGTCGAGGCTGGAGAGCGGATACATATTGCCGATCCTCACTTGGATCGGGCTCTTCAGACGCTGATAGCTGAGGATGAGGTCCTCATAGTCGACCGTCCCTTGAGCGAAGTTCAGCTCGACGTTGTATCCAAAGCCGCCAGGCAGAGAGCCTTCCGCGCCGATTACCAGCCGCCGTGCCCGGCTGTTCCAGCCGAGATTATTGTAGTTGAGCCCGCCGAAGGTGCCGCTGCGCACCGGCCCCGGCGTGCTGACATAGCCCGCGTCGAACTGCGCAAATCCTTTGGGCTTGAAGCTGAAGCCGGCCTTCTTGTCCTCGAGTTGCGGCGCGCCCTTCCAGGCAGTCGTCGTGGCCGGCGGGGGGGCGGGTGCCACCGTCGGGGCCGTCGCAAGCGCGGGGGCCGGGGCGGCAACGGCCAAGGCGGAGCGCTCCTGCCTCAGTTCTGAGACCTCGCGCCGCAGTGCCTCCAGCTCCGTTCGCAAGGCTGCCACATCGGCCGCCGATGCAGGGGCTTCCGTGACGGGCGAGGTTTGACCTGGTGCTCCAGCGGGACTCTGCGCCGGAGCTGCGCTCCCGGCGGTCAGAGCGGTCGTGGTGAGTAGGGACAAAGCAGTGAGTCGGATCTTCATCGCAGCGCTCCGAGTCGAGAGACGGTCTGGCTCGTCTCTCCTAGCCGGGGCGCGCGTCATCGCGATTACGCCCGCGTTACACTTATGAGACGGAGGAATGGGACGTCCCCTCGTGCCTGTGGAGCGATCGGCCATCCATTACTCTTCTATGTCGTCGGTGAGTAAGAAAAGCAATAGTCAAATTACTAAAGTAAAACTTGTGAATAACTTCGTAGTGTCACACTAGTATCACCGACTCCTGCTAATTGAATTAACGAAGGGAGTGCGCCCGAAGGCATCTCCTCATGAACCGCCACTTCCATATCGGGGTCATTCAATGACGTTCTGTTCCCAAGTCAGCGCACGTTTTGACATCTCTGCTCCCCCGCCTTTCAGGCCGAGGAACGACCGCCACCGGGTTTTCGGGTGTGGACGCCTAGCCCTGCTCGTCTCGACGGCGTTCGTCGTGCTTATCGATCCCGCGTTTGCCGAAACGCCCGCCGGCGAAACCGTGAGCGCCGTAGCGGATAAGGCCGCTGACGTGGGCGCCGGCGAGGCAGGGGCCGGTGATGCGGCCGCTGCTGCCGACGCAGCCGCGGATCAGGGACTGGAAGACATCGTCGTGACCGCGACCAGGCGGGAAACAAACCTCCAGAAGACGCCTATCGCAATCTCGGTCCTCGGCACGCAGGCGATCGAGGACCGCCACGTCCAGAGTCTCACCGACCTCGCAGACGGTTCCGTGCCCGGGCTGCGGATCGCGACTTTCGAAGCTCGGCAGTCCGCCCTCACCATCGGTATTCGCGGCATCGTGCCGCTCGACGCCAACCAGCCGGCGCGCGAACAGGGCGTCGGCGTCTATGTCGACGGCGTCTATCTCGGCCGCCAGCAGGGCCTTGGCGCGGCCTTGCTCGACGTCGAGCGCATCGAGGTCTTGAAAGGCCCCCAAGGGACGCTGTTCGGCCGCAATACCGAGGGCGGCGCGCTCAGCATTGTGACGCGGGCGCCTACGGGAGAGTTCGGGCTACGCGCGCGCGCGGGTGTCGGCAATTACGGCAGCCATAACGTCAGCGGTCATCTCGATCTGCCGTCGGTTGGGCCGTTCATGTTCAAGATCGACGCGGCTATGGATTACCAGGGCGCGACCACCAGGAACCCGCTCGCGGGCCAGGTCGGCTGGGGCTATTACGACCGGAAGGGTATCCAGGGAAAGCTGCGCTTCCGGCCGATCAGCAGCTTCACCGCGGACCTATCGGCCGATTGGGGCGAGGACAAGAATACTCCCTTCTACTCGCAGCTCCTCAACTACAATCCGAACAACTATCCGGTCGGCCCGCGCACCGGCTCACTGCCTTCAGGCTCCATCCGGCCGTTGCCGCCTCTGGTCGTGGTAGAGGGCGACGAGCGGATGAAGGCCGCCGACATCGGCGTCGTCCAGCAGCCCAGCGTCGACAAGACGAGGGGCGGCGCGCTGACGCTGCGATGGAACGCGACCGCCGATCTCGAGCTTCGCTCGATCACAGCCTATCGCGAGGTGACGGTCGACCAGTGGGACAATAGCGGCGGGGCCCACCGACCGCCTATCTTCTCGGCCAACGGCCTCTTCAGCCGCTACTCGCTCTCCTATCTCGAGCAGAGCCAGGTCAGCCAGGAGCTTCAGGCGGTGGGCCGGCTGGCGGACCAGCTCGATTACGTCTTCGGCCTCTATTACTTTAAAGAGAAGGCCTTCGAAGAAGCCGCGACGCCCAGCACTAATCGCTGGAATGCGGACGGGACCGCCTACACGATCGTCGATCCGTGCACGGGCTCGAACGGCTTTGGATGGCAGCCGGGCTGCCGGAGCATCGACCGCGGCAGCCGGGCGCGCTCCGAAAGCAAGGCGGTCTATGGACAGGTGACCTGGACCCCGCCGTCGGCCGAACGCTTCCACCTGACCCTCGGCGGCCGTTACACGCGCGACGACAAGAGCGGCACGCTCTACAAGGTCAACAACGCGCCCACTACTTTCGCCTTCGACCAGAAGACCAGCCGCTTCAACCCCCTGGCCGTGGTCGCGTTCGACGCGAGCCCGGACGTCCACCTCTACGCCAAATATGCGACAGGCTACCGATCCGGCGGGGCCAGCTCGCGATCGCTCACCTATCGTGAGTTCGGCCCGGAGGACGTGAAGAGCTACGAGATCGGTGCCAAGACGGAGCTGTTCGACCGGCGCCTGCGATTGAACATCGCCGGCTACCTGATGGACCGCAAGGGCACCCAGGTCGATTTCAGCGTCTTGAACCTCCTCTCGAACGGCTCGACCCGCAACACGCTCGAGACGGTGAATGCGCCCGGGACAACGAAAATCCGCGGAGTTGAGGTAGATGCGGTCGCTGCCGTCGCCGACGGTCTCACCGTCTCGGCTTCCTACGCCTACACCTACACGAAGGTGCCGGACGCTCCCGATCCCTTCCGGCCCGGCAGTCCGCTGGTGCCGGTGTTTATTCCGTTCACTCCGCGCAATGTCGTGAACGGCGCCGTCGACTATGAGGCTCCGATGGAGATTGCCGGCGGCAAGCTGCGCTTCCACATCGACGGAACCTATAACCAGGCGGCGCAGAGCTTTGCCGAGTTCGCGATCAAGAACGACAGCTCGTTCATCGTCAACGCCCGCATTGCGCTGGCGGACATTGATGTAGGCACCGACCGGAAGATGACCTTCGCCCTCTGGTCGCGCAATCTCCTCAACGAGGCCCATGTCTACCGGCGCGACCCCACGAACAGCCTGCCCAATCCCTTCACCGGCAGCCGCTCGAACGTGCTCGGCGACTACGGCAATTTGAATGCACCTCGGACGTTCGGCATCGAGGCGGCGCTGAGCTTCTAGCAAGTCGCGGGTCGCACGGAACCCGGGCGACCCCTTATTCAAAGGTCAGTCCAGGATTCCCTCCGCGTCGAGGGAGTAGCCGGCGGCGCGGGCCGTTCGGATGATGTCCGGCCGCCCGCCTTCGTTCAGGGCTATTCGCAGCCGGCGTATATGGACGTCCACCGTCCGAAGCTCGATGTCGGTGTCGTGCGGCCACACTGCGTTCAGCAGCTGCGTCCGCGAGAAGACTCGCGCGGGATGTTCCATGAAGTGGCGAAGGAGCCTGAACTCCGTCGGGCCAAGCGAAAGTAGCTTGCCGGCACGCCGCGCCTTGTGGCCGGGGACGTCGAGCTCGATGTCCGCATAGCTGATAACCTCGCCGGCCAGGCCCGGCCGCACGCGGCGGAGCACGGCGCCTACCCGGGCCATGAGCTCCCGCGGGCTGAAGGGCTTCGTCAAGTAGTCGTCGGCGCCGGTTTCCAGGCCCCGCACTCGGTCCATCTCCTCGCCGCGAGCCGTGAGCATGATGATCGGCACGTTCGAAGTGGAGGGCCGGCGCCGCAGCTGACGGCAGACCTCTATTCCGGAGACGCCCTCGATCATCCAGTCGAGCACCACGAGGTCGGGCACCTGCTCCTCGGCGAGCAGCAGGGCGTGCTGTCCGTCGCCGGTCCAGCGGACTTCGAATTGCTCTCGCTCGAAATGCCAGATGAGCAGGTCAGCCAGGACCTTGTCGTCCTCGACGAGGAGCAGTCCAGGTTTCGTCACTGCTCAGGGCTAACCTGCTCGCGGTCGGTCAGCCGGTGGCCGGTCGACGCATAATAGACCATCTCCGCGATGTTGGTCGCATGGTCGCCGATCCGCTCGATGTTCTTGGCGACAAAGAGGAGATGGGCGGCCCGGCTGATATTCTGCGGGTCCTCGATCATATAGGTGAGGAGCGCCCGGAAGACCGTGTCGTAGAAATCGTCCAGGGCATCGTCGCGCGCGCACACGGCCTGAGCCTTCTCGGCGTCCCGTTCGACGAAGGCATCGAGCACGTCGTGGACCATGTCGGAGGCGATCCGGGCCATCTCGGGCAGCAAGGAGAGCGGCTCGATCTGGCCCGGGCCATCGAGCTGCGGCACCCGTTTGGCGATGTTCTTGGCATAGTCTCCGATCCGCTCGACGACGGCGACGATCTTCAAGGCCGCGACCGCTTCGCGAAGGTCGTCCGCCATGGGAGCGCGTAGGGCGATGAGCTGGATGACCCGCCGCTCGGCCTCCGCCTCGAGCGCGTCGAGCTTGAGATCGTTCTCGACGACCTGCTGCGCCCGCTCGCGGTCCCGCTGCATCAGCGATTTCATGGCCTCGCGTATCGCCTGTTCGGCGAGGCCGCCCATCTGGCTGATGAGCGCCCGAAGCTGCGTCAGGTCTTCATCGAAGGCTTTGAGCGTGTGTCCTGTCGCCATGATGCATCCTCAGCCGAAGCGCCCAGTGATGTAATCCTGGGTTCGCGGCACCTTGGGGTTGGTGAAGATCTCGGACGTGTCGCCATATTCGACGAGCTCGCCGAGGTGGAAGAAGGCGGTGCGCTGCGAGACGCGCGCGGCCTGCTGCATGTTGTGAGTGACGATCACGATAGCGTAGCGGCCGCGCAGTTCGTGGATCAGCTCTTCGATACGGGCAGTGGCGATCGGGTCGAGCGCGGAGGCGGGCTCGTCCATCAGGATCACCTCCGGATCGACCGCGATCGCTCGGGCGATACAGAGGCGCTGCTGCTGCCCGCCCGAAAGGGCGGTGCCGCTGTCGGAGAGGCGGTCCTTCACTTCTTCCCAGAGGCCAGCGCGCTGCAGCGAGCGCTCCACGATGCCGTCCAGCTCGCTCTTGCCGGTGCTGAGGCCATGAATGCGGGGACCGTAAGCTACGTTTTCGTAAATCGACTTTGGGAAGGGATTGGGCTTCTGGAACACCATTCCGACCCGCGCCCGCAGCTGCACCACGTCCATCGAGGAGGCGTAAATATCCTCGCCGTCGAGCTCGATATCGCCCTCGAACCGCGCACTCGGAATGGTGTCGTTCATCCGGTTGAGCGTCCGGAGGAACGTCGACTTGCCGCAGCCGGAAGGGCCTATGAAGGCGGTGACGTTTTCGGTCCCGATGTCGAGCGAGACGTTATCGACCGCCTTCTTGGCGCCGTAGAAGACGCTGACGCCCCTGGCGCGCATCTTGATGTCACCGTGCGCATCGCCGGCGATCGGTTCAGCGGCCGCGGCCGCGTCCTGAGATTCAATCCGGAGAGTCACCACCGTCGCTCGAACTTGTTGCGCAGGAAAATGGCAAGCCCGTTCATCGCCATCAGAAAGGCCAGCAGGACCAGGATCGCGGCCGAGGTCTTCTCGACGAAGCCGCGACTGACCTCGTCCGACCAAAGGAATATCTGGACGGGGAGCACCGTCGCCGGGTCCGAGATTCCCGAGGGGGGCGCGGCGATGAAGGCGCGCATGCCGATCATGAGAAGCGGCGCCGTCTCGCCCAAGGCGCGGGCCATGCCGATGATCGTGCCGGTGAGGATGCCGGGCAGAGCGAGCGGCAAAACGTGGTGGAACACGACCTGGACCGGACTCGCGCCGACGCCGAGGGCCGCATCGCGCACCGAGGGCGGCACGGCCTTCAACGCGTTGCGCCCGGCGATCACGATCACCGGCATCGTCATCAACGCGAGGGTCAAGCCGCCGACGATCGGGGCCGAGCGGGGCATATTCATGAAGTTCAGAAAGACGGCGAGGCCGAGGAGGCCGAAGATGATTGACGGCACGGCCGCAAGATTGTTGATCGACACCTCGATCAGGCTCGTCCAGCGGTTTCGCGGAGCATATTCCTCGAGATAGAGTGCGGAGAGGACGCCCATCGGGAAAGCGATCACCAGCGTAACGAGCATGGTGATCAGAGAACCCTTGAATGCGCCCCAGATGCCCACGGCGGCTGGGTCGGTAGCATCCGAGGAGGTTAGGAACCGCCCATTGAAGCCTCGCTGGATGACCCCCGTGTCCTTCAGCCTGCCAAATTCCAGACGCCCTTCCAGACCGGAGGCCGCGGGAAGCCAGAAGTCGGCTCTGCGCTGGAGCAGGGTCGGATCCCTGCCGATCTCTTCGCGCACCCGCAGCCACGCCGCTTCCGAAATGAAGTCGGCGCCGGCCGGGCCGTATTGATCTCGTGCCGCGGCTGCGACCATCCCTTCGATATCCGCCCCGGCGAGCGCCTGGTTTGCGGCGCTGCCCTTGAGGCTGCCAGGATCAATGAACAGGTCCGACCTGGGAAAGTCGATCGCGACCTTCACCCGGGTCTCCATGAAGCCACCGGCGCCGTTCCACGTCATCGTCCCGAGGAGGAAAACGAGGAAGCCGAGGCTCCCGACGATGGCGGCGAGGCCGGCAAGCTTGAACCGCCGCTCGCTGGCATAGCGCTTCCGGAGCCGGGCCTGCATCGCCTCGCTGTCCCACTGGGTCGACGGCCTACTCATAAGCTTCCCGATATTTGCGCACGACGCGCAGCGCGATGACGTTCAGCACGAAGGTGATGATGAAGAGGACGAGCCCGAGCGCGAACGCGGCCAGGGTCTTCGGACTGTCGAACTCCTGGTCTCCCGTCAGAAGCTGGACGATCTGAGCGGTTACCGTGGTAACGCTGTCGAAAGGGTTTGCCGTGAGGTTCGCGGCCAGCCCAGCCGCCATGACCACGATCATCGTCTCGCCGATAGCTCGGCTGACCGCGAGGAGGACGCCGCCGACGACCCCGGGGAGCGCAGCGGGAACGAGCACCTTGCGGATCGTCTCCGAGGTGGTGGCGCCGATCGCGAGCGAGCCGTCACGCATGGCCTGCGGCACGGCGGCGAGGCTGTCGTCGGCCATCGAAGACACAAAGGGGATGATCATGATGCCCATCACCAACCCCGCGGCGAGCGCGGATTCCGAGGAAGACGGAATACCGAGCGCCACACCGAAGTCGCGAACCGCCGGCGCCACCGTCAACGCGGCAAAATAGCCGTAGACGACGGTGGGAATGCCGGCGAGCACCTCGAGCGCGGGCTTCAGCCAGCGGCGGGCGGTCGGGTGGGCATATTGGGTGAGATAGATGGCACTCATCAGGCCGAGCGGGATGGCGACGATCATCGCGATGATCGCGCCGATGAAGATCGTGCCCCAGAAGAGCGGGATCGCGCCGAAGGCGCCGGAGGAGCCGGCCTGGTCCGCCCGCAACGCCGTCTGCGGGCTCCAGTCGAGGCCGAAGAGAAACTCGAACGGCGATACCATGGAGAAGAAGCGCAAGGCCTCGAACAGCAGGGAGGCCACGATCCCCAGCGTCGTCAGGACGGCGAGCAGCGAGGCGACCAGCAGGACCGCCATCACGAGCCGCTCGACCTTCGTTCGAGCCCGAAGATTCGGCCGGAGCCGCAGGTAAGCGAACGCGCCGCCGGCAAATGCGAGGATGAGGGTAATCACGGCGCCCATGAGCGCGTAGCGCCGTGCGGCAGCGGCGAAAGCCGGCGCCATCTGGTTCGACAGCGGGTTGAAGGCGGCTGTGACCTCGCCCGCCGCAAGTCCACGTGCCTCGCTCAACACCGCGGCCCGGCTCATCGGGTCCGTAGGCAAAAGACCGGCGGCGGGGCCATGGAGCACGGCGCTCGTCACGAGGATCGGCGAGACGAATTGCCACAGCAAGAAGAAGAGCAGGGCCGGCACGGCCGCCCATAGCGCCACATACCAGCCGTGATAGCTCTTCACGGAGTGCGGCCGTTTGGCGGCCGACCCGCCCTGCGCGAAGGCGGTCGCCCGCGCCCGGCCCGCCGCCCAGCCGACGAAGCCGAGCGCCAGGACGAGCGCGAACAGGATCAGGGGAGACAAGGCCGCGGCGCTCTTACTTGAGGCCATCCGCGGTCATCGGCTTCAGGTCCTCCGCCGCCTGTCCCTGCGCCGCAAGCTTGTCCGCGGGGGAAGCGATCAGCCCGCGGCGAATGAGATAGCCGTTCGCCGCCCACCCCTTGGCGAACTCCGCGACGAACTCGCGAATGCCGGGGATCGCCGCGAGATGCTCTCCCTTGAGGTAGATGAAGAGCGGGCGGGCGCCCGGATATTTGAAGGTCGAGATCGTCTCCGCCGTAGGCGCAACGCCCGCGAGCGGGATGCCGCGGACCTTGTCGGCATTCTCCTCAAGGAAGGAATAGCCGAGAATGCCGACAGAGCCCTCGTTTGCGGCGACCTTCTGAACGAGAAGGTTGTCGTTCTCGCCGGCCTCGACGTAAGCGCCATCCTCACGGATCTTGGTGCAGACGTCCTTGTGGCGGTCCTTGTCCTTCTCCTTCAGCGCCTTCATCGCCGGGTCGCTTTCGCAGCCCTTTTCGAGGATGAGTTCGGCAAACGCGTCGCGGGTGCCGGAGGTGGGCGGGGGGCCGTAGACGCGGATCGCGACCGCCGGAAGCGCCGGGTTCACGTCCTTCCATGTCTTGGCGGTGTTCGGGCCCTTGCCGAATGGGTTGGCAGCCAGCGCCCGGTAGACATCGGCCTGGGTCAGCGAGAATTGCTGGGCGCGTGCGCCTTCGATGAGAGCAAGGCCGTCGATGCCGATCGGGATCTCGATGATCTGCTTGACGCCGTTCTTCCCGCAGTCGTCGAACTCGGACTTCTTGATCCTCCGCGACGCGTTCTCGACATCCGGGTGCCCGGCACCTACGCCGGCGCAGAAGAGCTTCATGCCCGCGCCGGTCCCTGTGGATTCGATGATCGGCGCCTTGAAGTTCGGATTGTTGCGGACGAACTGCTCGGCGACGGCGGTGGCGAACGGGTAGACGGTCGACGAGCCGACGATGCGGATCTGGTCGCGGGCGCCGCCGCCCCCCCCACTGGTATTGTTGCCACTTTGGCCGCAGCCGGCGAGCGCGAGGGCGGTGAGCGACACCGCAAGGGAAAGCTTCTTCAAGACGACCTCCGTCAGCCATGACCGATTCGCCGGTCAGGCTTCGGGAATAGGGGCCGCGTGCGAATCCTCCGCGACACTCGCGTGAAGCTTTTATGACTGCGGATCGGCGAGCGGCAGGTGGACGTGGACCGTCGTCCCTTCGCCCGGCCGGCTCTCTATGAGAAGGCGGCCGCGGTGTCGCTCGACGATATGCTTGACGATGGACAGCCCGAGGCCCGTTCCGCCCTGCGTGCGGCTCCGGCTGGCGTCGACGCGGTAGAAGCGCTCCGTGAGCCGCGGGATGAGCTCAGGGGAAATACCCTCCCCCTCGTCTTGCACGCCGATATGGACGGCGTCGCCGTCCGGGCCCGCGCTGAGACAGATCGGCCCGCCCATGCGCCCATATCGGATCGCGTTGCTGAGCAGATTGTCCAGCAGCTGCAGGATCTGGGCGCGATCGCCCGCGATCGGCGGAAGTTCGGCGGCGACTTTTACCGTTATGTTACAGCCGCGCTCGGTCGCGGAGTTCCTGCAGTTACGAACCGCCTCTTCAGCCAGAGGCCCGAGCTCGAGGGCCTGCGTCGGCGCAGTAAACCGCTCCGCCTCGATCCGTGACAGGGAGATCAGATCCTCGACCAGCCGCTGCATGCGGCGCGCTTCGTCATGGATTATTCGGGTAAAGCGGCCGCGGGTCGACGGATCGAGCTCCTGTTCCTGCTCGCGCAGCGTTTCGGCATAGCCGACCAGGGTGGCCAGCGGCGTCCGCAGCTCGTGGCTGGCATTGGCGACGAAATCGACACGCATCCGCTCGGCCGCGTGCGCCTCGCTATGATCGGTGAGGCGCACGAACTTCGAACCGTCCTCGAGGGTCACGACGTTCATCACCCACCGCCGGTCCGCGGATCCCAGCCCGCTCAGTTCAATCTCCCCGGACGCCTCGTCCCGACCCAGCAGCTTCTCCAGCGCGGCCGGATGGCGAAGCACCAGGCGGACGTCTTCGCCGTCGATCCAGGACCCCAGGACCGCGCGGGCCGACGGGTTGCTGCGAGCGACCTTGCCGTCGGCGACGACAAGGCTCGGGTCGGTCAGCGCCTCGAGGACCGTCTGGGGCCGATTAGGGCGGCTACTGGTGGGATTGATCAACACGCCCACCTCGTAGCTGGGGCGGCAGGGTCGCGACAAGCACGGCTCCCAGCGATGCCGTGCGCACAAGGCGAATCGCTGGGACGAGCCGGTCAGCCTCCGCCGAAGTCGCTCGGACCAGGAGGCCCATCGATCGGGACCGCCGGCCCGTCGCTTGAACATCCTGTGTCATCGCCGCTCGACAACGGAATGCTGAATGACGCGCTTCCGGGAGGAACGGTGTTCACAAGAGCGGCCAAAGCGGCCCAATCGATGGGCACGGCGGCGTCGGATCCCTCTTCCCCAGAAGAACCGCCACCACCAAAGTGCAGGCGCTGATCGGGGTTCAGGTCAGCGACTCCGCCATGGCCGTGGTGAAATAGGTCCTGCTGCATCTCACTGATGTGCTTGCGCGTTGCGGCCTGCGCCGAGGGTGAGAGATTGTCGTTATTCAAGGAGTAAATAAGCCGCTGCAGCTGCTGCTACCGTAGCTTACGCCGCAAATCACTTCGCTCGAGTTGCTCGACGCCTAACGCACCGCCGCTGACGCCGCCGCGACATTGTCCGAAGCCGACGCGCGGATCGCCGAGGCGCAGGTCGACCTGTTCCGAGCGCTCGGCGGCGGCTGGCAGTCGCCGCCGACGACGGATGCCGCCGCTCCCGGCGAAAGCCGACAAAGGTGACGTCGCCAGTTCGCACTGCCTGACGGCGGGTGAACCCTAAGCGCGAGCTGAAGGCGAGACAAAACCGTGAAACGCACTTGCTGCGGCTGGCACAAAACAGTAGGACAAACTGCAATAATTCTCAACCACCGTCCGGCAGACAAGTTGCTGATTTTAGACAGCTAATCGCCTAACGCGACCCCTCCCGCTGGGATCACCAGACTGTCATTGCGAAGCGTCGATCCATCCGGGACTCTTTCGCAATCCGCGCTAGAGTGGGGCATGCTCAAGCGCTCCTTCCCGCCGGTGGCCGACGCGAGCACGCGCGTGCTCGTCCTGGGCAGCCTTCCCGGCGAGGAATCGCTCGCGCGGCGCCAATATTACGCCAATCCCCGCAACCAGTTCTGGCGGCTCATGGAGGGCGTGACCGGGGCTTCGCTCGTGCCCCTCCCCTACGAGTGGCGGCTCGCGGGGCTCGTCGAGCGCGGCGTCGGCCTCTGGGACACGGTCGCCTCGGCGACGCGCGAAGGGAGCCTCGACGGCGCCATAAGGGATCACCGGGCCAACGACCTCGCTTCGCTGGTCGCCTCGCTTCCCGATCTGCGCGCGATCGGCTTCAACGGGGGTAAAGCCGCCGCCCTCGGCCGGGCTCAGCTCGGCGAGGCGCCCGGTCCGACGCTCCTCGCATTGCCCTCGAGCAGCCCGGCCTACACGCTGGCGTTCGACGCGAAGCTCGACGCCTGGCGGCGCCTCGCCGCCTTTCTCTAGCCGTTCAGCCCCGCGCAAGGCCGCCGGTGCGACGGGCTGCCGGACAGCCGCGACGGCTGCCCTTGTTATAACATCTCCGGCCGCTATGTCGGGCCGCCACGGAGGTTTTCTTACCTTGTTCAAATATCTGATGATGGCCGGCGCCGCCGCCATCCTGCTCGCCGACCCGGCTCATGCCCAGGACCAGGAAGTGCCGCCGCCCCAGCCGCCCGAGGCCGGCGCCGCCGCCCCGGCGACGCCCGACGAGGCGCAGGCCGAGCCGCATTCCGACCATATCCAGGACATCGTCGTCACCGGCTTCCGCCGCAACAAGGAGGACGTGCTTTCCGGCACGTCCGTCCTCTCCGGCGGCGAGCTGGTCCGCGACTTGAGGCCGACAATCGGCGAGACGCTGGCGCGCCAGCCCGGCGTCTCGGCAACCTCGTTCGGCCCGAACGCCTCGCGCCCGGTTCTGCGCGGCTTCCAGGGCGAGCGAGTCCGCGTGCTGACCGACGGTATCGGCAGCCTCGACGCGTCCAACACCAGCGTCGACCACGCCGTCGCCCTGAACCCGCTCACCGCCGACCGGATCGAGGTGCTGCGCGGCCCGGCCGCTCTCCTGTTCGGATCCGCGGCGATCGGCGGCGTGGTCAACGTCGTCGACGCACGAATTCCCCGTCGAGTCCCGAACGAGCCCGTGCACGCCGAAGGAATCCTCACCTACGGGTCGGCATCCGACGAGCGCTCGGGAAATGCGACGTTCGACGTGCCGGTCGCCGGCAAGTGGGTGCTTCATCTCGACGGCAATTACACCAAGTCGGACGACCTCAGGATCGGCGGCTTCGTCCTTGCGAAGGAACTGCGCGCGCAGGCGCTGGCCAGCCCCGACCCTAAGATACGCGACCTCGCCGCGCTGAAAGACCGCCTCCCCAATACCGCGGGTGAGACGTCCGACGTGGCATTCGGCGCAGCCTACATATCGGGCGAGACGAACATCGGCTTTTCGGTCAACCGCTACGACAGCCTCTACGGTGTTCCCGTCCGCTTCTCGCTCGACCCGGACGAGGAAGCGGAAGCGCCGCGCATAGACGTCGCCCAGTGGCGCGCCGATGCCCGCGCCGAGATCGACACCGGATCGGGCTTCCTCGACAACGTCCGCTTCCGCGCCGGCTGGTCCGACTATCGCCACGACGAGCTGGAGGAGACGGGCGACGTCGGCACGTCCTTCTTCACCAAGGGCGCCGAGGCCCGCCTCGAATTCAGTCAGACCGAGCGTCATGGCTGGGGCGGCGGTTTCGGGGCGCAATATTTCCGCCGCCATCTGAACGTCGTCGGCGACGAGAAATTCCTGCCGGAGAACGAGACCGAGCAACTCGGCCTGTTCGCGCTTCAGAGCCTACGCAAGGGCCCGTTCCGCGCCGAGGCCGGAGCGCGCTACGAGCGCCAGACGGTCAGCGCCGAGGCGGACGCCGGTCTCGGCAATCCCGCATTGGAGCGGCGCTTCGGCTCCGTCTCAGGCTCCCTGGGCGCAAGCTACGAGATCGCAAAGGGCCTGCGCTTCGGACTCAACGGCTCGCACAGCCAGCGCGCGCCCTCCGCGGAAGAGCTGTTCGCCAACGGGCCGCATGCCGGCACGCAGGCCTTCGAGGTCGGCAACCCCGCCCTCGGCAAGGAGAAGAGCTGGGGCCTCGAAGGAACGTTCAACCTCGAGGGCGACGGCTACAACCTCTCGGCTTCGCTCTTCCGCTCCTGGTTCGACGGCTACATCTACGACCAGCGGACCGGCGCGTCCGTCGGCGTCCTGCCGGTCTTCCAGACCCGTCAGGGCGATGCCGTCTATTCCGGCGTCGAGCTCGAAGGATCTGTGCGACTCACCCAGGTACGGGGCTTCGCGATCAACGCGGACGGCGTCGCCGATTACGTCCGAGCTAGGATCGACGGCGTCGGCCCCGCCCCACGCATCCCGCCGCTGCGGCTGATGGGCGGCCTCGAGGCCCAGTCGGAGCGGCTGCACGGGCGCGTCGAGGTCGAATGGACCGCGGCGCAAGAC
This sequence comes from Allosphingosinicella sp., assembly GCA_036262495.1. GTDB lineage: Bacteria > Pseudomonadota > Alphaproteobacteria > Sphingomonadales > Sphingomonadaceae > Allosphingosinicella. The sequence goes on from DATAIU010000126.1 coordinate 24,425, forward strand.
CGCCTCGCCCCGCTCGAGACGCGGACCGACGGCTTCACGCTCGTCAACGCCTCGCTGATGTGGAAGCCGCTCAAGGGCAATCGCAACACCAGCCTGACGCTCGCCGCCAGCAACCTGTTCGACGTCGACGCGAGGCGGCACGCGAGCTTCCTCAAGGACGTCGCGCCGCTCGCCGGCCGCGACATCCGCCTCACGGCACGGATGAGCTTTTGAGGGAGTCCGTCGCACGGGCGCCACGTCTCGTCGAAAGGCTCAATCTTTAAGCTGGCGGCAAGCCTGCCCCTCGTATGATGAATCGCTTCGGGCAGAAGGGGTTAGAGGAGGGGCCAGTGACAGAATCGCACCGCCGCAACAGGCGCAGGACCGAATTCGGGCGCGTGGCGGCGCTGGCCGGCATTGCGGCGATCGGACTGGTCGCCGCCTCGTTCGACGGGCCGGCGGAGGCGCAAAGCTCCTCCTATCCGCGGCTCCCGGCCCCGCAGCGCGGTTTCGATACCGCGCAGCCCGCGGCGACGCCCCAGGAAGCCGCCGCGCGCCGCATCCTCGAAAGCCATGTCCGAGCGATCGGCGAGGCCTTCAACGGGGACATCGGAATCGCCGTGCGGGACGTCCAGAACGGCTGGACGACGAGCTTCGACGGCTCGACCTTCTTCCCGCAGCAGAGCGTCAGCAAGTTCTGGGTTGCGCTCACCGCCTTCGACAGGGCCGACCGCGGCGAGCTCAGCCTCGCCGCGCCGGTCACTCTGACCAAGGCCGACATCACCCTCTTCCACCAGCCGATCGCGGCTCAGATCGGCGCCAACGGCTACAGAAGCTCGATCGGCGACCTCATCTTCCGCGCGATCACGCAGAGCGACAACACCTGCAACGATTTCGTCCTGTGGAAGGCGGGAGGGCCGGAGGCGGTGCGTGCGTTCCTGAGGTCGCGCGGCCTTGAGGGGATACGGTTCGGGCCGGGCGAGCGGCTGCTCCAGAGCGGCATAGCCGGGATCGAATGGCATCAATCCTATGCGACGAACGGCGGCTTCTACACGGCTCGCAACGCTCTCCCCTTGTCCGCACGCCGCGCCGCTTTCGAGCGTTACATCGCCAATCCGGTCGACGGCGCGATGCCGCTCGGCATCGTCGAGGCGCTGGCCCGGCTGAAGCGCGGCGAATTGCTCTCGCCCGCCTCGACGCAGCGGCTGCTCGCCATCATGGGCAATACCAAGACCGGCGCCCAGCGCCTCAAGGGCGGCCTCGCGCCCGGCTGGCACCTCAGCCACAAGACGGGCACCGGCCAGGTGCTGGGCGGTGAGCAGGCCGGCTATAACGACATCGGCATCCTCACCGGGCCCGACGGCCGCTCCTACGCCGTTGCGGTCATGATCCGCCGGACCGCCGCCCCGCTCGGCCAGCGCATGCAGGCGATGCAGAGCGTCGTGCGCTCGGTGATCAGCTTCGACGAGAATCTGGGGCCGCGCTACGACGTCGCGCGCTACGGTACCGGCCAGCCGGGCAGCCGTTAGGCGTCGTAGTCGACCTCGAGGCCCGCCCCCTTGGGCACGGACTGGCAGGTCAGGACGTAGCCGTCGGCGACCTCCTCGTCGGTTAGGCCGTAACGGGCCGCCATCTCGACCTCGCCCGAGACGATGCGGGCCCGGCACGTCGCGCAGACGCCCGCCTTGCAGGCGAACGGTGCGGGCAGGCCGGCGAGACGGGCGCTGTCGAGGATGTTGCCGGCCTCCGCGCTGAACGGGACCCGCCGCTTGCGGCCGTCGAGGGTGACGAGCATCGTCAGGCCCTGGGCCTCCTTCGAAAAGGCCTCGAGCTGGGCCTGAAGCGCCTCGGGCGGCCGGTCGGCGGTGAAGCGCTCGATATGGATCCTCTCGCGAGCAACGCCGCGTTCGAGGAGAGCGCCTTCGGCCGCGTCCATCATCGGCCCCGGGCCGCAGATGAAGAAGGCGGCGACGTCGGCGGGCTCGATAAGGGTCTCGAGCACGTCGCCGCATTTGGCCGGGTCCAGCATGCCGTTGAAGAGGTCGATGTCCTCCGCTTCCTCGGCGAGGAAATGGTGGACCTCCAGGCGTTCCATGAAGCGGTTCTTGAGCCGGGCGAGCTCCTCGAGGAAGATCACCGACTGGCTGTCGCGATTCCCGTAGAAGAGGGTGAAGCGGCTCTCCGGCTCCTCGATCATCGCGGTCTTGATCAGCGAGATGATCGGCGTGATGCCCGAACCGCCGGCGAAAGCGGCATAATGATTGGCGACCTCGGGGCGGAAATCCCAGGTGAAGCTGCCGTGGGGCTCCATCACGTCGAGCCGGTCGCCCGGCTTCAGCGCCTCGTTGGCCCAGGTCGAGAAGAGGCCGCCGGCGATGCGCTTGACGGTGACCTTGAGCTCGCCCTCCCCCGGCGCGACGCAGAGCGAGTAATTACGCCGCACTTCTTCGTTCCGGATCTGGGCCTTGAGGGTCAAATGCTGGCCGGGCTTGAACCTAAAGGATTCCCGAAGCTCCGGCGGGACGGCGAAGCGGATCGACTTGGCCTCGGCCGTCTCCGGGATCAGCTCAGCGACCTCGAGTCTGTGGAAGTTGACGCTCATCGGCGCCCCTTTCCGTCACCCCGGACTTGATCCGGGGTCCACCTTTTCGTGCCCAGGTCCCGAAAAGAAGGTGGATGCCGGATCGGGTCCGGCATGACGAAGTGAGACGTCAATGGCATTTGAACAGGTCGAACGGCTCGGCGCAGTCGCGGCAGCGCCACAGCGCCTTGCAGGGCGTCGAGCCGAAGCGGCTGATCTCCTCGGTGCTCGTCGAGCCGCATTGCGGACAGGCCACCGCGCGCCGGCCCGGAGGCGCGATGCCGTAGGCGCGCAGCTTCTCGCGGCCGACCGGCGTGATCCAGTCGCTGGTCCATGCGGGAGAAAGAATCGTTTCGATCCGCACGTGCCGATAGCCCGCCGCGTCCAGCGCGGCGCGGACGTCGCGCTCGATCACCTGAGTTGCGGGGCAGCCGGTGTAGGTCGGGGTCAGGACCACGCGCTCCGGGTCGACCGACCGCACGATGCCGAGCTCGACGATCGAGACGACGGGGATCTCAGGGTCGCACACGCCTTCGAGGACCTGCCAGATCGGCCCCGCTTCGTCGATCAGATCGGCCTTCACCAGACCGCGTCCGGATAGGTGCGGGGAAGGAACTGCATCGCGGCGAGAAGGTGGCCGAGATGCTCGCTGTGATGGCCCCGCCGCCCGCCGAGGATCGGGCGCTGGTCCGCGGGCGGCTCGAGCGTCGCCTCGGCGAGCACGGCGGCGATCTGCGCATCGTAATCGGGGCGCATGGCGGCGAGGTCGACGCCGATGCCGCGCTCGGCCATGAATGACGCGAGGTCGTCCATCTCGAACAGCTCCGGGACGAAGCGCCAGTTCCAGGCGAGGCCGTCCTCAATGCGCCGCCGGCTCTCCTCGGTGCCGTCGCCCAGGCGGATCACCCACTGGGCGGCCAGCTCCTGGTGGTAGGTGACTTCCTTGACCGCCTTTTCGGCCACCCCCGCGATGGTCGGCTCGGCCGACGAAACCAGGCGAGCGCACAGCAGTTTCTGCCAGGTCGAGAAGAAGAGCTGCCGCGCCATAGTCTGGGCGAAATCGCCATTGGGCTGCTCGACCAGCCAGCAATTGCGATAATCGAGCACGTCGCGGTGGAAGGCGAGCCGGTCGCCGTCGCGGCCCTTGCCCTCGACCTCGCCGGCCCGGTTCAGGAAATGGGTCGCCTGGCCGATCAGGTCGAGCGCCATGTTGGCGAGGCTGAGATCGACCTCGACCGACGGCGCGTGGCCGCACCATTCGCCGAGCCGCTGGCCGAGGATCAGGCTGTCGTCGCCGAGCCGCAGCAGATATCCGAACAGCGCGGGGCCTTCCGGCTCGCCGCGCGGGTCGAAGGCGCCGTGCGGCCCGTCCTTCGCGGCGCAGCGTTCGTCCTCCGGGCGGATGGGCGGGAGTGCCGGCATCAGATGTGAGTGATGCCTTCCGGAATGTCGTAGAAGGTCGGGTGGCGGTAGACCTTGTCGGCAGCCGGATCGAACATCGAGGCGTCCTGGCCCGGGTCGGAAGCGACGATCGAGGCCGAGGGCACGACCCAGAGGCTCACTCCCTCCATGCGCCGCGTGTAGGTGTCGCGCGCGTGGCGCAGCGCGATCTCCGCGTCGGGCGCGTGAACCGAGCCGACGTGGCGATGCGCCATGCCCCCCTTCGAGCGGACGAACACTTCCCAGAGCGGCCAGTCGTTCATTGCGCGTCGTCCCAGCGAAGGCTGGGACCCCCGGGGGTGAAGACCGCTGCGACTGTTCTCGCTGGGGCCCCAGCCTGCGCTGGGGCGACGGGATTGCTCATGCCGCCTCCTGCCTCCGCGCTCTCTTCTCCGCATAGGCCGCCGCGGCTTCGCGGACCCAGGCGCCTTGTTCCCAGGCGTCGCGGCGGGCTTTCATGCGCTCTTTCGCAACGGGGCCCTCCCCCCGGACGACGGCGTAGAATTCCTCCCAGTCGACGGCGCCGAAATCGTAATGAGCGCGCTCCTCGTTCCACTTGAGCGCGGGATCGGGGACGGTCAGGCCGAGCGCGTCGGCCTGCGGCACGGTGATGTCGACGAACTTCTGGCGGAGCTCGTCGTTGGTGTCGCGCTTGATCCGCCATCGCATCGATTGGGCGGTGTTGGGGCTGTCCGCGTCGGGCGGGCCGAACATCATCAGCGATGGCCACCACCAGCGGTTGAGCGCGTCCTGCGCCATCCGCTTCTGGTCCGCGCTGCCTGCGCACATCGCCATCATGATCTCGTAGCCCTGGCGCTGGTGGAAGCTCTCCTCCTTGCACACCCGCACCATCGCTCGGGCATAGGGGCCGTAGGAGGTGCGCTGGAGCGGCACCTGGTTCATGATCGCGGCGCCGTCGACGAGCCAGCCGATCGCGCCGATGTCGGCCCAGGTCAGGGTCGGGTAGTTGAAGATTGTACTATACTTCGCCTTCCCCAAGTGAAGCGCCTCGATCATCTCCGTGCGGCTGGTGCCCAGCGTTTCGGCCGCGGAATAGAGGTAGAGGCCGTGCCCCGCCTCGTCCTGCACCTTGGCGAGCAAAATGGCCTTGCGCCGGAGCGACGGCGCGCGGCCGATCCAGTTTCCCTCCGGCAGCATGCCGACGATCTCGCTGTGCGCGTGCTGCGATATCTGCCGCGTCAGGGTCCGGCGATAGGCTTCCGGCATCCAGTCCTTGGGCTCGATGAATTCGTCCGCCGCGACCCGCGCCTCGAAGGCGGCGAGCTTCTCCGGATCCTCGATATTGCGGACCTGTTGCGTCTTGCCGAGCTCGGTCGTGTACATCTGTTTCTCCAGCCCGCGCGCCTAGCAGGAGGCGCCTTTTGCGGCAACCAACGCACGAAAGCCGCAGGGGGCCCGGGGGTGAAGTTCACGAAGTTCACGACGTGCCGCGAAAACCGTGAAGCTGGCGTGGCGGCCAGCGCAAGGCGGGAGTCGGTCACAGGTCAAAGAGTCGTTGGAACGTATAGCGAACAAGGGCAATTTCGTCAAGGGGAATCACACCCGCTCGATAACCGTCGCGATCCCCTGGCCGACGCCGATGCACATGGCGCACAAGGCATAGCGGCCGCCGCCCCGGTGGAGTTCCTCGGTGGCGGTGAGGAGCAGGCGGGCCCCCGACATGCCGAGCGGGTGGCCGAGCGCGATTGCCCCGCCATTGGGATTCACGTGGCTGGCATCGTCGGGCAGGCCGAGCTCGCGAAGGACCGGCAGCGCCTGGGCGGCGAACGCCTCGTTGATCTCGATAACGTCTATATCCGAGATACTTAGGCCGAGCCGCTTCAACAGTTTCTGAGAAGCAGGGGCCGGCCCGATGCCCATGATCCGTGGCGGAACCCCCGCGACCGCACCGCCGACGATGCGAGCGCGGGGTGTCAGTCCGTTGCGCTTTGCCGCCTCCCCGGACGCCACCACCATCGCGGCTGCGCCGTCGTTGACGCCCGAGGCGTTGCCGGCGGTCACCGTCCCGTCGCCGCCGACGATCGGCCTCAGCTTCGCCAGCGCCTCGACGCTCGTCTTCCTCGGATGCTCGTCGCGGTCGACCACCAGGGGGTCGCCCTTGCGCTGCGGGATGGTGACGGGGACGATCTCCGCGGCGAGCCGGCCATTTTCCTGCGCGGCGGCGGCCTTGTCCTGGCTGCGGACCGCAAAAGCGTCCTGATCCTCGCGGCTTACCTGCCATTCCTGAGCTACGTTCTCAGCAGTGGATGGCATCGTGTCGTCGCCATAGGCGTCCCGCATCTTCGGGTTGACGAAGCGCCAGCCGATCGTCGTGTCGTACATCTCGGCGTTGCGGTCGAACGCGCTTTGCGCCTTGGCCATGACGAAGGGCGCGCGGCTCATGCTTTCAGATCCGCCGGCGAGCACCATGTCCGCCTCCGACCCCCGGATCACCCTCGCCGCCATCGCGACCGCGTCCATCCCGGACCCGCAGAGGCGGTTGAGCGTGACCCCGCCGGACTTGTCCGGAAGGCCGGCCAGCAGGCCCGCCATCCGGGCGAGGTTCCGGTTGTCCTCGCCGGCCTGGTTGGCGCAGCCGAGGATGACGTCGTCCAGCTCGTCCCAGTCGACACCCGGATTGCGCTCGATCAGCGCGCGGATCGGCACCGCGGCGAGATCGTCGGCGCGGACGTGGGCGAGGCTGCCGCCGTAGCGGCCGATCGGGGTGCGCACGGCGTCGCAAATGAAGGCGTGGGTCATCGATTGTCACTCCGTCCTTGCGGCGGCCCCTACCACCCCCTCTCCCCGGCGGGGAGAGGGTTAGGGTGAGGGGGCTCTGATTCGGAGGACTGCTTCAGAGGCCGAACCCCCTCCCCCTACCCCCTCCCCGCCGGGGAGGGGGGATGCTACGGCCGACCCATGGAATACCAGACCATCCTCTTCTCCCACCAGTCCGGCGTCGCCCGCCTCACCCTCAACC
>DATAIU010000127.1:0-2741 GCA_036262495.1 Allosphingosinicella sp.
TGTTGACCCCGCCGCCGGCGGCTGCGGTGCCGCCCTTGGCGACGCCGCCGCGCTCGAGCTGCTTCATGCCGAGACTGATGCGCTCCTTCTCGACGTCGACGTCGAGCACGACGGCCTTCACCGTCTCGCCCTTGCGGTGGAGGTTCAGCGCCTCCTCGCCGGTCACGCCCCAGGCGATATCGGACATATGGACCATGCCGTCGACGTCGCCCTCCAGGCCCACGAACAGGCCGAACTCGGTGGCGTTCTTGACCTCGCCCTCGACCTCCGTGCCGACCGGATGCGCCTCGGCGAAGGCGTGCCAGGGATTGGCCTGGGCCTGCTTGAGGCCAAGGCTGATGCGGCGCTTCTCCTCATCGACCTCGAGCACCGACACCTCGACCTCCTGGGAGGTGGAGACGATCTTGCCGGGATGGACGTTCTTCTTGGTCCAGCTCATCTCGGAGACGTGGACGAGGCCCTCGATGCCCGCCTCGAGCTCGACGAAGGCGCCATATTCGGTGATGTTGGTGACGCGTCCGGTGAACACGCCGCCGACTGGATATTTCGCGCCCGCGCCCTCCCAAGGATCGGCCTCGAGCTGCTTCATGCCGAGCGAGATGCGCTGCGTCTCCCGGTTGATGCGGATGATCTGCACCTTCACCGTGTCGCCGATGCCGATCAGCTCGCTCGGGTGGTTGACGCGCTTGTAGGAGATGTCGGTGACGTGGAGCAGGCCGTCGATGCCGCCCAAGTCCACGAAGGCGCCGTAATCGGTGATGTTCTTGACGACTCCGTCGACCACCTGGCCCTCGGCGAGGGAGAGGATGAGGCCGGAGCGCTGCTCGGCGCGCGTCTCCTCGAGGATGGCTCGGCGCGACACGACGATATTGCCGCGGCGGCGGTCCATCTTCAAAATCTGGAAGGGCTGGGCGATGTCCATCAGCGGGCCGACGTCGCGGACCGGGCGGATGTCGACCTGGGAGCCGGGAAGGAAGGCGACGGCGCCGCCCAGATCGACGGTGAAGCCGCCCTTGACGCGGCCGAAGATCACGCCCTCGACCTTGTTGCCCGCGGTGAACTCGGTCTCGAGCTTGTCCCAGGCGGCTTCGCGGCGGGCGCGGTCGCGCGACAGCATCGCCTCGCCATTATGGTTCTCGACCCGGTCGACATAGACTTCGACCTCGTCGCCGACGTTGAGGTCCGCCTTCTGCCCCGGCGAAGCGAATTCGCGCAGCGCGACGCGGCCCTCGCTCTTCAGCCCGACGTCGATCACCGCCATGTCGTTCTCGATCGCGGTGACAATCCCCTTGACGACCTTGCCCTCGAACCCTTCATTCTCGCCGCCCAGGGTCTCGTTCAGAAGCTTCGCGAAATCGTCGCGCGTGGGCATCGCCGTCGTGGCCATAAGAAATTCGTCCTTCGTTGCTTTTATTCCGGCCGGCGGTTGTCTCCGCCGGTCTTCAGAATGGATTGCCGTTCCGGCCCCATGCCGAAGCGGCGTCCACCAGGGCAAGCGAAGTGGAAGGCTGGAAGCAAAAAGAGCGCGCCCTTCGACGCGCGTCTCGACTTCGCTCGACGCTTGCTCAGGATGAGCGGAGGGTGGGCGTTTCGCCTCTACCCCGCGCGCTGAGCCTTAGCCGAGCCTCCACAGGCGCTTAGCGCACCCGCTGGACCGGGGCGCTATAGACGCCGCCGACTATGTGAGCAAGCCTTGCAGCACGATCGGGCCGCGCTCGTCGGCGTGTAGGAACCGGCGGACCGGCGATGAGCCCGTCAGGTCGTACCATACGAGCGGCTCGTCGACGCCCGGCCCGAACGCGTAGCGCGCGATCGGCGTGCCGGTGTAGGCATTGTATTCCGCGACCATGCGGTCATAACCTGCCCCGGACCCCGATCCGGGGTCGTAGAGCAGCCGCTCGCCGAACCCCGTCTTCGAGAGGCGCATCAGCGGGTCGTAGGCAAGGCTGAGCCCCGTCATGCCGTTGGCGTTGGCGCCGGTGAGCAGGTTCTCGGACGAGTAGGTGAACGAGCGGCCCGGATCGCTCGTCATGTTGCCCTTGGCGTCGTAGCCCAGCGTCGCGCCGTTCAGGCTGGCGATCTGGTTGAGCCCGTTGGCGGTCGAGGTGGCGGTGCCGGAGGGCGCGAGCAAAGGCGCATAGAAGTCGTTGCTGCTGGTCCGGCTCGCGATCCCGCCGGCGCCGTTCCTGGCGAACGTCACCTCGCCGTTGAACGCGGATCCCCCGACCTCCTCGGCGAGCTTCATCAGCCGCGACGCGCCGTCATGGGCGTAGGTGGTGACCGCGCCGTTGCCGCGGGTCAGGCTCTGGCGCCGGCCGATCGGGTCGTAGGCGAAGGTCGCCAGGGCGGTCCCCCCGTTCTCGCGAATGACGCCCACCCGGTCGAGCCCGTCGACCTCGTAGGTGACGAAGAAGGCGTCCGGCCAAATCGTGCGCGTGCGGTTGCCGTTCGCGTCGACCTCGAAGCTCAGCGTCCGCGCCGTTCCGCCGACGCTCGAGCCGGACGAGACGAGCCGCCCCGCATCGTCGTAGCCGTTGGTCACCGCCTCGCCCGAGGCGCTGAACGTCGCCGCCGTCTGCAGCCCGCGCAGGTCGTAGGCATAGGCGACGTCGGGCTCGCTCCCCGGCCGGTCCTTCGCGGTCATCCGGTTCAGGGCGTCGTAGCTCGCCTTGGCCAGCCAGGCCGCACCGTCATAGGTGTTACGAAGCGTCGGACAGGCCCAGGGTTTCCTGGGCCGCCGT
>DATAIU010000128.1:0-31185 GCA_036262495.1 Allosphingosinicella sp.
GAGCAGGGCCTCGGCAACGATGATGTCCGCCCCTGCAGCGAGGGCGCCGTAGCCGAACCCCACTTTCTCCTCGCGCAGCACCGCCGCGATCTTCTCGTCGAGATGCCCGCGCCGCGACACCCGCGCGTCGAACGCCATATGCCCGCCGAAATGAAGCGAGCGCGGCGGCCGGTGCAGCTCGAGCCAGGCGGCGTCCGCGGCCTGGGCCTCGAGGATGAGGGCGAACTGGCGCAACGTCGAGGCGTGGTCTTCCCAGGCCTCGGGCGCGAGGTCGATCGCCTCGGCGAAAGCCGCGCGGGCCTCGTCGTGGCGGCCGAGGAGGAGCAAGGCCTCGGCGCGGGTGGCGGCGCGCCAATAGGGGGTTTCGGGCTCGTCGGGGTTGGCTTCGATGCGGTCGAGAACTTCCTGGGCTAGCGTATCGGCCTCCGCGCCGTCGCCAGCGAGCAGGCTGAGACTGGCGGCGTTGATGAGGGGATAAGTCGCGGGAGCGAGCTCGGCGGAGCGTCGATAAGCCGCAGCAGCCTCGCGGTATCGAGAGGCGCGCCGCTCGCCAGAGGCCACACGGGCACGGTCCTTCAAAAGGCGACCCCGTAGAGCCGCTGCGGTCGGATCGTTTCCGCTCTCGACTGGCCCCAGCAGCCGCCAAGCCTCGTCGGTCGCTCCGGCGCGCGCAAGAGCCAGAATTAGAGCGTTTCGATCAGAGCTCATAAAGGCGACTCAACGGCCGAGTAGCCATGCAGATACCATCGCTTCATGGGCCGGTATTCGTGCCGCTATTCTCGTGGGTATCTATCGCCTTGTGACCGGTGTCCCTGTCCACATGATAGGCGTACCAACGATACTTCTCGTGATCGTCGCCTCCCAGTGGTTTGCCATTCCGATCGTGACGAATATTCAAATAATAAACACCAGAATAGGAGCCAAAGTCTTCTAACTCCTTTCTTTCAAAGAAAGTGTGGTTCTCACTTCTACCTTCGTAGCGAAAATCTACATCGGTAAGCTTCTTCGATGGATCATCTAGTACGAACACATTGTAGCTGTATCGACGCCAAACTATGTGGTCCGGGCTTCCCCTCATAGGCTGTTTACCCCGCTTTATTTCGTCTATTGCAGCCTCCACAGCGTCCTGAATCGTTTGAGAGTTTTCCAATCGAAAAAAATAGGCGTGTATATCAGCGTCTTCATCGGCCATCAGATAGTTCAAATAAAAATGGTGTGGCCGAGGTAACTCACCTTCAAGCGTTTTTTCGTCTGGCTCGTGTGCCATGTCCACTCTCCTACCGACTTGTCCGGTTATTTGAATCCTAAAATCACTTAGGGACCTGTGTTAGTTCCACTGTTCTCGTGTATGAAAAAGAAATTATGGAGGAACGAGATAAAAGTATGCGAATGGTTCGCTAGCCAAATGAAGCGCTCCGCATCTTGCGGCCCCAGCGGCCCGTTGTTTATGTTCCTCCGAAAGTTCACGCAGTACATGGCTGAACATCCGTGCACATCAGCGAGATCATCGCCGTTGAAAAAGCTGTGATTCCTTCTAGTCGTTTCATGCCAAATCCGAACGCCATCGCCCTTGGTGAGCCTACCCTGACTGGGGGTCATGACGAAGGCAGCGTAACTTGCCCGGTCCCACACCACGCTGCCGTCTGGCAGAACGGGGAGGGCCTTCTTACCCGCCAGAATCTCACCGACAGCGGCTTCCACCGCCTGCTGAATGTTGGAAATCGGCGCGGGATGTTCAAACAGATAAGTCGGGTAGGGAGGGCGTAACCGATCCACATAGTGGACGTACAGGAAGCGCGGCGATGGGATGTTACCTTTATGCTGATAGACGGAATCGTTGGGCGCGATTGCGCCTGCGCGTGCCTGCGCCGTCTTGCCCTTGCTCATACCGCTCCTCCTCCAGGGCTGCGCCAGCCGGCGGGTGCCAAGCTCCGCTTCACCCCGTGCAGCCTTGAACTCGCGTGCCGCGGAGATCCGCCTTCAACGCTGCGGCGGTCGTACCCGCGGCCGAAGTGAGGCCGCCGCGCGCCAGGTCATCGCCAAGTTTTTGCCTGAGTGATCGCCACCCAATGTTTCGAGGATCCTGTCGTGTCAGACGCGAGACGGTCTCATAGGCCTCGGCAAAATAGAAACCTGCCGCTCGGCGATCCCCGGTCTTCCAAAGGGAGCAGGCCAAACCGCGATCGGCAGCCGCGTAACGGAAGTCGGCTTCGGCATCGCGCGTCACCAGTGTGCGAAGCCTTGCCATGATAGCGTGCTGGCGCTGGCGCGCGGCGAGCGAGCTCGCCCACAAAGCACGCCGGTAAAAAGTGTCCGCCAATCCGGCTTCCGCGTTGGCAAGGGTAGACAGGAGATGCTCATCGTGCGGCTTGAGCTGTACGGCCATCTCAAGCAGACCCACTGCCTTGCGGAAATGCCGTTCAGAGAGGGAATGGTCTTGGCGCCCGGCAGCTGCCGTGCCGAGGTTGATTGCCGCCGAGGCCGCCTCGCCCAAAGCCGCGGCTGCGAGCGGATCGGCCGCCGTAGCATACGCGTGATAGTGCAGCTCGGCCAGATTCCATTCTCCCCGCATCTCATGGACGCGTCCAATTCCGTTCTCGCTCTTCGCATCGTTGAACTGGAGCTGAGGATCCCCAGGGAAGAGGGCGAGCTGCCGCCGAGTGATCTCCTTGGACTTCCGAAATGCGGCCAAAGCTCCGGGCAGGTCATCCTTCGCGAGGTCATCCATACCGATGGCTTGATAGAGGCGTGCGCTCCGCGCCGACGCTTCCTCTCGCGAGACGGGAGCGTCGGCGCGCCGCCCATAATAATGGAGCGCCCTGTCGTTCACGGCCTGCATGATGTCCAGCCGCCCAACCGCCTTCAGCTTGTCCCGCAAATCGGTCAGCATGAACTCGACCAGCCCCTCCGCCTCCGCGCGCTGGCGCTGCGCCTCCGCTCGGGCGTTGAGGGCGAGGGTGGTCATGACGGCCATCACTAACATCGCCGCCAGAGCCCCGGCCGTGACCCACGTCACGCGGCGGAGACGCCGTGCGGCGTCGCGCTGGACGAGGTCGTCGAGGCCCACGCCCGCGAGGCCGGCGACGAGCTTCAAAAAGCCGAGGCGCCGGCCGTCGCGGTCGGGGCGGAGATCGGCGGCGAGCGGCTCGACGCCGCCCTCGGCGAGGCCGGCGGGGAAGCATAAGCCGGGCTCGCCGGCGACGATCGCGGCGAGGATGGGACGGCCGGGGTGAAGCTCGCGGAAGAGCGCGATCTCCCTGCCGACCCACGGCGAGGCGGCGCTGTCGGGCGAGCAGATGACGATGAGGTGCTCGGACGCGGCGAGCGCGGCGCGGACCTTCTCGCTGAGGTCGCCGGCGGCGGGCAGTTCCTCGCGGTCGCGGAAGATCGGGCTGAGGCGGGCGGGGACCGGGCCGTGCTCGCCCTCGGCGCCGACCAGGCGGGCGGGGATTCGATAGGCCTCGAGCCGGCGGTGCAGCGACCGCGCCTCCGCGGCGTCGCGGTGGCTGTAGCTCAGAAACGCGGTGTAGCGCGCATTCGCCACGCGGCCGTCCCCCCGACTCCCCCCGAGCCGTGCCGCGAGCCTAACCCAAGCTGCTGAAAGGGAAAGCCCTTCGTACCGAAGCGGATCAAAAAGCCGCGCGCGCCGGGCCGCGCCCTCGACGCCGCCGCTTGCCCGCCCTGACGCCTCCGCCTAAAGGATCGCGCGAATTTCACTCTCCCCGCGCGGCCGCGCGAAGCCCTGGAGGTTCAACGAAGGCATGGACAACCGCACCAACACGATCGCGGGCTGGCTGCTCGGCGCGGGCATCGTCGCGCTCGGCGCCACGATCATCACGGGCGAGATGTTCCATCACGAGCGGCCCGAGAAGATGGGCTATCCGATCGCCGGAGTGACGGGCGCCGAGGGCGAATCCGGCCCGGCCGCCGAAGTGCCTATCGCCAACCTGCTCGCCAGCGCCGATCCCGCCAAGGGCTCGCAGGTGTTCAAGAAATGCACCGCCTGCCACACCAGGGAGAAAGGCGGGCCGAACGGCACGGGGCCGAACCTGTGGGGCGTGATGGGCGCGCCGATCGGCAAGCACGCGCCCGGCTTCGCTTATTCGCCCGCGCTCGCCGGCAAGGGCGGCAATTGGGATTTCGAATCCCTGAACCAGTGGGTGAAGTCGCCGCGCGACTTCGCGCCGGGGACCAAGATGACCTTCGCCGGGCTCGGCAAGCCGGAGGACCGGGCGAACCTCCTCGCCTTCCTCAACACGCAGACCGACAGCCCGCTGCCGCTGCCCGCGCCGCAGGCCGCGCCCGCGGCGAACCCCGCCGCCGCGGCCGCCGAGAAAGCGGGCCAGCCCGCCGCCGCCGGCAAAGCCGAGAAGGAGCCGGTCAAGACCGAGCAGCAGGCGGCGCAGGGCAAGGGCGGCGACGTCGGCGGCGACGCGGCGACGGCGACCTCGGGCCGCGCCGGCCAGACCAAGAAATAGGCGGCGGGGCCGTGGTCAGCTCGAAAGCCGCCACGCCCGACGATTATATCGCCGAGCTACCGGAGGAGCGGCGCGAGCTCGTCGTCCGCCTCCGCGACCTCGTCAACGCCAACATCCCGCCCGGTTATTCGGAAGGCATGGCGCACGGGATGATCGGCTGGGTCGTGCCGCTGTCGCGCTACCCCAGGACGCATAACGGCCAGCCGCTCGTCTATGCCGGCCTCGCCGCGCAGAAGAAGACGACCGTGCTCTATCTGACTTGCGTCTACGCGTCGGAGGAACGGACGCGCAGGCTGAAGGAGGCCTGGGCGGCGACCGGGCGCAAGCTCGACATGGGCAAGTCCTGCCTCCACTTCAAACGCTGGGACGACGTCGCCGAGGACGTGCTCGCCGACGCCATCGCCTCCGCGCCGGTAGAGCGCTTCATCGCGGAATACGAGGCGGGACGGGCGGGGCGATAGGTTTCCCATCGAAGTGGTCCAAAAGGAGGTGGACCCCGGATTAAATCCGGGGTGACGAGGCTCGGATCAAGTCGGGGGTGACGGGGGCTCGGATCAAGTCCGGGGTGACGAGATTCGCAAGAGGCCCGCGCCTCACCAAACCGTCATGCCGGACTTGATCCGGCATCCACCTTTTCTAGTCTGCCGGGATGGAACGCGAGCCGACCGTTTACATGATGGCGAGCGGGTTTCAGGGGACGATCTACACCGGCGTCACGTCGGACCTGCTTGGCCGCGTCTATCAGGACCGGGAGGGAACGTTCGGGGGGTTCACGGAGCGATACGGGTGCAAGCGGCTCGTCTGGTTCGAGACGGGCGGCTCGATGGAAGGGGTGATCGCGCGTGAGAAGCAGCTCAAGAAGTGGGCGCGGGCCTGGAAGGTGGCGTTGATCGAGGAGGGCAATCCGACGTGGCGCGATCTCGCAGAGGATTTCGGGTGCGACCCGTTGGTAGGGAAGAAGGTGGACCCCGGATCACGTCCGGGGTGACGGGTGTGGAGACGTACCGCCGGACTCCGACCGTCATGCCGAACTTGATCCGGCATCCATGAACGGGGCGGTTGAGGATTGGTACGGCCGTGTTCATGGATCCCCGCCTTCGCGAGGATGAGGGTCAGGCGCCGGCCTCCTGCCGCTCTTCATAATAAGCGCAAACCCGTTCCCAGGCTTCCTCGGCGCTGTCGACGTAGGTGAAGAGGTCGAGGTCGCGCTCGGCGATGACGCCTTCCTCGACGAGGGCGTCGAAGTCGACCACGCGCTCCCAGAATTCGCGGCCGAAGAGGAAGATGGGGAGCGGCTTGACCTTGCCGGTCTGGATGAGGGTCAGAAGCTCGAACATCTCGTCGAACGTGCCGAAGCCGCCCGGGAAGACGGCGACGGCGCGGGCGCGGAGCAGGAAGTGCATCTTCCTGAGCGCGAAATAGTGGAACTGGAAGCTGAGGCCCGGAGTCACGTAGGGGTTGGGCATCTGCTCGTGAGGGAGGACGATGTTGAGGCCCACCGATTCCTTGCCCTCGTCGAGGGCGCCGCGATTGGCGGCTTCCATGATCGACGGGCCGCCCCCTGAGCAGACGACGAAATGCTTGAGGCCGTCGGGATCGGGATCGCAGCGGCTGGCGAGGCGGGCGAGGCGGCGGGCCTCGTCGTAATAGACCGACTTGGCCTTGAGGCGCTCGGCGATGCGGCGCTGGCCGTCGCTGGCGGCGGCGGCGAGGAGGGCGTCGGCCTTCTCCGGCTCCGGGATTCGCGCCGAGCCGTAGAAGACGAAGGTCGAGCCGATCTTCGCCTCGTCGAGGAGCAGCTCGGGCTTCAGCAGCTCGAGCTGGAAGCGGACGGGGCGGAGATCCTCGCGCAGGAGGAAATCCATGTCCTGGAAGGCGAGGCGATAGGCGCTGTGCTCGGTCTGGGGGGCCGGGGTCGGCTGGTTGGCGATCTCGGCTTCCTGGCGGGCGGCCGGGAAGACGCGGACGGGGGGTATGGGATCAGTCATGGCGGACCGTTTAGCGGCAATGGGCCGCCTGTCCCATGTCCAATTGCACGGGGCGCGGCGCGTTGACAGGCGCGGGGAGCGCCCTAAAGCCGGCGCCGGGCCACGCCGTCCCAACGCGGCGCGCGCTCTCTGCGAGGAGAGTTTGATGACGAATGCCGTGAAGCCCGACGTGCGACCCGCGCGTCCCTTCTTCTCCTCAGGTCCGTGCGCCAAGCCTCCGGGATGGGGCCCCGAGCATCTCGCTCTTGGCTCGCTCGGGCGCTCGCACCGCTCGAAGCTCGGCAAGGCGAGGCTCGCTCATGCGATCGAGCTGACCCGGCGGGTGCTGCGCGTGCCGGCAAGCCACCGTATCGCCATCGTTCCCGCCTCCGACACCGGAGCGGTCGAGATGGCGCTCTGGTCGCTGCTCGGGGCGCGGCCGGTGACGTTGCTCGCGTGGGAGAGCTTCGGCGAGGGCTGGGTCACCGACGCCGTCAGGCAGCTGAAGCTGGACGCGAAAGTAGTCCGGGCGGATTACGGCGACCTGCCGGACCTCAAGGCGGTCGACCCGGGGAGCGACCTGGTCTTCACCTGGAACGGCACGACATCGGGCGTTCGGGTGCCGGACGGGGACTGGATCAGCGACGCGCGCGACGGGCTGACCATCGCCGACGCGACCTCGGCCGCCTTTGCGCAGGACCTGCCCTGGGACAAGCTCGATGTCGCGACCTTCAGCTGGCAGAAGGCTTTGGGCGGAGAGGGCGGGCATGGCATGCTCGTGCTCGGGCCGCGGGCGGTCGAGCGGCTCGAGAGCTGGACGCCCCCCTGGCCGCTGCCCAAGATCTTCCGGCTGACCAAGGAGGGCAGGCTCGTCGAGGGGCTGTTTGAGGGCGAGACGATCAACACGCCTTCGATGCTGGCCGTCGAGGATTACATCTTCGCGCTGGAATGGGCGCTCGGCCTCGGCGGCCTGCCGGCGCTGATCGCGCGGGCGGACGCGAATGCCGCGGCGGTCGGCAAGTGGGTCGAGCGGACGCCCTGGATCGCTCACCTCGCCCACGATCCGAAGACCCGGTCCAACACCAGCCTTTGCCTGCGCTTCGCGGAAGCGGGCGACAAAGCCGAGCAGACGGCGCTCGCCAAGGACATGGCGGCTTTGCTGGAGGCCGAAGGCGCGGGCTACGACCTCGCTTCCTATCGCGACGCGCCGCCGGGCCTCAGGCTCTGGTGCGGCGCGACGGTCGAGACGGCGGACCTCGAGGCGCTCTTCCCCTGGCTCGATTGGGCCTATTACCAAGCGCGGCGGAGCTGAGAGCGATGGCGCCAAAAGTGTTGATCTCCGACCCGATGGATCCGAAGGCGGCCGAGATATTCCGCGCCAACGGCGTGGAGGCGGACGAGCGGCCGGGATTGTCGCCCGACGAGCTCAAGGCGGTAATCGGCGATTATGACGGGCTGGCGATCCGCTCGGCGACGAAGGTGACCGACGGTCTGCTCGCCGCGGCGGGCCGGCTGAAGGTGATCGGGCGGGCCGGGATCGGCGTCGACAATGTCGACATAGCGGCGGCCACGGCGCGCGGAATCGTCGTCATGAACACGCCGTTCGGCAATTCGATCACCACCGCCGAGCACGCCATCGCCTTGATGTTCGCGCTCGCCCGCGACCTCCCGGCCGCCGATATCTCGACCCAGGCGGGCAAGTGGGAGAAGAACCGCTTCATGGGCGTCGAGCTCACCGCCAAGACCCTGGGGCTGATCGGCGCCGGGAATATCGGCTCGATCGTCGCCGACCGGGCGCAGGGCCTCCGGATGAAGGTGATCGCCTACGACCCGTTCCTGACGCCGGAGCGGGCGGTTGCGCTGGGCGTGGAGAAGGTGGAGCTCGCCGAGCTTCTCGCCCGCGCCGACTTCATCACGCTCCACACGCCGCTGACCGACCAGACCCGCAACATCCTAAGCCGCGAGAATTTGGCGCGGACGAAGAAGGGCGTCAGGATCATCAACTGCGCGCGCGGCGGCCTGATCGACGAGGCGGCGCTCAAGGACGCGCTCGAGAGCGGCCAGGTGGCGGGCGCGGCGCTCGACGTCTTCGCCGAGGAGCCGGCGAAAGCCTCGCCCCTGTTCGGGACGCCGGGCCTGGTCGCGACGCCGCACCTCGGCGCCTCCACGACGGAGGCGCAGGTCAACGTTGCGATCCAGGTCGCCGAGCAGATGAGCGAGTTCCTGACCCGCGGCGGCGTCACCAACGCGCTCAACATGCCGTCGCTCTCCGCCGAGGAAGCGCCGAAGCTGAAACCCTATATGGCGCTCGCGGAGAAGCTCGGCTCGCTGGTCGGCCAGCTCGAGGGGCGGCGGGCTATTGCGATCTCGATCGAGGTCGAGGGCGCGGCGGCCCAGCTCAACCAAAAGCCTATCACCGGCGCCGTCCTCGCCGGGCTGATGAAGGTCTATTCGGACAGCGTGAACATGGTCAACGCGCCCTTCCTGGCGAAGGAGCGCGGCCTCGACGTGCGCGAGGTGCGGCACGACCGCGAAGGCGATTACCACACGCTGGTCCGCGTCAGCGTGCAGGTTCCGGACAGGGAGCGCAGCGTCGAGGGCACCTTGTTCGGCAACGCCGCGCCCCGGCTCGTCGGCATGTTCGGGATCCGCGTCGAGGCCGAGCTCGAGGGCGAGATGATCTACATCGTCAACGAGGACACGCCCGGCTTCATCGGCCGGCTCGGCACCGCCCTCGGCGAAGCCGGCGTCAATATCGGCACGTTCAACCTCGGCCGGCGCGAAGCCGGCGGCGAGGCGATCGCCCTGGTCTCGGTCGACAGCCATGTCGGCGAGGACCTGGTCGAGCGGCTGCAGGCGCTGCCGGGCGTCAAGCGCGTCAAGCCGCTGAGATTCTGATGGCCAACGTCACCGTGATCGGCGTCCAGTGGGGGGACGAAGGGAAAGGCAAGATCGTCGACTGGCTGGCGAGCCGGGCGGACGTGGTCGCGCGCTTCCAGGGGGGACATAATGCCGGCCATACGCTCGTCGTCGGCGAGCAGACCTACAAGCTTTCGCTGCTGCCTTCCGGCATCGTCCGGGGCACGCTCTCGGTGATCGGCAACGGCGTCGTGCTCGACCCTTGGGCGCTCAAGGCCGAGGTCGAGAAGCTCGGCGAGCAGGGCGTCGCGGTGACGCCGGAGACGCTGCAGATCGCCGACACCTGTCCGCTCATCCTCCCCTTCCACCGCGACCTCGACGCGCTGCGCGAGGACGCATCGGGACAGGGCAAGATCGGCACGACGCGGCGCGGCATCGGGCCGGCCTATGAGGACAAGGTCGGCCGCCGCGCGATCCGGGTCTGCGACCTCGCCCATCTCGGCCAGCTCGGGCCCCAGATCGACCGCCTCTGCGCGCACCACGATGCGCTGCGCGCCGGCTTCGGCGAGCCGCCGATCGACCGCGCCCGCCTCGAGCGCGACCTTGCCGGCATCGCCGGCTTCGTGCTGCCCTTCGCGCGCCCGGTGTGGCTGACGCTCAACGAAGCCAAGTCGCGCGGGCGGCGGATATTGTTCGAGGGCGCTCAGGGCGTGCTGCTCGACGTCGACCACGGCACCTACCCGTTCGTGACCTCGTCGAACACGATCGCCGGCACGGCGGCGGGGGGCACGGGTCTCGGCCCCGGCGCGGCCGGCTTCGTGCTCGGCATCGTCAAGGCCTATACGACCCGGGTCGGCGCCGGCCCCTTCCCCACCGAGCTCGACGACGAGACCGGCCAGCGGCTCGGCGAGCGCGGCCGCGAGTTCGGCACCGTGACCGGGCGCAAGCGGCGCTGCGGCTGGTTCGACGCCGTGCTGGTGCGCCAGGCCTGCGCCGTGGCGGGCGTGACCGGCGTCGCGCTGACCAAGCTCGACGTGCTCGACGGCTTCGAGACGATCCGAATCTGCACCGGCTACCGCCTCGCCGGCCGCAAGCTCGCTCATCTGCCCGCCCATGCGGCCGATCAGGCCGCGGTCGAGCCGGTCTACGAGACGATCAAGGGCTGGACCGAATCGACGGCGGGCGCGCGCAGCTGGTCCCACCTCCCGGCCCAGGCGATCAAATATATCAAGCGGATCGAGGAGCTCTGCCGGATCCAGGTCGCCCTCGTCTCGACCAGCCCGGAGCGCGAGGACACGATCCTCGTGCGCGATCCGTTCGCGGACTGAGCGGCTCGGGCCGGTCGCGGGTGTGCGCCGGACCGACGCAGCGGACCGCGCACCCAAGGCGGAACGCCCTCGGAGTGTCCGCTTTCGACCATTCCGGACCTGGGCCGGACGCGGCAGATCATTGTGACCGACCTGACGCGCAAGTGCCCGCACCGGCCGGCGGCTCCGCGTCGCTCCACGTTTCGGGTTGCCGAACGGCCGATAGGGGCGAGATCCGCGAGCTGGCCGGTCGCGCGGTGCTCGCCAGGAATAGTCCGAAAAGCAGCCACAAGAACCGCGCGTCCTCGAAGGAGCCAACCAGTCCCTGGACGGCAAATGCGTTGAGCCAGCCGAGGCCGAGCCCGAGTCGAATCGCAGCGCTGCCTTCGATACGCCGTGGCAGTGGGAAGACCTTGCGCGCCACAAAGCTGATGATCAGCACTAGCGCCAGGATGCCCGGAAGACCCGTCTGTACGCCGAGGTTTAGAAACACGTTGTGCGCGTCGGAGAGCGTGTAGAGGTGCCCAGCCGGGTTCTGGAACGGCACGGCAATGGCGTCGGTGCCGATGCCGCTTCCGAACGGGAGGTTCGCGACCAAGTTCTTGAACGCAGCGATCCAGAACAGGAGCCGCGCGCCGGGGTAAAGCGTCCCAACGGGAAGCTGCAGCGCGAAGGTAGCCGTCGAATGCGGGAAGGGCGTCAATGCGGCCGCCACTAGATATGGGAGGGCGCCAGCGGCGCCGACAGCGAGGGCGAGCCACGCCATTGTACGACGCGTCGTGCGCAGCTTCATCCAGGTCCAAAAACCGAGACCAAGCCAGAGGCCGGCAAGCCCAGGGGTCATTGAGAAAAAGGCGGTGACCACCATCGCTGCCAGTAGCGGGGGGGCCAGTCGCCTTCCAATCCATCCTCGCTCGGCCACGGCGAGCAGCACAGCCACCGATACCGTGAGGTAATTGGCGAGCATGGCCGCATGGGTGAAGCTGATGTCGAGTCGCGGGTAATCGCCCTCTGCCAGCGTGCCCTTCGGATGAGAGAATTCGACCACCAGGGGGTGGGATGCGTCCACCAGCCAAAGGGCGAGGGTGACAAGGCCGAGTAGGCCGACCACCGCGCCGGTCCACAGCCAAGCTTTGAGGGTTCGGCACATATCGCGCTCATCACGGACAAGGTTGAACGTGAGCATCGGCAGGCTCAGCAGGTAAATCTGGGTCGCGAGCTTGAAGGCGCCGCGCAGGGGCTGCTGCGAAAGGAGCGCCGAAAGTGCCATGGCGGCGAAGTAAAAAAGGAGTAGCCAATAGGCCTTATGCCAGCGGACCACGATCTCGCGCCTCATAATAGCGATTGCAGTCAGGGCCGCAGTTAGAAGGTAAAGGGCGTCCGCCGGAATGGCGAAAGAGCGCCCAACTTGCACGAGCACGGACATGAGCGGCTGAGAGGCGATCAGCAGCAGCAGGGACAGCTGCGCCGCTCGGTAGTAGGGCTGCGGCCGCTGCGCCTTCTCCATCCGCTCTGGCTCCCCATAAGCGATTACTGGACGCCGCTGCTCAGCGGCCGCATACCTCCGACGAGCCCGTCTAGCCTAACTGTGGCTGGAATCGAATGCCGTCGCTGTTGCGGGGCACATCCGGAGGCCGTTCAATTCGTAGAGAGGCGGGTCGGTAGGCCCCTAGCTCGGCAGCAGGAACCAGGGCGGCTTGCAGCGCGGGCTGCGCAGCGCCCTTTCCGCCTCTTCGCCGCCGATCCGTCGCAGGGCCCGGCACAGCTCGCTGGGAGGACGCTCGATGACCCCGAACGGAGGCGCGAAGGACTCGACGTCGCGGGCCAGCAGCTCGGTGAGAAGCGCGACATAGAGTCGGGCGGCTCCGCGGGCCGCGCCGAGCGCGTAGGCGAGCTCGACGAGCTGCCGGGCGCGCTCGCGGGGGATCGCCTTGCCCGGCTCGCGCCGGAGCGCCTCGCGGAGCAACCGGGCGACAGCGGCAATCGCGCCGGGATCGCCGGACGCCGCGGCGACCTGGGCGGCCGAGGTGCCGAGGGAATCGCGTGCGTTCATCAGCTCCATAGCCCGATCCCGCCACGGCGCCGCCGCGCCGCCGAAGCTGGCGAGGACGGAACGCGCCTCGGGGCGTATGTCGGAGGAGAAGCCGTCCGCGATCGGGCCGTCGTAGAAAGCGACGCGCGCGACATCCTCGATGATCTTCGCATCGCGCCCGCCGAGCTGATGCGCCACGGCGAGACGGACCGACCCGGCGAGGCCGTAGTCCCACGCGCCGGCGGCGAGGGTGGCTGCGGCCAGGCGCTGCTTGGATTCTTCGGTCAGGCACACCGCCTCACCGTCGCCGTAGCCGAAGCGGCCGAGGGCGGCCTCGAAAATCTCGTCCTGGCGCGGGAAGGACTGGAGGACGCGTAGCGCGAGCTCGGCGCGGTCGCGTTCCGCCTCCGTGGGCGCGCGGCACGTCTCGACCATCGCCACCGCGGTCGCCCGCGAGGGCTCGGCTGCGAGCCCGTTCTCCTGCGTCGGCGCGCCACCAGGCGACAAAGGCTGAGCCGATGCGAAAGCGAGCAGCGCGGCGAGGAGCATCCGCATCCCGGAACGCTAGGTCCCCCGTCTGGCCATGGCAAGGATGCGGGCGAGGCGGACCCTTTCCCCGCGCAGCGCCCGCGACTATCGCTCGCGCCATGACCCCGCTCAATATTCTCGTCACCGGCTCCAGCCGGGGCATCGGCAAGGCGATCGTCGAAGCCCTCTCGGGCCACCGGGTCGCGGGCCATTCGAGCCGGGGCGGGGAGGGCCTGATCGCGGCCGACCTCGCCGCGCCGGGAGCCGCGGACTCGCTCTGGCAGGCGGCGCTCGACCGGCTCGGCGGGCGGATCGACGTGCTCGTCAACAATGCCGGCATCTTCGAGGCCGCGCCCGTCGACCTGCCCGGTGAGGAATGGACGGCGCAATGGGAGCGGACGATGCGCGTCAACCTGACCGCCGCCGCCGAGCTCTGCCGGCTCGCGGTGCTCCACTTTCGCGGGGCTGGCGGCGGGGCCACCCCGCAAAGTACTACTTTGCGGGGACCCCGGGGCGGGCGGATCGTCAACGTCGCAAGCCGCGCCGCCTATCGCGGCGACAGCCCGCAGCACTGGCATTACGCCGCGTCCAAGGCAGGCATGATCGGCATGACCAAGTCGATCGCGCGTGGCTTTGCGGCCGAGAACATCCTCGCCTTCGCCGTCTGCCCCGGCTTCACCGCCTCCGAGATGATCGACGCATATATGGCGAGCCGCGGCGGGCAGCAGATCGTCGCCGATATCCCGCTCGGCCGGGTCGCCGCCGCTTCTGAAGTCGCCGAGACCGTGCGCTGGCTCGCGGTGGACGCGCCGGCATCGGCGACCGGCTCGGTGATCGACGTCAACGGGGCGAGCTATGTCCGCTGAATTCCTCCCCGGAACGGGGAGGTGGCGGCGCGCAGGGCCGACGGAGGGGGCCCCCTCCACCCCCGCCTGCAGCGGCGGTCCCCCTCCCCGTTCCGGGGAGGAGCAGTGACCAGCTGGAAGGTGAGCCTGCCCTGCAGCCGGGCGGAGGCGGAGGCCCTCAAGGAGGACATCTCTCCGCTGGCGCTGCTCGACGTCCCGCCGGTCTTGATGACGAGCGAGGCGGCGGGCGAGCGCTGGCGCCTCGACGCGTTCTTCGCGGAGCAGCCGACCGCGGCGATGCTCGACCTGCTCGGGGAGCTGGTGCCGAGCTCGGCGGGCACCGCGCCCGCGGTCGAGAAGGTCGAGGAGCGCGACTGGGTGACTCTCAGCCAGCAGGGGCTCGAACCGATCGTCGCCGGCCGCTTCTTCGTCCATACGCCGGCGCATCGCCACGGAGCCCCGGAAGGTTCGATCGCGCTGGAGATCGACGCCGGCCGGGCGTTCGGGACCGGGCAGCACGAGACCACGACCGGCTGCCTGATCGCGCTCAGCCGCCTCAAGGACCAGGGCGTCGCGCCCTCCAATCTCCTCGACCTCGGCACCGGCACCGGCCTTCTCGCCTTCGCCGCGCTGAAAGTCTGGCCGGCGGCGCGCGCGACCGCTTCCGACGTGGATCCCGTCGCCGTCGAGGTCACGGCAGAGAATGCGGCGATCAACGGCGTGCGGCTGGGACGGGCGCGCGGGCAGCTGGAACTCGCGGTCGCGGCGGGGATGGACCATCTGCGCCTGCGGGCGCGCGCACCCTTCGACCTGATCCTCGCCAACATCCTCGCCGGCCCGCTGATCGAGCTCGCCCCGTCCGTCGGAGCCGCGCTCGAGCCGGGCGGCCGACTCATCCTCGCCGGCCTCCTCGACCATCAGGCCGAGGCGGTCGCGGCGGCCTATCGGCGGCAGGGCCTGATGCTGTCGAGCCGCATCGACCGCGGCGAATGGCCGACGCTCATCATGAGAAAGCGGCGCGCGACGAAGTGGCGCTAGGGGCACGAAGTTCATGAAATTCACGGTCTCCCGCGCATTTACCCGACCCTGCGTAAGCCGCCCCGACGGCCAACGGCGCGGCAGATCAAGCGGATGACGAGACGCGGAAAACGCATTCTCGAGTTAGAACATAAAGAGAATGATTTGTCAAGGCCGGAGGACGAAAACTAACCTTACAGGTGATTCGCCCAATGCTCCTCAGAAACAATTGAGATCGGAACTCCGCTGTCTCTCATTTCCGCCGCCTTCAGGATTTTGCGCCCAAACGAGGAATGCTTCCACGATTCGGTGGCGTAGATGCCGATCACCAGAACGTCGGTGCTTAGCGTGAGGCTTCCGCAAGAGCCGCCTCTCTCTACCACTGCCTGCTCGCAGCGCGGGCGACGACCGTAACTAAAGGTGCCGGTGAAACAGTAGGTGCGGCCCGGGAACTCCAGACTCGGTGCCGGGTCGCAAAGAGGCAACGTCGTTGACTTGAGCGCCTCCCCTAGCTCGACGGCGCCTCCAGAGAAGTCTTGCAGCGTTTGCAAAAGGTCCCGGCACTCCACCTCGTCGGCGGCACCGTCAGACAGCACCTCGGCTACCCGCGAGTAGAGGTCGGCAATGACCGGGCTGTCGGTGATGGAGCCGTTCGCCGCCAGCCAAGTTTGAAGAAACTCAATCTCGAGCTGGTTCAGCACGCCGTCCGCGCACAAGCCCCTCGCCAAGCCCGTCAGTTCGTCGATCTGGCGTGACGAGATTCGCTCCGCCCCATATCGATTCAATAACGTCTCGCTCTTCAAAGCCCCGACTCCGCGACAATTCGAAGCCATTCTGCTTCATTTTCGATGCGAATGCCAAGCTCCTGCGCCTTCTTCAGTTTCGATCCCGCCCCCGGCCCAACAATCAACATGTCCGTTTTCTTAGAAACATCACCCGCGACGCGCGCGCCGAGCCTCTCAGCTTGTGCCTTCGCTTCGTCGCGGGAGAGCATTTCCAGTGTGCCCGTAAAAACAAGCGTTTTTCCTGACACCTCCGATTGCTTAGTCTCCCAGATCACATCGGTGGGGCTTAAGCCGGCTTCGAACAGATCCTCGACCACCTGCCGGTTATGTGGTTCCTCGAAGAAATCGCAAAGGGCGCCTGCTATCTCCCCCCCGATTTTCGTCATCCCGATAACCTCGGCGGCCGCGGCATTGCGGCGGCCACGATACTTCCCATCTGTCTCGCCTAACGCCCTCGAAATCCCGCGCCGGGCTTCCTTAGCTTGAAGAATTGCCGCTTCCAGGGCGTCCCAGCTTCGGTATCGGCGCGCAAGGTCGCGTGCGGTGATTTCACCGATATGTGGAATGCCGAGGGCAAAGAGAAAACGATCGAGCGGCGGACGCCTTCGCTCGTCAATCGAGCTGATCAACTGAGCGGCACTCTTGACCTGCCACTTCGCAGGCTGACGGGCCTTTCCGCTCGATTCGAGTTTTTTCAATGCCTCCTTCCCCACGCGAACGCGGCCGATCAAATCCTCCGTCTTCAACCGGAAGATGTCCCCGGGCGATCGGATCAAACCGTCTTCGAAGAAAACCTCCAGATTAAGGTCGCCAAGCCCTCTGATGTCCAAGGCGTGGCGCGAAACGAAATGCCGCAATCGCTCAACGCGTTGCGCAGGACAAATCAGTCCCCCAGTGCATCGAACATCGACTTCGCCTTCCTCCTGCACCGCTCTGGATCCGCATTCTGGACAGTGGTCGGGGAACAAGTACGGCTCGCGCTCCGCGTCTGGTGTCAAATTCTCGAGGACCTGGGGGATCACGTCGCCGGCGCGCTGGATACGTACGCGGTCGCCTACGCGAACCCCGAGCCGTTCGATCTCGTCCTTGTTGTGCAGCGTCGCGCTGGCGACCGTCACACCGCCGACGCTGACCGGCGTCAGGCGGGCGACGGGAGTAAGCTTCCCGGTCCGGCCGACTTGGATGTGAATTGCCTCCAGCACGGTTTCCGCCTTCTCGGCCGGGAATTTGTGAGCGAGCGCCCAGCGCGGCGCGCGCGAAACCTGCCCCAAGCGGCGCTGGCGCTCGAGATCATCGACCTTGTAGACGACGCCGTCGATGTCGAACGGGAGATCGGCGCGCTTCGCCTCGATCTCGCGATAATGGGCGAGGAGCGGTTCGATTTCGGTGAAGCGCTTCAGGTCGGGCGAGATCGGCAGGCCCCAGGCGGAGATCGCCCGCATGACGCCGAGCTGGGTGTCGGCGGGAAGGTCCGAGACCTGGCCCCAGCCGTGAGCGAGGAAGCGAAGGGGCCGCGCCTTGGTGATCCGCCAGTCCTTCTGGCGCAGCGAGCCGGCCGCCGCGTTGCGCGGATTGGCGAATATCTTGCCCCCGCTCGCCGCCTGCTCCGCGTTGAGCGCGGCGAAATCGGCCTTCGACATATAGACCTCGCCGCGCACCTCGAAGATTGCGGGCGAATCCCCGGCGAGCCGCTCGGGAATGTCGCCGATGGTGCGGACGTTGTCGGTCACGACCTCGCCGGTCGTCCCGTCGCCGCGCGTGGCCGCGAGGACCAGCGCGCCCTTCTCGTAGCGGAGCGAGCAGGACAGGCCGTCGATCTTCGGCTCGGCGGTGAGCGCGACCTCCTCTTCCGGCGGGAGGCTCAGGAAGCGCCGGACGCGGCCGATGAAATCCGCCACTTCCTCCTCTGAAAAGGCGTTCTCCAGGCTGAGCATCGGCAGCGCGTGCGCGACCTTGGAGAGGTGCGCCGCGGGCGCCGCCCCGACTTGGCGCGACGGACTGTCCTCGCGGACCAGATGCGGGAATTGCGCCTCCAGCTCCGCGTTGCGGCGAACGAGCGCGTCATATTGCGCGTCCGTTATCTCGGGCGCGTCGTCGCTATGGTAAAGCCGGTTGTGGCGGGCGATCTCGGCCGCCAGCCGCTCCAGCTCCGCCGCGGCTTCGGTGTCGGTCACGCCCCTTCTCCCGCTTGCGGGAAAAGGTCGGGATGAGGGTCTTCTTTCTTTGAATCCTCGAGCGCTTCGAGGATAGAAATGAGAACACCATCCATATTTCGAAGCGCGTCATTGTTCCAGAAGCGAAGGATGCGAAAGCCGTTTGCGCGCAAATAGTTGGTACGGCTGCGGTCGCCCTCTGGCGAATGTTGCCCTCCATCGGCCTCGACGACCAGTCGACGTTCAAGACAACAGAAGTCGGCGATATAGGGTCCGATCGTCCACTGGCGCCGGAACTTGTGACCGCCGAGGCGTCGTGCGCGAAGTTCCCGCCAGAGTGCCCGCTCGGCGTCGGTCGCCGCTTGCCGCAGGGGGCCTGCGTGCGGGCTGATATTTCGACGGACAACACCCATGCCCCTTGCCGATAACAAGAAGAAGACCCTCATCCCAGCCTTCTCCCGCAAGCGGGAGAAGGTGCAGTGGCGGGCGACTTCTTAGGCCGCCTCCAGCAATCTTACCGCCTGCGCCCTCGCCTCGTCGGTCACCTCCGCGCCCGAAAGCATCCTCGCTATCTCCTCGCGGCGGCGGTCCTCGTCGAGGATGTGGACGCTGGTGCGGGTGACGAGGCCGGCGTGGCTCTTCTCGATGAGGAGGTGGCGGGTGCCGCGGGCGGCGACCTGCGGGCTGTGCGTGACGACGAGGAGCTGGGCGCCCTGGGCCAGCCGGTGGAGGCGCTCGCCGACGGCGCTGGCGACGGCGCCGCCGACGCCGCGGTCGATCTCGTCGAAGATCATCGTCCCCGCCCCGCCCTGCTCGGCGAGCGCGACCTTCAAGGCGAGGATGAAGCGGGAGAGCTCGCCGCCGCTGGCGATGCGGGTCAGAGGCGCGAAGGGCGCGCCCCGGTTGGTCGCCACCTCGAACTCGACCCGGTCGCGGCCGCGCGCGCCCCATTGCGGCTCGAGAAGCGGGTCGACGACGGTGCGGAACTTCGCGGCGTCGAGCTTCAGCGGGGCGAGCTCGCGGGCAACGGCGGTGTCGAGGCGCGCGGCGGCGGCGGCGCGCAGCTCGGAGAGGCGCTGCGCCTCCGCCTCGTAGCCGGCGCGACGCTCGCGGACGCGGGCTTCGAGCTCGCCAAGGCCGTTCTCGCCGGCGTCGAGGGCGGCCAGGCGCGCGGATAGATCCTCGGCGAGCGCGGGGAGCGCGTCGGTCTCCACCCGGTGCTTGCGGGCAAGCGCGCGGATCTCGAACAGACGCGTCTCGGCCGCGTCGAGCCGGGCGGGATCGAAGGCCAAAGCTTCGGCAGCGGCCGCCAGCCGGTCCTCGGCCTCGCCGGCTTCGATCAAAGCGCGGTCGAGCGCTTCGAGCGCCTCGCTTAGCCTGTCGTGCTCGCGGCCGATCCGCTCCAAGCGGCGGGCGGCCTGGCGGAGCAGCGAAAGGCCCCCTTCCGAGCCGTCGAGGAGTTGGCCGATCGCGGCGATGTCGTCGCCGAGCCGCGCGCCTTTCTGCATGTCGGCGCGCAGGCCGGCGAGCGCTTCCTCCTCGCCGGGTTCGGGCGCCAGCCTGGTCAGCTCGGCGGCCGAATGTTCCAGCCACTCCCGGTCGCGGGCAGCGGCTTCGAGATCCTGGCGAGCCTTGGCGAGAGCCGCTTCGGCCTCGCCCCAGGCGCTGTAGGCGGTCGCGGCGGGGGCGGTGTCGATGCGTCCGAAGGCGTCGAGCAAGGCGCGGTGGCCGCGCGGGTTGAGCAGGCCGCGGTCGTCGTGCTGGCCGTGAATCTCCACGAGCAGCACGCCGAGCTCGCGGATTAGGCCGACCGAGGCCGGCTGGTCGTTGACGAAGGCGCGGCTGCCGCCGTCGGCGCGGACGATGCGGCGGATCACCAGCGGCTCGCCGGGCTCCGCCTCGAGGCCGTTCTCGGCGAGCAAAGCCTGCGCCTGGTGGAGCGCGGGCAGCTCGAAGGTGACGGTGACCACCGCCTGGGCCTGGCCATGGCGGACGAGGCCGCTGTCGGCGCGGACGCCGAGCGCCAGGCCGAGCGCGTCGAGGAGGATCGACTTGCCCGCACCGGTCTCGCCGGTGAGGACCCCGAGGCCGGGGCCGAATTCCAGGTCGAGGCTCTCGATCAGCACGACGTCGCGGATGGAGAGCCCGGTCAGCATGACGGCCCCGACAGGCCGTCACCCCGGCGCAGGGCGATGGCGCTGCGTCGTCCCCCGGACGACGCGATGGGGGCCCCGTCGCGGTCCCCGTTCACCTGCAGAAACATTCCGTCCTGGGATCCCGGCCTTCGCCGGGATGACGGGCTGCCATCACGCCGCCGGCGCGTGCTTCTGGACGAGGGAGTAAGCCCGCTCGTACCATTTGGTGTTGGGATAATTGGCGCCGAGCACCGCGGCGGCTTTGCGCGCCTCCTCGGGAATGCCGAGCGCGAGATAGGATTCGGTGAGGCGCATCAGCGCTTCGGGCGTGTGGCTGGTCGTCTGGTAGTCGTCGACCACCGTCCGGAAGCGCATCACCGAGGCGAGCCACTGGCCGCGGCGCTGGTAGAAGCGGCCGATATCCATCTCCTTGCCGGCGAGATGGTCGCGCACGAGGTCGATCTTGAGGCGGGCATCGGCGGCGTAGCGCGTATCGGGGTAGCGCCGGACGAGCTCGCCCAGGGAATCGAGCGCCTGCTTGGTCGTGCTCTGGTCGCGCGTCACGTCCTCGATCTGCTCGTAATAGCTGAGCGCGATCAGGTAGTAGGCGTAAGGCGCGTCGCGGTTGCCGGGATGGATCGACAGGAACCTGCGGGCGGATTCGGTCGCCTTGGTATAATCCCTGGCGGCATAATAGCTGAACGCGCTCATCAGCTGGGCGCGGCGGGCCCAGACCGAATAAGGATGCTGGCGCTCGACCTCGTCGAACAAGGCGGCGGCGGTCGGATAGTCGCCCTGGTCCAGGCGCCGCTTGGCGAGCGTGTAGAGCGTGTTGACGTCGCGCGCGACATATTGGGTGTCGGCCCGCGTCTTCTTGCCGCCGGTGGCGCAGGCCGCAAGGGGAAGGAGGAGGCTCAGCGCCAAAGCGGCGGCTATCGGGCGGGCATGGTGTGAGAGCATGGGGGGCTTCTTAGCGGAGGGCAGGTGCAAGGCCAAGCGGAGAGAAGGAAACTCGGCTGCGCAGGATGAACGCCGGTTTAATGTACAGGCTGTAAGGGAGCCGCCATGCTTCGGGTGCTGACCCTCTCGACCCTCTTCCCGGACGCGATCCGCCCTGGTTTCGGCGTCTTCGTCGAGCGGCAGACGGTGGGTCTCGCCGCGCGTGAGGGCATGGAAGTGCACGTGGTAGCCCCGGTCGGACTGCCGGCCTGGCCATTGTCGCTGCACCCCCATTACCGCCCCCGGACCAGGCTGCCAGCCCGGGAGACCTGGAGGGGCCTGACGGTCCACCGGCCGCGTTTCACGGTTCTCCCGCGGATCGGGACGCATCGCGCCGCCGTCGTTCTTGCCCGCGCGGTGGCGCCGATCGCGCGCGACATGCGGCCGGACGTGATCGACGCCGAATTCTTCTGGCCCGACGGGGTCGCGGCGATGCACCTTGCCCGGGCGCTCGGAATTCCCTTCTCGGTCAAGGCGCGCGGGTCGGACATCCATTACTGGGGCCAGCGCCCCGACATCCGGCACCTAATGATCGAAGCGGCGCAGGCCGCGGCGGGCCTCCTCTCCGTCAGCGCGGCGCTGAAGCGCGACATGGCCGCGCTCGGCATGCCGGCCCAGAAGATATCCGTCCATTATACCGGGATCGACCTCGACCGCTTTCGTCCACGGCCGCGCGAAGCCGCCAAGGCCGCGCTCGGCGTCGCCGGGCTGCTGATCGTGGCTCCGGGAAACCTGGTGGCGCTGAAGGGCCAGGCCCTCGCGATCGAGGCGATGCGGGAGATTCCGGACGCGACCCTGCTGATCGCGGGCGAAGGGCCGGACGGCGCGGCGCTGGAAGCGCGGATCGCGGCGCTGGGCCTCGGCGGGCGCGTTCGCCTGATGGGGGCCGTGGCTCCGACGGAGATGCCGGCCCTGCTCGCTGCGGCCGACCTGATGCTGCTCCCGTCGGAACGCGAGGGGCTGGCCAATGTCTGGATCGAGGCGCTGGCCTGCGGGACGCCGATCCTGATCACCGACGTCGGCGGCGCGCGCGAGGTGGTCGACCGGCCTGAGGCGGGGCGGCTCGTCGGCCGCGACTCTAAGGCGATCGCCGCCGCTGCGCGGGAGATGCTCGCGGCGCCCCCAGCGCCGGAAGCCGTGCGCAGGGCGGCCGAGCGCTTCAGCTGGGAAAAGAACGCGGCCGAGCTGGAGGCGCATCTTCGCGCCCTGGTCTAGAGCGGCATCAAGGCCGCTGCGATCCAGCGCATCTCGCCGCGGAGAAGGCCCCAGGCGCGCGCCGCTGCCCGGCTGTCCATGATCTCGAGCCCGATGCCGCGCGCATCGAGCGCGGTGCGCAGGGCGGCGGGCGGCTGACGGTGGGCTGAGCCGGTGCCGAGGACGAGGAATTCCGGCAGTGGGTCCAGCGCGAGGACGGGGGCGAGATCGGTGTCCGCCAGATCCTCGAGAGCAGGCGGCTCCCACTGGACCGCGGCCTCTGGGGTCATGAGCAGCGCGGGGTAATGGACGTCGCCGACCGCGAAACCGGTCCCGGCGAAAGCGCGCACGACCGGCCCCTCGGGCGCGGGGTCCCGCTCCAGGCCCGCCACCTCAGCGGCTTTCGTTGCGGCTCACCACGCGCTCCGCGCCGCCCGGGCCGACGTTGGTCTTCGGCAGGAAGCTGTCGCCGCTGACGCGCAGCCAGACGAGGATCGGCGAGGAGATGTAGATCGACGAATAGGTGCCGATGAAGATGCCGAGCAGGATGGCGATGGTGAGCCCGAAGATCACCTGCGGGCCGATCAGCAGTAGAGCGAGCAGCGCCATCATGATCGAGAGCGACGTCACCATCGTCCTCGACAGCGTCTCGTTGAGCGACAGGTTGAGGAGCGGGACGATCTCCATCTTGCGGTATTTGCGGAGATTCTCGCGGATGCGATCGTAGATGACGACCGTGTCGTTGAGCGAATAGCCGACGATGGTGAGGATGGCGGCGACGACGTTGAGGTTGAACTCGAGCTGGGTCAGAGCGAAGAATCCGAGCGTCATGGCGACGTCGTGGAAGAGGGTCACGAGGGCGCCGACGCCGAACTGCCATTCGAAGCGGAACCAGATGTAGATGGCGATGCCGAGCATCGACAGCGCGATCGAGATGGCGCCCGCCCGATAGAGCTCGTTCGACACCTTGCCCGAGACCGTGTCGACCGCGAAGGCGGCGTCGGGATGCCTGGCCGAGATGGCGTTGCGGACGCGCGACGCCGCCTTGTTCGCCGCGTCCTCGCCGCCTTCGGGCAGGCCCATTCGGATCGAGAGGGTGCGCGGATTGCCGAATTCCTGAATGCTGGCGTCGCCGAGGCCGAGCGACCCGACCGTCGAGCGAATCTCGTCGAGCGGGGCCTTGTCCTTGAACGTCACCTGGATCTGCTGGCCGCCGACGAAATCGACGCCGAGGTTGAGGCCGCGCGCAGCGACCAACGCGATCGAGGCGAGGGTGACCACGATCGACAGGATCAAGGCGATGTTGCGCCACCGCATGAAATCGATGTTCGTGTTGTCCGGGACCAGCTTCAGCAGGCGCATCGGGCGTTCCTCAGATATGGAGTTCGCGCGGCCGCGCCTTGCGGGCCCAGAGGGCGACCAGCATGCGCGTCACGTTGACCGCCGTGAAGACGGAGGTAACGATGCCGATCATCAGCACCGAGGCGAAGCCGCGGATCGGGCCGCTGCCGAACGAATACATGATCACCGCAGCGATGACGTTGGTGATGTTCGCGTCGAAGATCGCCGTGCTCGCTTCGCGATAGCCGGCCTCGATCGCGTCGAGCGTTCGGCGGCCGCGCCGGATCTCCTCGCGGATGCGCTCGTTGATCAGCACGTTGGCGTCGACCGCGGCGCCGATCGTGAGCACGAAGCCCGCAATGCCGGGCAGGGTCAGCGCGGCACCGAGGATGGCGAGGATGGCGAGGATCATCAGCGCGTTGAGGATCAGGCCGATGGTCGCGTAGACACCGAAGCGCCCGTAGGTGATCAGCATGAAGAGGATGACGGCGAGAGTCGCTACGATGCTGGCGATCGTCCCCTTGTAGATCGAGTCGCGCCCCAGCTCCGGCCCGACGGTCCGTTCCTCGATCACCTTCAGCTTCACCGGCAGGCGCCCCGAGCGAAGCTGGACCGCGAGGTCGTTGGCGGACTGGACGGTGAAGCTGCCGCTGATCTGGGCCTGGCCGCCGAGGATCGGCATGGTGATGTTCGGCGCCGAGATGACGACGTCGTCGAGGATGATCGCGAAGGGCTTGTTGACATTCTCCTTCGTCACCTTGGCGAAGGACTTCGAGCCGCGCGTGTCGAAGCGGATCTCGACGACCGGCCGGTTGTTCTCGTCGAAGCCCTGATTGGCGTTGACCAGCTGGTCGCCGGTCACCATCGCGCGTCGCTTGACCGCGATCCGACCGCCGTCCTGCATCGGCAGGATCTGGCTGCCGATCGGCGCGCGCCCGGCGGCGAGCTGCTCGTTCGTCACGGTGAGGTCGACGAGCTTGAAATCGAGCCGCGCCGTCTTGCCGAGCAGCGTCTTGAGACCCTCCGGATCCTGCAGGCCGGGTACCTGGACGAGGATTCGCCGGCCGCCCTGGCGGATGACGGTGACTTCCTTGTTCCCGCCCGGATCGACGCGGTTGTAGACGACCTCGCGGGCCGAGTTCATCGCGTTGTCGAGCGCGGTGTCGAGGCCGGCCTGGCTCGGCACCATGACGATGCGGGTCGAATCGACGACGTTGACGCTCCAGCTGCGCTGGGCGAGGCCGACCGGCTGGGTCTGGTTGCGGGCCAGCTCGACGGCGCGATCCACCCGCTTGGGGTCGCGCACCAGGAAGGTGACGCGTCCGCCGGCGCTCGACATGTCGCCGAACTCGATCTTGTCGCGGTTGAGGTCGGCGACCATCAGCCGCTCCATCCCCTCGACCTGCTGCTTCAATATGTCGCCGGTCTCCGCCTCGAGCAGCAGCTGGCTGCCGCCGGCGAGGTCGAGGCCGAGGTTGATCCGGGCACTGGGTATCGCGGGCGGCCATTTGGCCACCGCGCTTTCGGGCAGCAGGCTGGGAATCGCGAAGAGGATGCCGATCAGGCAGAGGAAGCTGATCCCCCAGACCTTCCAGCGCGGGAAATCGAGCATGTCAGTCGTTGGCCGGCTTGGCGCCGAACGGGCGCACTTCGCTCAGCATCGACTTGACGACCCGGACCCGGACACCGGAGGCGACCTCGAGCTCGACCTCGCCTTCGTCGACCCGAACGACCTTGCCGATCAGGCCGCCGCTGGTAACGGCGGTGTCGTTCTTCTTCACCGCTCCGATCATGTCGCGATGCTCCTTCACGCGCCGGCTCTGCGGCCGGATGAGGAGAAAATAGAAGATGACGAAGATGAGCAGCAGCGGCGCGACGCCGCTCACCAGCGAGGACATCGCCCCGTTGGCGGGAGCGGCACCGGTCGAGGCGAAGGCAGGGGTTGCGAACATCGGTTCTTACCTGGTGAGGGACTGGGGCCGGGACAAGCGGGCGCCCGTGAAGCGCGCGGCGGTTAACATGGCGCCGCCGCCTCGCGCAAGGCGGGCGTGGGACGCCGAGGCGCGTGGCAGCCGCGCTTGCCTTGGCGGGGGGCAGGGCCTAAATCCCCGCCCTCGGTCGGGGCGTAGCGCAGCCTGGTAGCGCATCACACTGGGGGTGTGGGGGTCGCTGGTTCGAATCCAGTCGCCCCGACCAATCAAATCAAGGGCTCAAGCCCGGGGAGGGCCGTCCGAATCGGGCGGCCTTTCTTTTGCAGTGATCATGGAGAACCGGCAGCGAAAGTGGATACATTTCGGCGTGCCGTTTATCCCGCCTTCGCCATGCACTCCACGTACTCGGTCGCACCGTATGATATCGATCTAGCAGGGCGCACGTGGCCTGTTATCCCGGAACTGCCAAATGGAGCGATGATGTAAGCAAACGCTTGACATCTGTAGGCTACCAATTTACATCAACCGCATGATTCGGTCGTTCCGTAGCAAGCCGCTCAAGAAGTTCGCTGCCACCGGCAACGGAGCGAAGCTGCCTGTCCCGGCTCACAATCACGGGAAAGTGCGGCGGCAAATCGCCGCGCTCGATGCCGCCACCAAGCCGCAGGACATGGACCTTCCGGGCTGGCGTTTCCACAGCCTGGAGGGATACCCCCCGCGCTACGCCGTTGATGTCACCGTAAACTATCGAATGACATGGGCGTGGGAGGAACCGGACGCGACTGATGTGGACCTGGAAGACTATCATTAATTGTAACGAGTGACCGCCAAGGAGGGCATGTATCGTGACTAACCAGCTTCTTAGGGGCCTCGCCCCCACGCACCCCGGAGAGATCCTCCGCGAGGACGTTCTGCCGGCGCTTGGCAAGCCGAAGACGGAGATCGCTCGTGCGCTTCACGTGTCCCGACAGCAGCTTTACGATATCCTCAATGAGGAGAAGCCGATCACGTCCCAGATGGCGCTTAGGATTGGGAAGCTCACTGGCTCCTCCCCAGAGATGTGGTTGAGGATGCAATGTGCTTATGATCTGGCCACCTTAGAGCCCCGAATGGCGGACGAGCTGGCGCAGATTCCGGTCCTTGAAGCGGCCTAAATAAGCCCGATTCCGACCCGAACAGCACGCCTCGCCCCACTGTTTGAAACACCAGGCACGCGACCCCTCCGCTTCGCCTACTGATGCGCCGGCGAGAACTGATCAAGCTGGGGCCCTTCACTAGGGACCTGCCTGGCCGGGCGGCCCCTTTTCGCTTTCGGGGCCGGACGGCGGCCTCGCCTCCGCATCGAGAACCCTGGTGTAGAGCTTGCCGATGCCGATCAGGGGAATGCCGAGGAAGAGGAAGGAGAGGATGCGTAGAACCCCTTCCAGCACCGAGGCGTCGATCCAGAAGACCTTCGCGGTGGTCAGCGTCAGGAAGACGAGCCCGGCGAGGCGCAGCGCCTTGTCGCGGACGCGGATGCCGGTGAGGAGCAAAGCGACCGAGAGCAGGAGCCCGGCCAGCGAATAGCCGTAGGATTCGATCGCCGGCAGGGACGGCCCGTCCAGGATCGGCCCCTGGAAGAGCTGGCGGACCATCAGCATCACGCCGAGCGCGAGCGAGACGAGCGAAAGAACGAGCCACAGGCCGGAGCGGAGCGCCGCGTCGGCGCCGCGGCGGGCCCGGTAGAGCCACCAGGCCGAGAGCAGGTAAGCGGGCGCCAGCAGGTTCACGACGGGAATAGAGCCGACGTTCTGCGGCTGCAGGACCGGATTGTGGATCAGCATCTCGAACCAGACGAGCCGCGCCGCGGCGAGGCCGGTTATCAGCGTGCCGGCGAGCCAGCGCCGCTGCGCGTCGATGTCGCGGACCGGGATTCTGCCGCTGCAGACCAGCCAGCCGAGCAGGAACAGGGCCTGGGTGAGGATCGTGCGCTCGGCGAGGCCGCGCGCGACGAAATCCGCTTGGGACGAGAGGCCGAAGGCCTGCTTGAAGAGGACGTAGAGCGCCGCCCCGGCAAGCCCCGCCGCCAGACCGGGGATGAGCGCGCGGAACGACCCGCGCGGCGCGGGCAGGAGGCGCCAGATGCCCCCGAGGAACCCAGCAGGCAGCAGGAGATCCTCGAGGACGACCCTCGCTCCGGGAAGGTTGGCCGCGAGAGCCGGCTCGCCGACCAGCGATCCGAGCAAAGTCGTGCCGAGCGTGGGGACCATGCCGAACGCCCAGGCCGTCGCCAACAGAAGCGCGCCGACCGAGACGGCTCGCAGGTGGGCGTCGCGAAGGCGCCGCGCCGCCAGCGCTGCGCCGAGCGCGATCGCCATCCAGGCGGCCGCGACCAGCTCGCGCGGGAGAAGGTCGAAGGCGGCGATGCCGAGCAGGACCGCGGCTACGGCGGCGGCGATCCCCAGCGCTTCATCAGCGCCGTCGATCGAGCGGCGGCGAGTCCAGGCCAGCGCCATGGCTCCCAGCGACAGAAGCAGGAAGAGGCCGCCCCACGCCGGTCGCGCGAGCAGCTCCGGCCATAGGAGGCGGAGGATCGCGGCCGGGCCCAGCAGCGCCAGCGCGGCTGTGGCGTAGGACAGGACGTCGCCCCTTCGCAGCGCGCGCGGCAGCGAGGCCAATGCGAACAAGGCGGTGACGCCGGCGGCGGCGGCCTCGACATCATCCTCCCGCAGCACGGCTTTGACGGCGACGAGGAGCAAGGCGAGGGCCAAGGCGATCGCCGGCAGGGCGCGATATTCGGCCTTGCGATGCTGGAGGTAGAAGGTGGCCGCCGCCAGCAGCCCGAAAAGCCCCCAGCCGGCGACTCCGACATCGTCGCGGCCCGCCAGGATCGCGAGCTGGACGAGGGCGATCGCCGCGGGGCGGACCCGGTCGAGATGCCGGCCTTCGCCGGCGCGGAGCAGCGAGGCCGCCAGCCCGACAACGAGGATGAAAATCCCCGCCGAGACGGCGTCGGTCGGCCCCCAGAACAGGACATAACCGCCCCACAGGAAGCTGAGCAGCGACGCGGCCGCCGCGAGCCAGGCCCAGCCGCGGCGCCCGGCAATGGTGAACAGCGCGACGTCGAGCAAGGCGAGGTAGGAGAGGAGCGGGATCGCGGTCTCGCTCTTCTCGCCGACCAGAAGCGGCGTCAGGAAGCCGCCGACCAGGCCCATCACCGCCGACGGCGCGCCGTGGCGGAGCGAGAGGACGAGCGCGACCGCCGTAACCATCGCCATCAGCGCAAAGGCGGTGCCGGGGCCGATCAGGTGGTGGACGACGAGCGAGCCGTAGGCGGCGGCGTAGAGGACGAGGATGCCGGCGCCGACGAGCGCCTGGCCGACGCGCAAATCGGTCGACCAGGCCGGCCGGCTGCGGGCGAGCTCGCCGAGAGCGAGCAGAGCGAAGCCGAACAGCGCCGCAAGGCCCATCTGCACTGGGGGGCTGATCAGGCCGTGCTGGATCGACCAGCGGACGAAATAGATGCCGGCGAAAGCGACCGCGATGCCGCCGGCCCAGATCATCAGCCGTCCGCCGACCCAGCGCTCGAAGAAGCCGCCGACGCTCTCGCGCTCGCCTCTGGCCTGCTCGAAATCCTGATAGGCGTCCTCGGGGCCGAGCATTTCGGCCGCGACCGCGGCAGCCGGCGCCGCCGAACGTACGACGACCGCAGGCCGGCGCGCCGGCGGCTCGACGGGGGGCCCCGGCTCGAAGGTCTCGCCGCGCTCCGCCAGCGCCTGCTCGACCCGTTTCAGCCGGCTCGCCAGCATCAGCGTATAGGCCGCCAGCCCCACCAGGCCGAGGAGAAGGAGGACCTCCATGAGCGCCCGAGCCTAGCGGCGGCGCCGCGCGCTGTCAGGCCGCAATCGTCAGAGGCGGGCG
Organism: Allosphingosinicella sp.; assembly: GCA_036262495.1. Classification (GTDB taxonomy): domain Bacteria; phylum Pseudomonadota; class Alphaproteobacteria; order Sphingomonadales; family Sphingomonadaceae; genus Allosphingosinicella. The sequence goes on from DATAIU010000128.1 coordinate 29,472, forward strand.
AGCCGGAGGGCGTCGGAGTCCCCCGCCCAGAGCTTCTGCGCTCGGGCGAGCGCGTTGGCGGCGGCTTCGCCATGGCCAAGCGCCTTTTCGGCTTCGGCGAGGCCGAACAAGGCGCGCGGATCGTTCGGCCAATCCTTCAGCGTCTGCAGGAATTGGAGGCGCGCGCTCTGCTTCTCGCCCGAAGCCAGGAGCGCGGCGGCCAGACTGCGCCGGGTCGAATACCAGAAAGGCGGGGGATCCATGCCGAAGCCGGCCTTGCCCTGGAGCCGCATCGCCTCGCGATAGGCGGCCGTCGCGGTCCTGAAGTGGCCGTCGATCATCGCCGCCCGGCCTTCGAGGACCCGGCGGGCGATCCCGACCAGCATCTCGATTCGCTTGTTGCCGAGCGCCCGGCTCTCTGGCCCCCGGAGGAAGGCGGCGAGCGCGGCGGCCTCGCGCCTGACGCCGGCCGAGTCTCCCGAGCGGGCGAAAGCCTCGCCGCGGGCATAGCGCCGCATCGCCCGCATCAGCGTCTGCCCGGGAGCAGGCTCGGGCGCCTCCATGACGGCGCGGACGGGGGCGTGGAGGCCCATCGCGTACCAGGTCGCCGCGCGTGCGACCGGGCGGAAGCCCTTGTCGGCCGTAGAGAAGCGCTTGCGGAAGCGGTCCGCGACGTCGAGCGCGGTGCGTCCGTCACCGCGCATGATCGCCGATTCCATCGCGAAGTGCATGTTGTGGGCGGCGAGGCCCGTGCGATACTCCGTCGCGGGCGGCGCGACCTTGTCGGCGTAGGCCTTTTCAGCGGCGAGCGCGGCGACGTTGACCGCCGCGGCGTCGCGGTAGCGCCCGACGCCGTAGAAAGTGTGCGACGGCATATGGACGAGGTGGCTGGCCGCGGGCGCGACCTTGCCGAGCCGGTTGGCGTAGCGCTCGGCAAGCCGCTGCTTGTCGATGAAGTCGGTCAGGTGGATGTAGTAATGGATGGCGCCGCTATGGTCGGGATTGCGGCCGAGCACCGTCTCGAGGAAGCCCTGCGCGGGCGCGCCTTCCTCCGGCGTCCGGGCCCCCACCATGTGGGCGTCGGCCGCCATCACCAGCACCGCGTCGTCGGCCGGGAAGCGCCGGGCGAGGTCCGCCATCGCCTTCATATAGGCGCGATTGTCGAACTTGGCCGCCTTGCCGAGCCGGGCCTGGAGGGCGCCGATCAGGCCGCGGTCGCGCTCGCCGAGCTTCGCCGACAGCGACGCCGCGCGGGAGGCGGCCGCCGCGGCCGCGCCATGCTCCTCGTCGCGCGGCTGGAGGTTGAGGGTGGGGCTGCGCGCCCAGGCCTCGCCCCAGAAGCACATAGCGCATTGCGGATCGAGCGCCTGGGCCTGGCGGAACGAACGGATCGCCTCCGCCTCGTCATAGGCCCAGACCAGCCGCACGCCCTGCTCGAACCAGCGTTTGGCCCGCGCATCGGCGCTATCCGGCGCGAAGCCCGCATAACCGAGGCCCTCGATCAGCACCGGCGGCTTCTCGTCAACGGCGCCCGGCTTTGCCGCAGGGGCCGAGCCCGCCAGGCAGTCCGGCGCCACCGCCTCGACCGGAACCGAACGGACGCTGTCCAGCCCCGCCTGGGCCGGAATTGCCGTCGCCGCCAGCGCCGCCGCCAGCCATGCCTTGCGCATCCCGTCCTCCCCTCTTCTGCGACGCTTCGTAGCGCAGCTTCCGGATGAGCGCAAAAAAACCGTTT
>DATAIU010000129.1:0-46925 GCA_036262495.1 Allosphingosinicella sp.
CGCCGTTTCCGGCAAGAAGCAGCGCGAGCTGGCCACCGCGATCAAGCGCGCCCGCCATCTCGGCCTTCTCCCCTACGTCGTGAAATAAGGAGCCCGGGCGATGGAAATCATTCTGCTCGAGAGGATCGAGAAGCTCGGCGCCATCGGCGACGTGGTGAAGGTGAAGAACGGCTATGCCCGCAACTTCCTCCTTCCCAACGGCAAGGCGCTGCGCGCCAACGAATCGAACCGCAAGGTGTTCGAGGCAAACCGCGCCCGGATCGAAGCGACGAACGCCGAGCGCCGCAGCGCCGCCGAAAAGGACGCGGGCGGGATCGAGGGGACGAAGGTCCAGCTGATCCGCCAGGCCTCCAACACCGGCCAGCTCTACGGCTCGGTCTCGGCGCGCGACCTCGCCGAGCTGCTCGAGGCCGAGGGCCACAAGATCGCGAAGAACCAGATCGTCATGGATCGCCCGATCAAGGCGATCGGCCTGCACGACGTGAAGATCGCGCTGCACCCGGAGGTCTCGGTCACGGTCCACGTCAACGTCGCGCGTTCGCCCGAAGAGGCCGAGATGCAGGCGCAGGGCGTCGACGTCATGGCTGAGATGTTCGAGAAGGAAGAGACGGGCTTCACCGAGGAGCGCGATCCCGACCTCGAGCCCGGCGAGATCCCGGCCGACGCGCCCGAAGCCGCCGAGGCTTCGCCCGCCGACGCGGAGTCCGACGAGGCCGAAAGCGACAAGTCGTCCGAAGGTTGACCGTCGCCCCGGCGAAAGCCGGGGTCTCGAAAAGGCCGCTGTCCTTCCGGGCGGCGGCCTTTTTCTTTGCGCGCTCGAGGCTGGACAAGCCCGCGCCCCTCATGCTGAGGGGCGGCGGCGCGAAGGAGAGACGATGCTGAAGCTGATCATCGGCAACAAGGCCTATTCCTCCTGGTCGCTGCGCGGCTGGCTCGCGGTCAAACATTCGGGCCTCGCGTTCGAGGAGATGACCGTCCCGCTCTTCGACGAGGAATGGGAGAAGACGCGGGAGGGCAACGAGTTCGCGCCGTCCGGCGGCAAGGTGCCGGTTCTGTGGGACGACCAGGCCGTGATCTGGGATTCGCTGGCCATCGTCGAGTGGCTTTCCGACAAGACCGACCGCGCCCGTTACTGGCCCCGCGACGAGATCGCGCGCGGCATGGCCCGGTCGATGGCCGCCGAGATGCATTCGAGCTACGACAATCTCCGCCGCGAATGTCCGATGAACCTCAGGAAGCAATTCGGGCCGAAGGATCTCTCGGACAACGTCCGCGCCGAGGTCGTCCGCATCCTGGAATTATGGGCGCAGGCGCGTGCCCGCCACGGCGGCGGCGGGCCCTATCTTTTCGACACGTTCGGCGCGGTCGACATCATGTTCGCGCCGGTCGTCACCCGCTTCGTCACCTATTCGATCCCGGTGCCGCGCTTCGCCGCCGCCTATATGGAGGCGATGCTCTCCCACCCCTGGATGCGGGAATGGATCGAGGCCGCTCAGGAAGAGCCGTGGGTGATCGAGAAATATGAGGAAGCGGCTCAGTAAGGCGTGCCGTCCTTCCGCGTGAAGCGCATCGAACCGGCATCGAGGTGCATGTCCACGTCGGGATAGTGGCAGTCCGTCTCGGCGACGCGGCCGATCGCGATGAAGATGCAGGGCGCTTCGCTTCGGTTGACGAGCTGGTGGGCGTTGGCGACCCCCTTCGGGAAGGCGGCGCAGTCGCCGGGGCGAAGGACCGTCTCGCCTTCGTCCTCGACGAGCATCGCCTCCCCCTCGAGCATCACGACGAACTCGTCCTCGCCTTCGTGCCAGTGCCGCTGCGAGGAGATTCCGCCGGGCTCCAGGGTCACGTGGCTCACGCCGAAGTCGCTGAAGCGGGCGGCCGGACCGAGGCGGCGGTAGTGACGCCTCGCCATCTCCTCGCGCCACGGCGACGGGTAGCCTGTCGCGTTGCTCTGCGGGATCGCCTCCAGATCGAGCTTCGGCATCGTCATGGCCTTTCGCTGTGCAAGCCGTCGCACCCTTGCTAGGCGACCGGCGATGACGAGCGCAATCGATCCGGTCGACCTCGCCTCCAGGCTGATCGCCTGCCCCAGCGTGACGCCCGCACGGGGCGAGGTGTTCGACGTACTCGAGACGGCCCTCCGCCCGCTCGGGTTCGAGGTCCACCGCTTCGTCAGCGGCGGCGAGGTCGAGAATCTCGTCGCCAGCCGAGGCTCGGGACGCCCCCATTTCGGCTTCGCCGGCCATCTCGACGTCGTTCCGCCCGGCGAGGGCTGGACCGGCAACGCCTTCGTTCCGCAGATCCGGGGCGGCCTGCTCTACGGCCGGGGCGCCGTCGACATGAAGGGCGGGATAGCGGCCTTCGTCGCGGCCGCCGCAGAGGTGGCTACCCACCCCGGCACGCTCAGCCTGCTGATCACCGGCGACGAGGAGGGCCCCGCCCTCCACGGCACGCGTTCGATCATGGCCTGGATGGCCGAGCGCGCGATACGGCCCGACGCGATCCTGATCGGCGAGCCGACGTCGGAGGCGAGACTCGGCGACATCGTCAAGATAGGCCGTCGCGGCACGGTCAACATGTGGGTCACGGTGCCCGGCCTGCAGGGCCACGTCGCCTACCCGCACCGGGGGAAGAATCCGATCCCCGGATTGGCCCGGATCGTAAACGCGCTCGAAGCGCTCGAGCTCGATAGCGGCACGGAATCCTTCCAGCCCTCCAACCTCGAGGTGACGGCGCTCTCGACGCCGACCAGCGCCACGAACATCATACCAGGCTCGGCCCGGGCGCAGCTCAACATCCGCTTCAACAACCTTCACCGGGGCGAGGATCTCGTCGCGCTGGTCCGCCGAATCGCGGAAGAGCAGGTCCCCGGAACAACTGTGGAGGCGGCCATCTCGGGGGAAGCCTTCCTGACGCCGCCGGGTCCGCTCTACGAGACGATCGTCGAGGCGATCCGCGGCGAGACCGGCATCGCGCCCGAGCTCTCCACCGCCGGCGGCACATCCGACGGGCGCTTTCTGATCGACCTGTGCCCGGTCGTTGATTTCGGCCTTCCCAACGGCACGATGCACAAGCTCGACGAAGCCGCCTCGGTCGAGGACATCAGGGCCTTGGCGCGCATCTACGCGCGCGTCCTGAGGGCGGCGCTGACCTAGGAGGCCCGGGCGAGGCTCCGCGCGCAATCCTGCGCTTCCGCCCAGGCGAGGAAAGCTTCCTCCGCCATGGCCGCGACTCCCGGAAAGCCGAGCAGGGTGTCGCAGCCGATCGCACGCAAAACCTCGACCTGGTCCTGGCGCTCCACGCCCGCCGCGACCGCCTGGCAGCCGAGACCGTGGATGAGATGAACGATCGAGGCCGCGATGTCCCGAGCACGGGCCGAGCGGTCGATGTCGCGCACGAGGCTCGGGTCGAGCTGAACCCGGTCGATCGGAAGGTCGGCGAGCGCAGACAGGCGCGCCCGGCCCGAGCCAAAACCGCCGACCGAGACCTGGACCCCTTCGCGGCGCAGCGCCTCGAGCTCGGCCCTAACCCATTTGTCGCAGGCCGCCGCGGTCTGCTCGCCGAGCGCGAGCTCGACGTTCCAGGGCGCTTTCCCTGCGCGTCCGAGGGCGGTGCGCAGCCGCTCGACGAAATCGAGACGCTCGAACTGGCGAGCGCCGACCGGGAAGCAGAGGCGGTGCTCGATGCCCGACGTACGCCAGCGGGCCAGCGCTTGGGCGGCGGCGGCGAGCGTCCACTCGCCGACCTGGACGGCGAGGCCCATCTCCTCGACCATCGGATCGTCGAGCGAGATGAGGCTGGCGCGGCCCTCGGCGTTCCAGCGGATCATTGCCTCCGCGCCCTCGATCGCGCCGGTGCGGATGCACAGACGCGGCTCAAACACGAGCTCGAGCTCCTCTTTCTCGACGGCCTGCCGGGCCGCGGCGGCGGCGGCGCTGCGCTCCTCGGAAGCGCGCGCGAGGCTCGGCTCGTACGTGCAGAGCCGCGAACGTCCGCTCGCCTTGGCGTGATACATGGCGATGTCGGCGGCCTTCATCAGGCCGGTCAGGTCGGCGCCGTGGTCGGGCGACAAAGCGATGCCGATCGAGCCGCTGATCAGGACGTTGTTTCCGTCGCTGCCGAAGGGCGCGGCGAGTGCGGCCAGCGCTCGCGACGCGATGCGCTCGGCTTCCTCGCGATTGCCGACGTCGGGCATGAGCATGGTGAACTCGTCGCCGGCGAGGCGGGCGAGAAGCGGCGGTGCCTGCATGTCCGCGGGTGCCTCGGCCTTCACGACCACGCGCAGGCGGTTCGCGACCATGATCAGGACATGATCGCCCTGGGCGTGGCCAAGGCGATCGTTGACCTCCTTGAAGCCATCGAGGTCGATGAAGAAGAGGGCGGCGGTCGTTTGAGGCCCGCGAGCGGCGAGGATCCGCTCCGCCTCATGCTTGAAGTGGAGGCGGTTCGGGAGCGCGGTGACGGGGTCGTACATCGCCATCGCCTGGGCATCGTCGAGCGTCGAGCGGACCTGCGCGAACAGGGCCTCGACGGCGGTCGCCAGCGCAGGGAGCTGTCGCTTCACGGCAGTCGGGGCGGGCGAGGCCAGATCGCCCCGGTTGACGGCGAGCAGACGGTCGATGAGCGCGGAGACGGCACGCGCATGCTCTGCCTTCGGCCTCTCGGCGGCCAGTCGGACCAGCATCAGCGCGAAGAGACCGATCGACAACGAAGCGACGATCTGCAGATCGATCCGAGTCAGAAGGAGGAAGCCGAGAAGGGTCAGCGCGAAGGCCGAGAGGCCCGCGATGAGGGAGAGCAGCCGGTTGCTCAACTTCGCGAAAGTCGAAACCATGTTGCCGGCGCTTTCCATCCAGCCTGCGGCGCCACCCCCCACAGGCGCGCTTGCGGAAGATGTCTTATGCCCGAGCCGTTACCATTTCGTTTGCGTCACGGCCGCGCCCGGCGAAGCACGATGTAGAGCGCGCCGCTGCCGCCGTGGCGGGGATGGGCGTTGCGCACCGCCGCGATGCGACCGGCGTGGCGCGATGCGTGCAGCCAGTCGTCGACCGCTGCGCGGATCCGGCCGCGTAGAACCGGACGCTCCGGCCCCGGCGGCTTGCCGGTAACGAGAAGCAACAGGCGCGCGCCGCTCGCAATCGCGTCCTCCAGGCGGCGGTCGAGAAGATCGTAGGCGGTCGCCAGGTCGTGGCCGTGCAGGTCGAGGACCGCATCAGGCGGGACCAGACCCCGCGACAGGCGCCGGTCCCAGCTCCCGTCGAGCGTGGTTCCCGGAGCTTTCCGAGCCGCATGGGGCCGCGTCGGGATCGCGCCGGGCCTTCTCGCGGGCCCCGGCAGCATAGGATCAGCGGCCACAGGGGCCGTCACTCCTTCCAGCGGCCGGACCGACTGGACCACCTTCGCCCAGAGGGCGGCCTCGTCAGGGCTGAGACGGCGCAAGCAGGCGGGCCGCAGCGCTCTTCGGGAGAAGCAGCCAGGCCCGCCCGCGGCCCTGCATCCCGCCGGCGATCCGCGCCGCTTCCTCGCCTGCGCCCCAGAAGGTGTCGAAGCGATTGGCGCCGCGGATGGCGCCCCCCGTGTCCTGCGCGACCCAGAGACCGCTCGCCTCCGGCCGATCGAGGTCGAGATAGACCGGCGCGCCGAGCGGAACGAACCTGGGGTCCGCGGCGACGCTCGCGCGCGCGGTGACGGGCAGTCCGAGCGCGCCGAGAGGCCCCGGCCCCTTCAGTTCGCGGAAGAAGACGTAGCTTTTGTTCTCGCGCATCAGCGCGCGGCCCTCCTCGGGGTGGGCGCGCAGCCAGGCCACGATCGCCTGCATCGTCGTTGGGCCGGTGCCGAACAGCCCGCGCTCCTTCATCAAGCGACCGATGCCGACATATTCGCGCCCGTTCTGGCTCGCATAGCCGATGCGCATCACCCCGCCGTCGGGCAGGCGCAGCCGCCCGGAGCCCTGGATCTGAAGGAAGAAGAGCTCGATCGGATCGGCGGCCCAGGCGAGCTCGAGTTCCTTACCGGCAAGGGCGCCGTCCTCGATCTCGGAGCGCTCGTAATAGGGGACGACGATGCCGTTTTCGAGCCGGCCCCGGCGGAGCGTCCCGGCGGCCTCGGCCGCAGCCGCGTCGACTTCGACCAGGTCAGGCGGCTTGCGGTAAATCGGAACATCGCAGCCGGGCTGCGGCGCCCGACAGCCGCGAATCTCGGGCTCGTAATAGCCGGTGACGAAGGCCTTGCCCTCGCCGATTTCCACGGGGGTGAAGCGGCTGCGGAACCAGGCCGCGCTGCCCTCCGCCGGGGCGCTGGCGGCGGCCTCGTCGCAGAGCGGACGCCAGTCGTCAGCTGTGGTGAGGCCACTCGGGTCGGTGCGCCTGACGAGAGCGGGACAAGAGATGCGGAAGGCCCTGAAGGCACGCGCCGCCGCCTCTTCGCTGAGGGCGGGCAGCGCCGGGGCCGCGCGGACGCCGGCGGCGGCGGCATTGACGGGCTTGGCGGGCTCGACCTCCATGGGTGACGGCGGCGCAGGCGCTGGGGCCGGCATCGGAACCACGGTCTTCGGCGCGCAACTCGCAAGAGCCACCAGCCCGGCGACCAGAGCCGGATAAGTGCGATAGGCCCGACGCCGCGACAGGCGGTCCGGGTCTACGAGAACGAAGGAGGTCGATTCGCGGCTCACCATGAGCGGAGACTAGCTCCACCGGGCGGCGGCGCGAAATGGTTTCGAAAGCGCTAGTCGGCCTCGTCCGTTTCGACGAGAAGCCAGTTCGGATCGCCGCTGGAGAGCGTTCGGCGGAACGTCCAGACGTCGTGGGTCCCGACCGCGTCGCTCAGCGTCCCGGCGATCATGTTGCCATCGCGATCGCGGGTCACCGCCGACACGTCGGCGTCGAAGCGGACGTCGATCTCGGCGGTTCGGCCGGAAAGCCGCGCGTCCTGGATGACCGCCCGCTCGATCGCGATCAGCCGATTCTCGAGTTTGTGCCCCGCGCTCTCGCGTTCCGTGATCGATTGCTCGAATGTGGCCAGCACGTCGCCGCCGACGAGATGGCGCAGCTCCTCGCGATCACCCTTCCAGAAGGCTTCCAGGATGACCCGATAGGCCGCCTGAGCGCCTTCGAGGAAACGCGCGACGTCGAAGCTCGGATCGGCGGCGACGATCGCCCGGATCCCCGGCGTCGCCGGCTCTTCGTAAACGAAGCCGCTGCTCTCCGGCCGCCCGGCGACCGCCTCAGCGGCCGGAGCCCCGGCGTCGGGCGCGGTCGCGCTCTCCGCCGGGCGAAGGATCGGCTGCTGCTCGTGGCCGGTCCGGCGGCCCAGCACGGCGAAGAGCCGCAGACCGACGAACAGGGCAACCAGGGCCAGCAGGATGATCTCGGTCACTACGCTCTCCGCACTCGGAGGCCTTTACATAGGCCCGAGGCGTTAAGGATTCAAATGGCCCGGAAGTTCCCGCCTCTCGGCCCGCGAGTGCCGGCGGCGGTTGCACCCCTGCCGCCCGGCTGCTACCCGCGCTCCCGCATTGGCCGGGCGCGCCGCGGCCGTCATCCAACCCATCGAAAGCGATAGAAATGGCCGAAGACCAAGGCAGTCCCGAGCAGCCGAACGGCAACGACACCTCGCCGCAGGTTGGCGTTATCTCGCAATATGTGAAGGATCTGTCGTTCGAGAATCCGAACGCGCCGGCCGTCTACCAATGGCAGACCCAGCCGCAGATCGCCGTCGAGTTCAACATCGGAGTTGCCAAGCTCAGCGACGAGATCCACGAGGTTTCGCTCCGGATCGAGGTGCGCGCCACCGCCGACGGTCAGACCGCCTTCGCCGTAGATCTCCTCTATGCGGGCCTGATCGGCGTCCGCAACATCGACGAGGCGAGCGCCCAGCCCTTCCTCCTCGCCGAGGCGCCGCGCATCCTTTTCCCGTTCGCGCGCCAGATCATCGCGCAGACGGTCCAGGACGGCGGCTTCGCACCCCTGATGCTCGATCCGATCGACTTCCACGCCCTCTACCTCGCCCGCGAGGCGGCCGAGGCGAATGGCGGCGGCACCGGCGAGGGCGTCCAGGCCGGCGAGATGGGCCAGGCCTGACCCGCCGCGCCGCAGGCGGGAGCCAAAGACGATGAACCTCTGGAAGGCGACCGGCACGATCGGCGGCCTGACCATGGTCAGCCGAGTCGCCGGCTTCGCCCGCGAGATGCTGATGTCGCGGGTGATGGGGGCGAGCGCCGCGGCCGACGCCTTCTTGGTCGCCTTTCGCCTGCCCAACACCTTCCGCCGGCTGTTCGGCGAAGGGGCCTTTTCGGCTGGGTTCGTGCCGCTGTTCAGCCAGCGCCTCCATGGCGAGGGCGGCGGGGAGGAAGCGCGGCGTTTCTCCGAGGAAGTGCTCGCCGTCTTCCTCCCAACGCTCGTCCTGTTCACCATCGCTTTCGAGATCATCATGCCGCTCTTCGTCGCGGCGATCTCCGGCTACGATGGCGACAAGCTCGCGCTCGCGACCTTCCTGACGCGGATCACCTTTCCCTATCTGATCCTGATCAGTCTGGTCTCGCTCTTCTCGGGCATACTCAACAGCCTGGCCCGCTTCAGCGCCGCAGCCTTCGCCCCAGCCTTGCTCAACCTTTCGATGCTGCTGGCCCTCATCCTCGTCCGCGACGGCGGCACCGTGACAGCGACGGCGCTGGCGATTGGCGTCACCGCGGGCGGCGTCATCCAGCTGGCCTTGCTCATGGTCGCCTGCCGCCGTGCCGGCGTGTCTCTGCGGATCGGGCGGCCGAGAATGACGCCCGGGGTGCGGCAATTCGTGCGGGTGGTCGTCCCCGCCACCCTGGGCGCCGGCGTCTACCAGATCAGCGCCTTCATCGACACCTTCTTCCTCGCCCGGATCGGCACCGGAGCGATGAGCTATTTCAACTATGCGGACCGCCTCAACCAGCTTCCTTTGGGCGTCATCGGCGCGGCGCTCGGCACCGCGATCCTCCCCCAGGTCAGCCGCCACGTCGGCGCCGGGCGGCCGGAACAGGCCGCCCGCGTTCAGGGCGAGGCGGCGGACCTCGCCATGCTGCTCTGCCTGCCGGCCGCCGCCGCGCTGTGCGCCGCCGCGGGCCCCTTGATCGGGGCGCTCTTCCAAGGCGGGGAATTCTCCGCCGATGACGCCCGCATCACGGCTCTCGTCCTGAGCATCATCGTCATCGGCCTGCCGGCCTATGTGCTCGTGAAGGTGCTGACCCCCGGCTTCTACGCGCGCCAGGACACGGCGACCCCGGTCAAGACCGCCGCTTTCGTCCTCCTCGCCAACATCGCCCTCAATTTCGCGCTGATCCCGCCTTTCGGCATTGCCGGCCTCGCCGCCGCGATCGCGGTCACGAGCTGGCTCAATTGCGCGATCCTCTACGTCATCCTCCACCGCCGCGGCCATTTCCGGGTCGAGGCCTGGCTCGCCGCGCGCATCGCCAAGCAATTCCTCGCCGGCGCCGTGATGGTCGCCGCGCTCTTCGCGGTCCGCCACTTCCTCGGCGGCTGGTTCACCGGCGGGGTAGGCCGGCGCCTGGTCGGGGTATCAGCCGTCGTCGGCGTGGGGCTGGCCGTCTATTTCCCCGCCGCCTGGCTCTTCGGCGGGATGGACAAGGAGGCGCTGAAGACGCTCGTCCGACGCAAGCGCCCCGCCGGCTGAGCTTCACCCGGCGTTCACCGGGCCCTTTGTAAAAAGGTGGGCTTTCCTATATACTTATCTCTCGGCTTGCCTGTTTTGCGAAAGAGGATGCGTTCATGTCCCTTGCCAAGAAATTCCTGATCCTGGCCGCGCCCGCCGCCGCCCTGCTCGCGCTCGGCGGCTGCGCCACCGGCCTTCCGACCCAGGTCTCCCGCTACCAGGCCATGCCCGCCCCGCAGGGCCAGACCTTCGCCATACGCTCGGCCGATCCGGCCGATCGCGGTGGCCTGGAGTTCGCGCGCTACGCCGATCTCGTTCGGCGCCATCTGACCGAGATCGGCTATCGGGAAGCCGTCGACGGGCAGGGCGCGAGCCTCATCGTCTCGCTCGATTACGGCGTCGACGACGGCAAGCAGCAGATCGTCGACTGGGGCCCCCGCTTCGGCGGCTTCGGCCGTTACGGCGGCTATTACGGTCCCTACGGCCTCGGCCGGCGCTACCGCGGCTACGGCTCGCCCTTCTACTGGGGCTGGAACGATCCCTTCTATTTCGGCCGCGATATCGACGTCTACACCGTCTATACCAGCTTCCTCGACCTCGACATCAAGCGCGCCGGCGACGGCCAGTCGGTGTTCGAGGGGACCGCCCGTGCCCGCTCGCGCAGCGACGACCTGCGCGATCTGGTGCCGGCGCTGGTCGAAGCGATGTTCACGCGCTTCCCCGGAAATTCCGGCGAGACCGTGCGGATCACCGTGGCGCCGGAGCGCAAGCGCTAGCATTCAAGGGCCGTTCATCCGCCCGGCCCGACTTCGCGTTCCAGAGGGAATGTGAAGTTCCGGGAGGGTGAATGCTGAAATCCATCGGGGCGGCCGGTCTGGCCGCCCTAGCCCTCGTCGCGGCCGCGCCGCCCAAGACGGCTGCCGACAACCAAAGCCAGGCGGACGACATCGTCGTCACCGGCCGCCGCAGCGGCGCGCCGATATGGACGGTGCGAAGCGAGACGACCACCCTGGTCCTCGTCGGCTCCATTCGTGGCGTTTCGAAAACGACCTATTGGGACCCGACCGCCCTCGTCGAAGCGCTGCGCAAGGCGGACCGTGTGATGTTCCCGCAATCGGCCGAGTTTACCGCGTCGCCGTTCAAGGCGATCGGATGGATCGCCAAGTGGAACGCGATGGGCAGCCTGCCCAAGGGGCAGAGTCTCGCCTCGATCGCCGCACCGGACGACATGCGGCGGCTCGCCGCCCTCGCCGCCAGGAAGCGAGTGCGCCCCGATTATGCCAGCCGCCATCCGCTCCACCTTTCCGGCGACCTCAGGGAGCGGGCGAAAGGCGATATCGAGTTCGGGCGCGACGCGGTCGACGTCGTCCAGCGCGCGATCAAGCAATATGATCTGACCAAGGCGCCGATCCGGCGCGGCAAGGCCAAGCCGCTGGTCAAAGAACTCTTCGCCTCGACTCCGCAGGATCACCTGCCCTGCCTCCATGCCGCCATCGCCATGGCCGAGGGTGGACCGGCCGCGGTGCAGGCGCGGTCGGACGCCTGGGCGGCGCGGCGCGTCGCCGAGGTCGTCGCTTCGCCCGCGGACGGCGTCTATGAGACATGCTGGCCGGCTGCGGCCGTGCTCGATTCCGGCGCCGAGATGGCGGACCAGATGAAGGGCCTGCTCGCAGAGCCGGAAGTGACGGTCGCCGTGCTCAGCCTCCATTCGCTCGCGGAGAAAGGCGGAGTCCTCGACGAGCTGGCCGCCGCGGGCTTCGACATCCAGGGGCCGGCCTGGAAGTGAGCCTCAGTGCCGGACCAGGACAGCTCCGGCGAGGACGAGGAGGACCCCGAGGATCCGGCTCGGGCTGATCTCGATCTGATCGAGCCCGAAAGCTCCGAGCCTGTCGAGAAGCAGGGCCATGGCAAGCTGGCCGGCGATCGCCACGACGACGAAATAGGCGATGCCGAATCTCGGCGCCGCGAAGGCGGCGACCGCGACGAAGACGGCGCCGTAGAGGCCGCCCGTCCACGCATACCAAGGAAGCGAACGGACTGTCGCCCCGGCAGGGCGGACACCGAGCGCCAGGGCAACGGCGGCGAGCGCCAGCGTTCCGACCGCGAAGGAGACGAGCGCCGCGTTGACCGGCGAGCCGACGGCGCGCGACAGCATCGCATTCGTCGGGGCCTGAAGGGCGACGAGCGCGCCGCTGACGAAAGCACCGGCCAATGCGAAGGCAAGGATCGGATTCACCGTCAGCGCCGCCCTGCGCGCCGCCTCAGCCTTCGAGCTGGCGGGTCAGCAGGCGGATGTCGGCGTCGAGCTCCGAATCCTCGGACCGCAACTTCTCGATCTGCCGGACCGCGTGGATGACCGTCGTATGGTCGCGACCGCCGAAGCGGCGGCCGATCTCCGGCAGCGACCGGGGAGTGAGCTGCTTGGAGAGGTACATCGCGACCTGGCGCGGGCGCGCAACCTCGCGGGCGCGGCGGGCCGAGGTCATCTCGGCCTTGCGGATCCGGTAATGCTCCGAGACCCGGGTCTGGATCTCGTCGATCGAGATGCGCCGCTGGTTGGCGCGCAGCGTGTTGGCGAGCACCTCGGCGACGAAATCGAGGTCGATCGTCCGCTGCTGCATCGTCGCGTAAGCGGCGATGCGGTTGAGCGCGCCCTCGAGCTCGCGGACGTTGGAGCTGATCCGCTTGGCGAGGAACATGACGACCTCGTGCGGCACCGCCACCCCGGGCAGCGCCTCGAGCTTCTTCAGGATGATGTTGAGGCGAAGTTCCAGATCGGCCTGGTTGATATCCGCGACGAGGCCCCAGGACAGGCGCGAAAGAATCCGCGGCTCGATGCCGTCCAGGTCCTGCGGCGCGCGGTCCGAGGAGATCACCAGCCGGCGACCGGCCGAGATGATCTCGTTCATCGTGTGGAAGAATTCCTCCTGCGTCGATTCCTTGCCGGCGATGAACTGCACGTCATCGATCATGAGCAGGTCTGCGGAACGCAGCTGCTGCTTGAACTGGATCGTCTCGTTGGCGCGAAGCGCCGCGACGAACTCGACCATGAACTTCTCGGCCGACATGTAGATGATCTTCGCCCGCGGCCTCAGCCGGTGGAATTCATGACCGATGGCGTGGAGCAGGTGCGTCTTGCCGCGTCCGGTGCCGCCGTGGAGGAAGAGCGGGTTGAACGCGACATTGTCGGCGGTGGAGAGCGTCCGGGACGCGTTGAAGGCGACCTCGTTGGCCTTGCCGACGACGAAATTCTCGAAGCGGTAGCGAGGCTCCAGCGCGACCGCGTAGAGGCCGCCCGGGGAGGCGGGCTCCTCGGAGGGCGGAGGCGCGGGTATCTCTACCACGGCGGCCGTCTTCGGCGCCGCCGCCCCGACGCGAATGGCGACGTGGCGGACCTCCGGGCACATCGTCCGCCAGGCGAGCTGCAACCGCTCGGAGAAATGGGTCTGTACCCAATCGGCCATGAACTGAGAGGGAAGCTCGAGGCGAAGCGTGCCGGCCTCGGCGTCGAAGCTCCCGAGCGCGATCGGCCGCAGCCAGCCGTCGAACGTCCGCGCGCCGCAATCCCGACGCAGGCCGGCGCGAATCGCCTCCCACGCGCTCTGCAGCGACTCCATCCCCCCGGCCGTCGTTGTGACGTTGGTTCCCGCCGACTTCACAGACACGAACGCACCCCTCCTCCTGACGGCCTCTTGACGGACCTCGTTGGCGCAAGACTTTTCCGCACACGGGATCGCCCCCCGGCGATGCCGATTCGGAAACGCGTCTTTGCTGTGGCGTCCGGAAGGAGATTCGCCCTTCCGAAGGAAGCTTTTTGGAACCGGACCGAAGCGCTTGCAAGGCGGAAATTTGCGTCATGAAAAAGAAAGACGCTTGACATAGGTTTTCTGCGGCTTCCCGTAAAAACGGCGGAAAACCGCCATTTTCTCAAACGGAGGCCGCGCGAATCGCGGAAAGTCCTAGGGTTTCGCTATGTGTTCCGCCGGCACAAAAAAGCCCGCCGGAAACGAGTTCCGGCGGGCGTCTCATGAGCCTTCAAAAGGACTTAGCTCAAGGCGGCGATACGGCGCGTCAGACGCGAGAATTTCCGCGCCGCCGTGTTCTTGTGGAACACGCCCTTGGCAACACCGCGGGCAAGCTCCGGCTGAACCTTGGAGATGGCCGCCAAAGCGAGGGCCTTGTCGCCGGCTTCGATCGCCGCCTCGACCTGCTTGACGAAGGTCCGGATGCGGCTGACGCGGGTCCGGTTGACCTCGGTGCGGCGCGCGTTGCGGCGGATGCGCTTCTTGGCTTGCGGCGTGTTCGCCATTGAGATTGCCTCTTATCGCTAAATGAAAAGGGCGCAGCACCTCGGCCGCACCCGCTCGCCGCGCGCTCTACGCAAAGCGGCCGCGGAGGTCAACCTCAGGCCCGCTGGCAATGCGGGCAAAAGAAGGTCGATCGGCCCGAATCGACTCGGCGGCGAATCGCTCCCCCGCATGCGCAGGGCTCGCCTTCGCGGCCGTAGACGCGCCACTGCTCCGAAAAATAGCCGAGCTCGCCCGATGGCCGGGCATAATCGCGCAGCGACGATCCCCCCGCCTCGATGGCGGCTTCGAGAACGGTCTTCACCGCCGTCACCAGCCGCTCGAGCCGCGGCCGCGAAATCCGTCCCGATGCGCGGCCCGGCGCGATAGCGGCCATGTGGAGCGCCTCGCAGACGTAGATGTTGCCAAGGCCCGCCACGATCCGCTGGTCGAGCAGCATTGCCTTGACCGGCGCACTCCGGCCCGCGAGCGCGGCAAGCAGATAATCCGCGGAAAATGCGTCCGACAAAGGCTCCGGGCCGATGCTCGCGAAGGGCTCGGATGCGGCGAGGCCAGCCGTCCGGACGAGGTCCAGCGAGCCGAAGCGCCGGGGATCGTTGAGCGCGAGGCGCCGGCCTTCTTCCGTCTCGATCAGGAAATGGTCGTGCGGCCCGATCTCTTCGGGATCGATCCGCCACCGGCCCGACATTCCGAGGTGAAAGACCAGAGTGTCGCCCCGGTCCGTATCGATGAGGCCGTATTTGGCGCGCCGGCCAAGGCCCGTCACCCGCGCCCCGGTCAGCCGCTGGCGAAGGTCCGGCGGGAAGGCGCGGCGCAGGTCCGCCCGCCGCGCCTCCACGGACACGAGCCGCCTCCCCTGGAGGACGGGAACAAGTCCACGCACCGTGGTTTCGACCTCGGGCAGCTCAGGCATCGAGAGGGCAGGGCAGATGGCAAGTGCACATGAAGCGAAACCCCTGCTAGAGGCCGCCGCGATGGACAAGGTCTCTTTCGGCTTCGAGGACGTCTCTCCGGAGGAGAAGACCCGGCGCGTCGGCGCCGTCTTCTCGCATGTCGCGCGCCGCTACGACCTCATGAACGACCTCATGTCGGCCGGCCTGCACCGGCGGTGGAAGGATCTGTTCGTCGCCCGCGTCCGGCCGCGAAAGGGCGAGACGATCCTAGACCTCGCCGGCGGCACCGGCGACATCGCCTTTCGCGTGGCCGCGGGCGGCGCCCGCGTGGTCGTCGCCGACATCAGCGCCGAGATGCTCGACGTCGGCCGCGAACGGGCGAAGCAGCGGCGCCTCGAGGGCCTGAGCTGGGCCGTCGAAAATGCGGAAAAGCTGAGCTTCGCCGACACGAGCTTCGACGCCTGCACGATCGCGTTCGGGATCCGCAACGTCACCGACATCGCGGCCGCCCTTTCGGAATCCCATCGCGTCCTGAAGCTGGGGGGCCGCTTCTTCTGCCTAGAATTCTCGACCCCGCGCTGGCCGGGCTTCGCAGGCCTTTACGACGCTTATTCGATGCACGTCGTCCCGCGCATCGGCAAGGCGGTGGCCCAGGACGAGGAGAGCTATCGCTACCTCGTCGAATCGATCCGCCGCTTCCCGAACATGGAGAAGTTCGCGGATATGGTCCGCAAGGCGGGCTTCGCGCAGGTGAAGGCGGAACCGGTGCTGGGCGGGCTGGTCGCGATCCACAGCGGGTGGAAGGTCTGAGTTGACCCACGCCGTCGTCCATGCGTGGCGGCTCCTCAAATGGGGCCGAGTCCTGGCTCGGCACGGGGCGTTGCGCGGGATCGAGCGCGACTCGAACACGCCTCCGCAGATGCGCCACCTGGCACGGATCGCGCGGTTCGGCGCGCGAGTCCCCCGGGTGCCCGCCTATGGCGAAGCCTTTCAGGAGCTGGGGCCCGCCGCGATCAAGTTCGGCCAGGCGCTGGCGACGCGCCCCGACCTCGTCGGAGTCGAAGCCGCCCGCGACCTCCAGCTGCTCCAGGACAGCCTACCGCCCGCGCCGTTCGAGGACGTCCGCCGCGCCATCGAGATCGGCCTCGAAAAGCCGCTCGACGAGGTTTTCTCCGATATCGATCCGGAGCCCGTAGGCGCCGCCTCGATCGCGCAGGTCCACCGCGCCCACACCACCGACGGCAAGCTCGTCGCGGTCAAGGTGCTTCGCCCGAACATCGAGGAGGATTTCGCCCGCGCGCTCGAGACCTACGAATGGGCGGCGGCGCACGTGGAGGAGATGGGCGGCGAGGCGGCGCGCCTGCGCCCCCGCGCGATCATCGCCCATTTCCGCCAGTGGACGGCGCGGGAGCTCGATCTGCGCCGCGAAGCCGCCTCGGCCTCCGAGCTGCGCGAGAATCTGGTCGCGGAGAGCGGCTTCTACGTGCCGGCGATCGACTGGACCCGCACCTCGCGGCGCGTGATGACGCTCGAGTGGATCGACGGCATCAAGATGACCGACCGGGAGGCGCTGGTCGAGGCGGGCCATGATCTCAAGGCGCTGGCGGCGACCCTGGTCCGCGCCTTCCTGCGCCAGGCGGTGGTCGACGGCTTCTTCCACGCCGATCTCCACCAGGGGAACCTCTTCGCTTTGCCGGACGGCCGCGTCGCCGCCATCGACTTCGGCATCATGGGCCGGATCGACCGGCAGTCGCGGATGTGGCTGGCGGAGATACTCTACGGACTTCTGACAGGTAATTACCTGCGTGTCGCCGAGATCCATTTCGAGGCGCAATATGTGCCGAGCCACCATAATGTGGAGGAATTCGCGACCGCGTTGCGCGCCGTCGGGGAGCCGATCCGCGGGCTCCCGGTGAAGGACATCTCGATCGGCCAGATGCTCGACGGGCTGTTCACCATCACCCGCGACTTCGACATGCAGACGCAGCCGCACCTGCTGCTGCTCCAGAAGACGATGGTGATGGAGGAGGGCGTCGCCCACGCGCTCGATCCGGACATCAACATGTGGGAGACGGCGGAGCCGTTCCTCAGGGAATGGGTCCGCGGCGAGCTCGGCCCCGAAGCGGCTCTAGCCGACCGGATCGTGCGGGATGTCCGCACCTTCGCCAAGATTCCGGAGCTCATTCGGCGCATAGATTATTACTACCCCCCGCCCGGGGCCGCGCCCCCCGATCCGCCGCTCACCGACGTGGTCGTGGTAAGGCCGCGTCGCTACTGGCGCTTCGTCCTGACCGCACTGCTCTCGGCCGCGGCTGGCGCGGCGGCGGCCTTGCTCCTACTTTGAGCGGATGCGCGGCAAGCGGATCCTTCTTATCGTCGGCGGCGGGATCGCGGCGTACAAAGCGTGCGAGCTGATCCGGCTTATCCGCAAGGAGGGCGGCTCGGTCCGCTGCGTCCTGACAGCCGGCGGCGCCCAGTTCATCACTCCAATGACGCTTGCCGCCCTCTCCGAACAGCCGGTCCATACCAGCCTGTGGGACCTCAAGGACGAGGCGGAGATGGGCCATATCCAGCTCAGCCGGGAGGCAGACCTGATCGTCGTCTGTCCGGCGACGGCGGATCTGCTGGCCAAGATGGCAGCCGGGATCGCCGACGACCTCGCCACGACATTGCTCCTCGCCACGGACAAGCCGGTCCTCGCTGCTCCTGCGATGAACGTGCGCATGTGGCGGCACGCGGCGACGCGGCGCAACGTCGAGCAGCTTCGGGCCGACGGCATGACAATCCTCGATCCGGAAGAAGGCGACATGGCCTGCGGCGAGTTCGGATCCGGCCGCCTGCCCGAGCCGGAGGCGATCCTGGCGGCGATCTCGGGCCGCATGGCCAGTCCGGGACGCCTGGAAGGCCGCCACATCATCGTCACCGCCGGGCCGACGCACGAGCCGATCGACCCGGTGCGCGTGATCGCGAATCGCTCCTCGGGAAAGCAGGGTTTCGCCATAGCGGCGGCGCTGACCGACGCAGGGGCGGAAGTCACATTGGTGAGCGGGCCCGTTGCCCTCGACACGCCCCCGGGGGTGAAGCGGGTCGACGTCGCGACCGCGGCCCAGATGAAGGCGGCCGTCGACGCCGCGCTCCCGGCAGACGCGGCGGTCCTGGCCGCCGCCGTGGCGGACTGGGGGGTCGAAGCCGCCGCGTCCAAGCTCAAGAAGTCAGACGGTGCGCCGAGCCTCCGCTGGACCGAGAATCCCGACATCCTCATGCGCCTCGCCGTGCACCCGATGCGCCCGCGCCTGCTCGTCGGCTTTGCGGCGGAGACGGACGACGTCATCGCCGCCGCCGTCGCCAAGCGCGAACGCAAGGGTTGCGACTGGATCGTCGCCAACGACATCTCCGGCGACGTGATGGGCGGCGATCGCAACCGCATCCATTTCGTCACCGGCGAGGGGGTCGAAAGCTGGGACGAAGCGCCCAAGTCGGAGGTGGCGCGCCGCCTCGCCGAAAGGATCGCCGATGCCCTCGCCTGAGATCGAGATCGCAATCAAACGGTTGGAGAACGGCCAGGGATTACCGCTCCCCTCCTACGCCAGTGCGGGCGCCGCCGGCATGGATGTCGTCGCCGCCGAAGATCGGACTCTCGAGCCCGGCGAACGCCATGCGATCGCGACCGGCTTCGCCGTCGCGATTCCACAGGGTTATGAAATCCAGGTGCGCCCCCGTTCGGGTCTCGCCAAGAATCACGGCGTCACCTGTCTCAACACGCCCGGCACAATCGACAGCGACTATCGCGGCGAGGTGAAGGTGATCCTGGCCAATCTCGGCGCCGAACCGTTCGACGTCCGGCGCGGCGAACGGATCGCCCAGCTCGTCCCCGCGCCCGTCCAGAAGGCGGCGTTCCGCGAGGTGGCGGATCTCGACGAGACGGGCCGCGGCGCCGGGGGCTTCGGTTCGACCGGCCGGTGACCCTCAGCGACGACCAGCTCGACCGCTACGCCCGCCAGATCATCCTCAAGGAGATAGGCGGAGCGGGCCAGTCGAGGCTTCTCGAAGCGACCCTCACGATCATCGGCGCGGGCGGGATAGGCTCGCCGGCCCTCCAATATCTGGCCGCGGCGGGAGTCGGCCGGCTGCGTCTCATCGACGACGACAAGGTCGAGCTCGACAATCTGCATCGCCAGATCCTGTTCGGCGGCGATGATATCGGCCGGGCCAAGACGGAGGTGGCCGGAGAGGCCGTGCGGCGCCTCAACCACGATCTCGCGCTCGAGGCGATCCCGGCTCGGCTTGCCGCGTCGAACGTCGAAGCGCTGCTTGCCGGAAGCGACGTGGTTCTGGACGGCAGCGACAATTTCGCGACGCGCCTGGTCGTTTCGGACCACTGCACCGGCGCGCGGATCCCACTCGTCTCCGCCGCGATCGGACAGTTCCAGATCCAGGTCGGAACCTGGCGCGGCTGGGAGCCGGACAGACCCTGCTACCGCTGCTTCGTCGGCGACGCCTTCGACGCGGAGGATTGCGACAGCTGCTCCGAGCTCGGCGTGCTCGGCGCGGCCTGCGGAATCGCCGGAAGCTGGGCCGCGCTCGAGGTGATCCGGCAGATCGTCCGCTTCGGCGACGAGGCCGCGGGGCGAGTTCACATCTTCGACGCCCTCGCGCCTTCGATGCGAAGCGTGAGGATCGCCAAGGACCCGGCTTGCCGGGCCTGCGCCGCTCAGTAACCGCCGGCCCGGATATCGCCGAGCTGGAGGAAGGCGAGCCCGATCAGCGCCGCCGCCAGGCAGAGGTCGAAGATGCGGAGCGGCCGCACTCGTTCGCCGCGGCGCGGGTGGAAGAAGAGGTCGAGGCCGGTGATGGCGAGGATCGAGACCCCGCACAGGCCGGCGATTCCCGCCGCGATCAGCAAAGGCGCGTCGAGCGGCGCGCCATAGGCCCGGTAGAAGGGCCAGAGGCAAAGCCCGACGAGCGCGGCCGTAAAGCCGACGGCGCTCGCCCGCCGCAATGTCCACCAGCCCATCAGGGCTTCTTCTTCGCAGCGGCCTTCCTGCGGCCGGCGGGCTTGCGGCCCTTCCTGGCCGGCGGGCCTTTGGCGGCGCGCTCGTCGATCAGCTGGGCGGCTTCTTCAAGCGTCAGGTCGTCGGGTGCCAGCGACTTGGGCAATGTCGCGTTGGTCGAGCCGTCGGTGACGTAGGGGCCGAACCGCCCTTCCATCAGCCTGATCTCGAGCTCGGTGCGCGGATGGGCGCCGAGCACTTTGAGCGGCTCGCGCGAGCCCCGGCCGCGGCCACCCCCCGCTGCGGCCTCGGCCAGCTTGACCACCGCCGCGTTCATCCCCGTCTCGAAAACCTCGGCGGTCGAGCCGAGCTTCGCATATTTGCCGTCATGGGCGAGATAGGGCCCATAGCGACCGATCGACGCCGTGATCGGATTTCCGGTCTCGGGATGCGCCCCGATCGTCCGCGGCAGCGACAGCAGGCGCACCGCGAGCGCGAGGTCGAGCTCGCCCGCGTCCTTCGGGATCGAGGCGCGCTTCGCGTCCTTGCCGCTGCCCATCTCGACATAGGCGCCGAAGCGGCCACTCTTGCGGAAGATCTCCTCGCCCGTCTCCAGGTGCCTGCCGAGGCTTTCCGGCCCGTCGCCGGCCGCCTCCTCGCCGCCCTGGCCGAAGCGGCGGGTGAACTTGCATTCGGGGTAGTTGGAGCACGCAACGAAAGCGCCGAAGCGGCCGCCACGCATCGAAAGGCGTCCCTCGCCACAGGCCGGGCAGAGGCGCGGATCGCTGCCGTCGTCCTTATCCGGGAACAGCCAGGGCGAGAGGAAATCGTCGAGCGCGGCGGTGATCGCGGACGGCTGCTGCTCCATGATCTCGACCGTCTTCGGTTTGAAGTCGCGCCAGAACTCCTCGAGCACCGCCTGCCACTGCATCCGGCCGCCCGAAATGTCGTCGAGCTCGTCCTCCAGGTGCGCGGTGAAATCGTAAGAGACGTAGCGCTCGAAGAAGCGCTCGAGGAAGGCGGTCAGCAACCGCCCGCTCTCCTCCGGAACGAAGCGATTCTTCTCGAGGAGCACGTAGCCGCGGTCCTTGAGCGTCTGCAGCGTCGCCGCATAGGTCGAGGGGCGGCCGATGCCGAGCTCCTCCATTTTCTTGACGAGGCTCGCCTCGGAATAGCGCGGCGGCGGCTGGGTGAAATGCTGCTCCGCAAGGACCTTCTTGCGGGCCGGCGCGTCGCCTTCGCGCAGCCGCGGCAGCCGCCGTGCCTCCTCGTCGTCCGGGTCGTCGCGGCCTTCCTCGTAGAGCGCGAGGAAACCCGGGAAGAGCACGACCTGGCCGGTCGCGCGAAGCGCCGTCTGGCCTGTCCCGTCCGCAAGCTCGGCGGTCGTGCGCTCGAGCCGGGCCGACGCCATTTGGCTCGCCAGCGCGCGCTTCCAGATCAGCTCGTAGAGCCGGGCATGGTCCCCCGAGCCGACGCGGTCGTGGCCGAAGTCGGTCGGCCGGATCGCTTCATGGGCTTCCTGCGCGTTCTTCGCCTTGGTCTCGTAGTGGCGGGGCCTGTCCGGGACGTAGCCCGCGTCGAAGCGGTTCGCGACCGCCCGGCGCGCGGCGGAGATGGCCTCGGGAGCCATCTGAACCCCGTCGGTCCGCATGTAGGTGATCGACCCGTCCTCGTAGAGACCCTGGGCGATACGCATGGTGTGGCTGGCCGCGAAGCCGAGCTTGCGCGCCGCCTCCTGCTGGAGCGTCGAGGTGGTAAAAGGCGGCGGCGGGTTGCGGGTGAGCGGCTTCGTCTCGACCGAGGCAACGGTGAAGCGCCCGGTCTCGACGGCCGCCTTCGCCGCTTCCGCCGTCCCCTGGTCGCCGATCGACAGCCGCTCGAGCTTCTCGCCCTTGTAGCGGACCAGGCGGGCGAGGAATTCCTGGCCGTCGGCTTCCATCACCGCCGTCACCGACCAATATTCCTGCGCCCGAAACAGCTCGATCTCTCGCTCGCGGTCGACGACGAGGCGGAGCGCGACCGACTGGACGCGCCCGGCGGACTTGGCCCCGGGCAGCTTGCGCCACAGCACCGGGGACAAAGTGAAGCCCACCAGATAATCGAGCGCGCGCCGGGCGCGGTAGGCGTCGATGAGGTCTTCGTCGAGGGCGCGCGGATGCTTCATCGCCTCCGTCACGGTCGCCTTGGTGATCGCGTTGAACGTGACCCGCTCGACATCGGCCGGCAGCGCCTTGCGTTTCCGCAGCACCTCCTGGACGTGCCAGCTGATCGCCTCCCCTTCGCGGTCCGGGTCGGTCGCCAGGATCAGCGCGTCGGCCTTTTTCGCCTCATCGGTGATAGCCTTCAATTGCCGCGCCTTGTCCGCGTAGGTCTCCCATTCCATCGCAAAGCCCGCGTCCGGATCGACCGAGCCGTCCTTGGGCGGAAGGTCGCGGACATGGCCGTAGGAGGCGAGCACCCGGTAGCCGGGGCCGAGATACTTCTCGATGGTCTTCGC
The DNA here is from genome assembly GCA_036262495.1 of Allosphingosinicella sp. Lineage (GTDB taxonomy): Bacteria > Pseudomonadota > Alphaproteobacteria > Sphingomonadales > Sphingomonadaceae > Allosphingosinicella. The sequence continues at coordinate 22,328 of DATAIU010000129.1, forward strand.
CTTGGCGGGCGATTCGACGACGACGAGCTTCATGGCCGGGGAAATTCCTTACGCACGTACGCGCATAGGGTGGTGAGCCGGCGGCGGCGGCGTCAAGCGCGGTCTAGACGACCAGGCTCACCTTTCCCCCGGCGTGGCGCTCCAGCCTGCCCGCGAGCTCCAGTTCGAGCAGCACGGTCTGCACGACGGCCGGCGGCATGCCCGACTGGCGGACGAGCTCGTCGACCGGCACCGGCGTTCCGTTGAGCAGGCCGCCGATGGCCTCGCGGGCGTCGTCCTCCGCCTGGGCCGGAGGTTCGGTTCCGCCATAATCCCGGTCGGGCTGGCGGAACGGCCTGACGCGCATCGGGCTGATCGCCTCCATCACGTCGTCGGCCGACTGGACGAGCGTCGCGCCTTCTCGGATCAGCTGGTTGCAGCCCTGCGCTCGAGGGTCGAGCGGGGAACCGGGAACGGCCATGACCTCGCGCCCGGCTTCGGCGGCGCAGCGGGCCGTGATCAGCGAGCCGGAGCGAGGCGCCGCCTCGACGACGATCGTGCCGTGAGCGAGGCCGGCGATGATGCGGTTGCGCGCCGGGAAATGCCGGGCGCGCGGCTCCACGCCGGGAGGCTGCTCGGAGAGGAGCAGTCCGCGTTCAGCGATCTCGCGCTGGCGGGCCTCGTTCTCGGGCGGGTAGAAGATGTCGATGCCGCCGGCGACGACGGCGATGGTGCCGCTCTCGAGCGCGCCGTCGTGCGCGGCCGTGTCGATCCCGCGCGCCAGCCCCGAGACGACGACGGCTCCCGCCTCGCCGAGCTTCTGGGCCAGCTGGCGGGCGAAGCGGCAGGCCGCGGCCGAAGCGTTACGAGCGCCGACCATCGCCACGGCCGTGCGGTCGAGCAGGGTCGGGTGGCCCTTGACGATGAGCGCGGGCGGCGCGGTCTCCAGCTCCGCAAGGAGCCGAGGGTAAAGGCCTTGGCCAAGGAAAAGGTAGCGCGCGCCCAGCCTGGCCACCGTCTCGACCTCTCGCTCCACGGCTGACCGCGATGCCAGCCGGGGCGGGCGGCCGCCGCCGCGTGCGGCGACGTCCGGTATGGCCGCGATGGCGGCCGACGCCGAACCGAAGCGGGCGAGGAGCTGGAAATAGGTTATCGGGCCGATATTGTCCGACCGGATCAGCCGCAGCCGGGCGATCTGATCCTCCGAAGGCTCAGCCACGCGCGCGAGCGCCAACCCTGGGCTCGGTCCCCGCGAGAAGGCGGCCGATATTCGCGCGGTGCTTCCAGAAGACGAGGAGTGAGAAGCCAAGGAAAAGCACGGCAAGATCGAACCGTCCCAGCGCCGCGGCGGTCGGCGGCATGACGAGCGCCGCGGCGAGGCCGCCCACCGAGGAATAGCGAGTGATGAGCAAGGTGCCGATCCAGGCGGCCGCGTAAACGGCGGGGGCCGGCCAGCCGAGACCTTCGACGAGCGCGAAGCCCAGGACGATGCCGAAATAGGTCGCCACGCCCTTGCCTCCGGAGAAGCGCAGCCAGACCGGCCAGAGATGGCCGAGCAGGGCGCCGATCGCCGCGAGCTGGACATTGCCGGGGGCCAGCCATGCGGCGACGAGGAGCGCCGCGGTGCCCTTGGCCCCGTCGAGGACCATCGTCGCGGCAGCGAGGCCCTTGCGGCCGGTGCGAAGCACGTTGGTCGCGCCGATGCTGCCGGAGCCGATTGCGCGGATGTCGCCGGCGCCGGCGAGGCGGGTGAGGACGATCCCGAACGGAATGGAACCCAGCGCATAGCCGATCAGCAGCGCGAGCAGCGGCTTGGCGATGAGCACTGCATCCACGATCGAAGGCCCCCTGAGCGATCCGAGTTTAGGAAAAACGCGGAACGGGCGCAATCGGCTCCCGCAAAGGCGGTGGGTGGCGCCGCTTGCCGCCCGCCGCGGCGCCGCTAAAGGGGCGGCGTGTCACGCCCCCTCCTTATCTTCGATTCCGGCATCGGCGGCCTATCCGTGCTCGGCGCGATCCGCTCGCTCCTCCCGGCCGCTCCGGTCGTCTACGCCGCGGACGCTGCCGGCTACCCCTACGGCACGAGGCGCCCCGCCGAGATCGAGGCGCGCGTCCCCGCTTTGCTCGGACGGCTGGCCGAGCGCTACGATCCGGGCCTGATCGTCATCGCCTGCAACACCGCATCGACGATCGCGCTCGACGCCGTGCGAGCCGCCCTGGACCTGCCGATCGTCGGCACCGTCCCGGCGATCAAGCCGGCGGCGGAGCGCTCGACGACCCGCACGATCGGCGTGCTCGGCACGGAGGCGACGGTCCGGCAGCCTTATGTGGATCGCCTCGCCGAGGAATTCGCCGCCGACTGCACGGTGCTCCGCCACGGATCGGCGGCGCTCGTCGACGCGGCCGAAGCGAAGCTGCGCGGCGAGGGTGCGGACGCAACCACCTGCCGCGCCGCGCTCGACGGCCTTCTCGGCCAGCCGGGCGGCGAGCGGATCGACACGATCGTCCTCGCCTGCACGCATTTTCCCCTTCTCGAGGACGAGCTCGCCGCCGCCGCGCCGCGGCCCCTGGCCTTCGTCGACGGCAAGGAAGGCATAGCCAGGCGCACCGCGCACCTGACTCGCGCCTGGACCTGGCCTGAGGCGGCGCTCGAAGGAATCGCCGTCTTCACGGGCGCCGATGCCCCGATCGAGGCGTACCGAGCCGGGCTGGCGGCCTACGGCCTGACGCGGCTGGAGGGGCTGTGAAAGAGCCGCCCGGCGCCCTCTCTCACCCTAGAAAGGCGGGACGAAAGGCGCTAAGGGGCCAGGATCGGCCGGGGACCAGCATTGGACTATAACAGGATCTTCGCGCAGGCGATCGACCGGCTCCACGCCGAAGGCCGCTACCGCGTCTTCATCGACATCCTGCGCAACAAGGGCAGCTTCCCCAATGCGCGCTGCTTCGCCGGCCATAACGGCCCGAAGCCGATCACCGTCTGGTGCTCGAACGACTATCTCTGCATGGGGCAGCACCCGGACGTGGTCGGAGCCATGGAGAAGGCGCTTGGCGACGTCGGCGCCGGCTCAGGCGGCACCCGCAACATCGGCGGCAACACCCATTATCATGTCGAGCTGGAGGCCGAGCTCGCGGACCTCCACGGCAAGGAAGCGGCGCTCCTCTTCACCTCCGGCTACATCTCGAACGAGGCGACGCTCTCGACGATCGCCAAGCTGCTCCCCGGCTGCATCGTCTTTTCCGACGAGCTCAACCATGCCTCGATGATCGCCGGGATCCGCAATTCGGGCTGCGAGAAGCGGGTGTTCCGCCACAACGATCTCACCCATCTCGAGCAGCTGCTGGCCGAGGCGGATCCCGAGGCGCCCAAGCTGATCGCCTTCGAGAGCGTCTATTCGATGGACGGCGACGTCGCCCCGATCGGGGCGGTCTGCGACCTCGCGGACAGATATGAGGCGATCACCTACCTCGATGAGGTTCACGCCGTCGGCATGTACGGGCCGCGCGGCGGCGGCATCTCGGAGCGGGACGACGTCGCCCGGCGCGTCACGATCATCGAGGGGACGCTCGGCAAGGGCTTCGGCGTGATGGGCGGCTATATCGCGGCCGACCGCAACATCGTCGACGTGGTGCGCAGCTATGCGCCCGGCTTCATCTTCACGACCTCGCTGTCGCCCGTCCTCGTGGCCGGCGCCCTGGCGAGCGTGCGGCATCTCAAGGCCTCGTCGGCGGAGCGCGAGGCGCAGCAGGTCGCCGCCGCCCGGCTCAAGACGATCTTCGCGGAGGTGCGGCTGCCGCTCATGCCGTCCGCCACCCATATCGTGCCGCTGATGGTCGGCGATCCGGTCAAGGCCAAGAAGATCAGCGACATCCTGCTCGCCGAATACGGGATCTACGTTCAGCCGATCAATTACCCCACCGTGCCGCGCGGCACCGAGCGGCTGCGCTTCACGCCCGGCCCGCATCACGACGAAGCGATGATGCGCGAGCTGGCCAAGGCCCTCGTCGAGATCTGGGACCGTCTGGAGATGCGCGCCGCGGCCTGAGGGCTTGCACTTTCCGACCGAAAAGCGTCTGGTTGCCCCTGGCCGGACCGAAGGGGAGGGAAAGCCGATGACGAGCCCGTTGTTCAAGGGGCCATGCTATGGCGGCGGAGGCGGCAGCGCCTGGGACGACGCCCAGGCCGCCGGTACAAATCCACCGACCGAATTCAGGCGGATCAACCTGCGCTCGGGCACCTATCTCGACCAGATCGAATCGGTTTACGATAACGCTACGCGGACTCACGGCGGCCCCGGCGGAAGCCCGGCCACGTTCGACTTCGTGCCCAACGAAATCCTCATCTCCGTCCAGGGTCGCAGCGGCGCCTACGTTGACCAGATCAGCTTCACGACCGCCGTGATCTACGGCGGCGGGGACCCGCCGCTCATCCGCACCTACGGGCCGTTCGGCGGCGGCGGCGGCGCACCTTTCCAGATCTGGGGCGAGATAGCCGCCTTCTACGGACGGAGCGGAAGCTTCATCGACGCGCTCGGTTGCTATCTCGCCACCCCGACGCAGGGGCCCTTCGGCGGCAGCGGCGGCAGCGCCTTTCAGGATCCGGGGCCGATCCTCGAGCTCACCCGAATCGAGCGGATCACCATCCGCTCCGGGTCCTATGTCGATTCGATCGCGACCACCTATCGGCTCCCCGACGGATCCGCCCAGACGTTCAGCCACGGCGGCGCCGGCGGCAGCGCGCACGACATCTTCTTCAATTCCGACGAGCATATCATCGCCGTCGTCGGGCGCTCGGGCGTCTATCTCGACAACATCGCCTTCCTGACCGAGGACCGCCAGGGCGTTCGACGCACCCACGGTCCGTTCGGCGGCCAGGGCGGTGCGCCCTTCATCGTCAACGCCAACGTCAACGGCTTCTTCGGCCGTAGCGGCAGCCTGATCGACTCCCTGGGTTTCTTCACTAGCTAGATCGAGACTGCGATGGGTGGTGGCAAATGCATCCGCCATCCCCTAGAAAATGTGTTCATCCCCGCGGAGTCCCACGGCGTGGCCGAACGCATCGCCATCGTTTCCGATCATGCCGCCTTCGAGCTGAAGGCGATGGTCGTCGACGAGCTGCGGGCCGCGGGCCGCGACGTCATCGACCTCGGCACCACGTCGACCGACAGCGTCGACTATCCCGATTACGGCTACCGGATGGCCGAGGCGATCGCCTCGGGAGAGGCCGACCGCGGCATCGCACTCTGCGGCTCGGGGATCGGCATCTCGATCTCGGTCAACCGCCACGCCGCCTGCCGGTGCGCCCTCGTCTCGGACGGCCTCTCCGCACGGCTCGCCCGCGAGCATAACGACGCCAACGTGCTCGCCCTGGGGGCGCGGCTGATCGGCATCGAGACGGCGCGCGACTGCATCGAACAATTCCTCGCCACGCCCTTCGCCGGCGGCCGCCACCAGCGCCGCGTCGACAAGCTCTCCCACCCCAAATTCGCTACGGAGCCCGCATGAGCAGCCGTCCCGCCCCCGACCTTTCCGACGTCCAGCCCGGCGGCTTCTTCACCGATCGGCTGCGGGTTGCGGACGGTGCGGTCGCCGAGGCGATCGCCGCCGAGCTCGACCGGCAGCAGAACCAGATCGAGCTGATCGCGTCGGAGAACATCGTCTCGCGCGCCGTGCTCGAGGCGCAGGGATCGGTCCTGACCAACAAATATGCCGAAGGCTATCCGGGCCGGCGCTACTATCAGGGTTGCGCTCCGTCCGACGCGGTCGAGACCCTCGCCATCGAGCGGGCGAAGAAGCTGTTCGGCTGTGGCTTCGCCAACGTCCAGCCCCACAGCGGCGCGCAGGCCAACGGCGCGGTGATGCTGGCCCTGGCCACTCCCGGGGACACGATCCTCGGCATGTCGCTGGACGCGGGCGGACACCTCACCCACGGCGCCAAGCCCGCTTTGTCCGGCAAATGGTTCAACGCGGTCCAATATGGCGTTCGCCGCGACGACGATCGCATCGACTTCGACCAGGTCGAGGCACTCGCCAAGGAGCACAGGCCGCGGCTGATCATCGCGGGCGGCTCGGCCTATCCGCGCCACATCGATTTCGCCCGCTTCAGAGCGATCGCGGACGAGGTCGGCGCCATCTTCATGGTCGACATGGCCCATTTCGCCGGGCTGGTCGCGGCGGGCGAGCACCCCTCCCCCTTCGGCCACGCCCATGTCGTCACCACGACCACGCACAAGACGTTGCGCGGGCCGCGCGGAGGGATGGTCCTCACCGACGACGAGGCGATCGCGAAGAAGATCAACTCCGCCGTCTTCCCCGGCCTCCAGGGCGGGCCGCTGATGCACGTCATCGCCGCCAAGGCGGTGGCGTTCGGGGAGGCGCTCGAGCCGGGCTTCAAGACCTACGCCCGAGCCGTCATCGCCAACGCGAAGGCGCTGGCCGGCCGCCTGAAGGAACGCGGCGCCGACCTCGTCTCGGGCGGCACCGACACGCACCTCGCCCTCGTCGACCTGCGCCCGCTCGGAATCACTGGCAAGGACGCGGACGAGGCGCTCGAGCGCGCCTCGATCACCTGCAACAAGAACGGCATCCCCTTCGACCCCCTGCCCCCGGTCAAGACCAGCGGCATCCGCGTCGGCTCGCCGGCCGGCACGACCCGCGGCTTCGGCGTCGCGGAGTTCCGCGAGATCGCCGACATGATCGCGGACGTGCTCGAGCAGCTCCGCGAGAACGGCCATGACGGTAACGGCGCGGTCGAGGCGGAGGTCAAGGCACGCGTCCGCGACCTCTGCGCGCGCTTCCCGATCTATCAGGATTTGTAATTGCGCTGTCCCTTCTGCTCCCACGAGAACAGCCAGGTTAAGGACAGCCGCCCGGCCGAGGACGGCTCCTCGATCCGGCGGCGGCGCCAGTGCGAGGATTGCGGCGCTCGCTTCACCACGTTCGAGCGCGTCCAGATACGCGAGCTGACCGTCCTCAAGGGCGGCGGCCGGCGCGAGCCGTTCGAAAGGAGCAAGCTCGAGCGCTCGATCGCGATCGCCTGCCGCAAGCGCCCGGTCCCCTCGGAGCGGGTGGATCGCCTCGTCTCCTCGATCCAGCGCCAGATCGAGACCAGCGGCGACAGCGAAATTCCCTCGACGCGGATCGGCGAGATGGTGATGGACGGCCTGAAAGCGCTCGACCCCGTCGCCTACATACGCTTCGCCAGCGTCTACAAGGACTTCCGCGAAGCCAAGGATTTCGAGGATTTCGCAGGCTCGGTCGGGGGAGCGGATGCGCGTTCTGTGTCGCGGGATGGGGCAGAGTAGCGCTCATCCTGAGTAGGGACTGAGGCTGGCGAAGGCCCGTATCGAAGGACGGCCCGTGGATTTCTACGCCTATTTGCTGAGATGCGCCGACGGCCACTACTACGCCGGTCACACGGACGATCTGGATGCACGCATCGCGCAACACCAAAGCGGTGCGGTCCCCAGCTACACGGAGAAACGGCGTCCGGTACAGTTGATATGGGCCGATCGCTTCCCGGATCGCGGCAGCGCTTTCGCCGCAGAGCGCCAGATCAAGGGGTGGAGTCGGGCGAAAAAGGAAGCGCTCGTCCGCGGCGACCGGGATGCCGTTCGGGAACTGGCGAGGAAGCGGTCCTTCGATGGGCCGCTTCGACTTCGCTCAGCGGCTGCTCAGGATGAGCGGCGGGACGAAATGGCCGCTACTGTCCCGCTCATCCTGAGTAGCGGGCCGAGCGAAGTCGAAGACCGCGTATCGAAGGATCGCTCGAAGACTCCTGCCATCGTCCTCGTCCGGCCGCAGCTGGGCGAAAACATAGGCAAGGCGGCGCGGGCGATGCTCAATTTCGGGCTTACGGACCTCCGGCTCGTCGCGCCTCGGGACGGATGGCCGAATCCCTCTGCGGGGCCGGCCGCATCGGGGGCCGACACGGTGCTGGAGAAGGCGCGGGTCTTCGCCACGGTGGCCGAGGCCGTCGCCGACTGCGCGCACGTCTATGCAACGACGGTGCGGAAGCGCGGCCTCGTCCTGCCGGTGATCACGCCGGAGGAAGCCGCTCGGCAGATCCATGCCCAGCACGAGTGCTCGGCGATCCTGTTCGGCGCCGAGCGCTCCGGCTTGGAGACCGACGAGGCGGCGATCGCGCGCGCCATCGTCACCGTGCCGATCAATCCGGCCTTCCGGTCCCTGAACCTCGCCCAGGCGGTCATCCTCGTCGCCTACGAATGGTCCAAGCACGAGGCGCTCGCCGTCCCTACCCAAGGCGATCCCCCCGAGCCGCGCGCGACGCAGGAGCAGCTCGACGGCCTGATCGGGCAGCTGGACGCAGCCCTCGAGGCGGCCGGCTATTTCCACCCGCCCGACCGGACGCCGGCGACGCGCAATACGATGCGCACGATCCTCACCAAGGCGGGCTGGTCGAATCGGGAGGTCCAGGCGCTGCGCGGGATGATCCGCGCGCTCGTCGAGCCGAGGCCGCCACGGGCTTGACCTCTATTGCTTGTTTAGCCGCCCCTCCGCCTCGCCCCGCAGGCCGTCGAACCGAACCAGCTCGTGCGCGATCGAGGCTTCGATCAGTTGCTCGTAAAGGGTCATAATCTCCGCTTCCGGAGCGTCCTCGGCGACCGCGAGACGCGCCACGTTGGCGAGAACCTCGGCCTTGCGGCCCTCATCGCGCACGGCAGAGCGCTCCGGCTTGATCCTCGCCGCCGCGTCCATGTAGCGGAAGCGCTCGGCGAGACGCGCGACGATCTCCTCGTCGAGGCGATCGACGCCGCGGCGGACGTCGGCCATCGTCTCGCAGGACTGCGGCGGCGTTCGGTCCCGGTTCATCGGCTCTCCTTTAGCGCCGGCGGCCGACGTGTCGAGCTTGACTCGGCCGCGCGCGGCGACAAGAAAGCCGCCGAGCTATGGGGAATATGATGAAGAAAATCGTTTTGTTCGCGGTGCTTGCCGCTTCCACCCCGGGCGTGGCCTCTGCCGATAGCGGCAAGGCCGGCGCGTCTGGCGACGGTCAGCGCATGATCTGCAGGCCGGTCAAGGAGACTGGCTCGCGCCTGTCCAAGAAGCGCGTCTGCATGACCCGCGACCAATGGGCTGAGCAGAAGCGCATCATGCGCACCGATCTGAACGCGGCCCAGACGCGCCGGAACGAGCCGCAGGGGCAGTAGCCCGAGGCCGCCACTGCTTCGAATCACCGGCGCCGCGGTTGACTTTCGCGGCCCTCGCGGCCATGTGCCGCGCTTCGCGATTGGCCCCGCACCCCGGTGAAGCGGTGGCCGCGCACGGCTTCAGGCCGTGCGGTGCGGTTCCGGGACATGTGACAATTCGAAGCAGATTGGACCCGAAATGAGCAAGCGCAGCAGCGCCAAGTACAAGCTCGACCGCCGCATGGGCGAGAACGTCTTCGGACGGCCCAAGAGCCCCGTCAACAAGCGCGAATACGGCCCCGGCCAGCACGGCCAGCGCCGCAAGAGCAAGATGTCGGACTTCGGCATCCAGCTTCGCGCGAAGCAGAAGCTTAAGGGCTATTACGGCGACGTCACCGAGAAGCAGTTCAAGCGCACCTATACCGAGGCCGCCCGGATGAAGGGCGACACCGGGCAGAACCTGATCGGCCTGCTCGAGCGGCGTCTCGACATGGTCGTCTATCGCGCTAAGTTCGCGCCGACCATCTGGGCCGCGCGCCAGCTCGTCAGCCACGGCCACATCCGGGTCAACGGGGTGAAGTGCAACATCGCCTCGCGGCGCGTGAACGTGGGCGACGTCATCGAGCTCGGCCCCAAGGCGCAGGAAATGGCGCTGGTGATGGAGGCGCAGGGCCTCGCGGAGCGCGAAATTCCCGAATATGTCGTTCCGGACGGCACCGCCAAGGCGACCTTCAACCGCGTTCCGACGCTCGACGAAGTTCCCTACCCCGTGCGCATGGAGCCGAACCTGGTCGTCGAATTCTACTCGCGCTGAGCGAGCGCCGACGATCGCGAAACGATGAAGGGCGGCCCCGCGGGGCCGCCCTTTCTCATTGGATCTTGAGAGCCTGGCGCAGGAAGGCGTCGCTCCGCCGCAGCATGTCGATCCGCGCGCTCGAATCTTCCAGATAATGGTCGAGATTGGGATAGACCACGAGCTCGGCGGGGTGGCCGGCATCCTTCAGCCGGTCCGCCATGATCCGCGACTGGCGGATGCCGACATTCATGTCGCGGTCCCCATGGAAGAGCAGGACAGGCGCGACGATCTTTCCGGCATTCTCCGCGGGCGAGCCCTCCTTGAGATGGGGACCGGTGCCGATGAAGTTGCGGACGATCCGGTGGCTCGACCAATAGAGCGAATCCTGGATCATCGTCGCAAGGTCCGTCACCGGCGCCACCGCAACGGCGGCCTTGAACAGCTTGGGATCGAGGACGTTGGCCTGGAGCGCCGCATAGCCGCCATAGGACCAGCCGAAGATGGCGAGCTTGTTCGGATCGGCGATGCCCTGGGCGATCAGCCAGCGTCCCGCGTCGTTGACGTCGCCGATCGCGGAGCGCCAGGACTGGAAGCCGTTCTTCTGGTACCAGGCATCGCCATAGCCCGAGGATCCGCGATAATTAGGCTGCAGGACCGCATAGCCGCGGCTCGCGAAGAACTGGGCGAGCCAGTCGAAGCCCCATTCGTCGCGCGCGCTCGGCCCGCCGTGCGGCATGACGATGGCGGGAACGTTCTTGCCGCTGCTGCCGGCGGGCAGGGTGAGATAGGCGGGAACCTCGGTGCCGTCCGAGGCCCGATAGGTCACCGGCTTCACGGACGCCAGCTGCACGTTCTCCAGCTCCGGCCGCGCGAGCATGATCTCGTTCAGCGTCTTGGTCTTCTTGTCGAAGACGTAATAGCGGCCGGGATCGGTATCGCTGCCGGCGAACAGCAGGAGCTTGCTCTCGTCCTCGCTTGAATCGACGAAGCTTACGAGGGGCAGGCCCGGCAGCGCCTTCGAGAGCGACCGTCCGAGGGCGGCCAGCGGCTTGTCGAAATACACGGCCTGGCGCCGGTCAGTCGCGAAGCTGGCGCCGACGACGCGCCTCGCCCGGCCGATCCGGATCGTATCGTCCACGTCGACCTGGGGGTGCTCGAGAACGAGCGTCTCCCGTTTCGACCCGTCCAGGGATATGCCGACCAGGATCCAGCGGCCGGCGGCGTCTTTCCGGAATGCGTAGGCGATGTCGAGATCGGGATCGACGGCGACCGGCCGCAAGCCCTCGAACGTGTTCACATTATAGGTAGAGAGCGGCTTCCACTCTCGCGACGCTTTCGTGCGGTAGAAATAATTGAACTTACCGCTGAGGTAACCGGTGGCGCCGGCAACGTCGTAGGTTTCCATGATGCGGACGTTGCCGCGCCCGTCGCTGATATAGTTGCTGGCATGGTCGTCGGGCTGCTCGACGGCCTTGCCGGCCAGCGATCGCGTGTCGATCCGGTCGACGCCATAGCCTTTCTTCTTCTCCTCGAAATGCGAGCCGATCCGGGATTCGGGCACGTAGACGCGACCCATCAGCACGGCGCCGTCGCTGCCGGGGAGCCAGTCGATCACCTCGCCGCCGAAGGTGGAGAGATAAAGGTCGTTCGCGCCGACCTTGCGACTGAGCAGCTTGGCGCCGGTACCGTCCGCGTTCAGCGCGACGAGGCGCGTGCCGTCGATCGGCTGGTTCGGCAGGAACTTGTCGAGGACGAAGTAGATCGAGCAGATCAGCCGGTCTTCCGACACCCAGGCGCATTCCCGGAGCCGCTCCGGCTTTCCGTCGGCGGCGACGGCCCGTTGCGGAGCCGAACCGCCCGCGGCGTCGACCGTGTAGAGGACGGTGGATTGCCCCGGCCCCGGGGTGATGAAGGCGATCTTCGTCCCGCCGGGCGACATCGCGATGCCCAGCACGCGCTCGCGGACGCCGAAGGCCGCCGGCGGGTCGGCGGGGGGCGCCGCGCCGACCAGGAAAAGAAGAGCCGTCGCTGCGAAAATCCTGCGAAACATAAGCACCCCCAACAGCTTGGCCCCCTACCAAGCCATTCGAGGATGGCAGCCGCGCCGGCGGCAGGCAAGGTTGCACCGAAAATATCTTGCTGCCATGAGCCGCGACGGGCGGGGACCGAGAGGAGGATGAAGTGAAGCTCCGGATCCTGGCCTTTCCTGCCGCCCTCGCCCTCGCCGCCTGCGCCACGCCCTCCTCCCGCAGGGCGGGCGACGCCGAGGATGTGCCCCCGATTTCGCTCGCGACGCTGACCACCGCGACGCAGACCCTCTCCTCGGACGAATATGAAGGCCGCGCGCCGACGACTCCGGGGGAGGACAAGGCGGTCGCCTATATCGCCAGGAGGTTCCAGCAGGCCGGGCTCGAGCCAGGCAACGCCGGGAGCTGGTTCCAGAACGTGCCGATGGTCGAGACCGTCGCCACGCCGAGCCCGCTGAGCGTGACGGGCGGCGCGCAGCCGCTGAGCTTCACCTACCGCACCGACTTCGTCGCCAACACCTATCAGGTCCAGCCGCGCACCGAGGTCAGGGACAGCGACGTCGTCTTCGTCGGCTACGGCATCAACGCACCGGAGCGCGGCTGGAACGATTATTCCGGCGTCGACGTCCGCGGGAAGACCGTCGTCATCCTTGTGAACGATCCGGACTGGCAGTCGACCGAGCTCCAGGGGACGTTCAACGGCAAGGCGATGACCTATTACGGCCGCTGGACCTACAAATATGAAGAGGCGGCGAGGCAGGGCGCCGCCGCGGCGCTCATCGTCCACGACACGCAGCCCGCCTCCTACGGCTGGAACGTCGTCCAATCCTCGTGGACGGGACCGCAATATAATCTCGACGAGCCGGGCGGCCATATGGACCAGTCGAAGGCGATCGGCTGGCTTACAAACGATGCCGCGCGGCGCCTGTTCGCCGCCTCGGGTCGCGACCTCGACGCCCTGACGGCCGCCGCGAAACGACCGGGATTCAAGGCGGTCCCGCTCGGGCTGAGGGCTTCGATCTCGCTCGAGAACAAGATCCGCAAGCAGAACTCCCGCAACGTCGTCGGCATCCTGCGCGGCGCCAAGCGGCCCAACGAATATGTCATCTACAACGCGCACTGGGACCATCTCGGCCGCTGCGACGCCGACGCGACCGGCGACGACATCTGCAACGGCGCGGTCGACAACGCTTCGGGGACCGCGGGGCTGATTGCGCTCGCCAAAGCGCATGCCCAACGCGGCAACCCGGACCGCTCGATCCTCTTCGTCGCGGTAACCGGAGAGGAATCGGGCCTGCTCGGATCCAAATATTATGCCGAGCACCCGCTCTATCCGCTCGCGCAGACGGCGGGCGGGATCAACATGGACAGTCTGAGCCTGGCCGGCGATGCCCGCGACATGGTTGAGATCGGCGGCGGCAAGTCGCAGCTCAGCCTCTATCTCCGCCGGGCCGCCGCGGCGGAGAACCTGACCTTGAAGAACGAACCCAATCCACAGGCCGGCTATTATTACCGTTCCGACCATTTCAGCCTCGCCAAACAGGGCGTGCCGATGCTCTATCCCAAGCTCGGCGAGGATCTTGTCAACGGCGGGCCCGCCGCCGGAGCCGCCGCGACGGCCGACTATCGGGCTCATCGTTACCACCAGCCTAGCGACGAATATGATCCCGACTGGGACTGGACCGGCGCGCTCCACGAGCTTCGCATCTTCTACCGGATAGGCCGCGAACTCGCGATGAGCGCGGACTGGCCGAACTGGAATCCCGGAGACGAGTTCCGCGCGATCCGCGACCGCAGCCGAGGCAATGCCGGGCCGATCACCCGATGACGGGCAGAGGGAAGTAACGCGTGAGGACGGCTTATGCCTGCTCCCACCGAACGCCGCACTCTCGAGCCCATCGAGCGAGCCGTTTGTCGCGGGTCCACAATGAGGTTCCGGGCATCAGTCTGCACGATGCCAACAAATGTGAGTCGACGAATCCGATCCCGGTTTCGGCGAGGCTTTCCCGCGTGACGAACGTCAGAAATTCGCCTTCCGACGCGACCCGGGCTCGCGGTAAATCTTTGGAGAGATAGACGAGGGTTGTTGCGCGTTCCCGGAGAGTTCCCAAGGCCAATTCGCCGGTGACGAAAGGGTGCTGAACGAGCAAAACTGCAGCGGCAAGCCGCTCCAATTCCTTGATCGGCTCGCGAAAATGGTCGACCCAGATCGAAGTGTCGACGATTATCAAGCGAACGGTCTCTCGCGCGAAGGTGCCCTGAAGTCCGGCATCGTTCCGCCGAGACGAACGAGTCTCATGCCAGCCTCGCGCGCTATGAGGACGCGCAGGGCTTCCTGGATAAGAGTTTCCCGGTCGCTCATTCCCGTGAGCTCGCGCGCACGCGCAAGGAGTTCCTCGGTTGAGCGATCGTCCCGACCAGTGGAAGCGTTGGCCGCCACGGCGTTCCCCTCTCGCTCGAAGCGAACACGGCGACGTTCAAGGTCTAGCGCCGTCGTCCGCCAGCCCACGCTTCGCCAGCCCCGGGTCTGGCTGTGTCCGCTGCCAACTTGGTTCGCCCACCATGCGGGATAGGTGTAGGCGCTTTTGGGCAGAGGAAACCCTAAGCGGGCCTCAATGTCGGAGAAGGTCGCGTTCCACTCATCCGTCTTCTTCGCCGCAAGGAAGTCGGCTAGGGGCTGATACCGAGACACTCAATAGTTCCTTTCCTATACCTGATAGTGATGTACTAGAGTGATTCCTTTGTCAAGACAGCCGCCCGAATGGGCGAAGCATGAATGGGTGTGGATCGGCTTTCCGAGCCACGCCGAACTCTGGCTCGACGATCTCGAACCTGCCCGGCGCGAGATTGCCGCCTTCGCTGCGGCAATCCATGCCGATGGGCGGGGCGAAGAGGTTCGATTGGTCGCCGCGAACCGAGCCTCGGCGGCGGCGGCGCGAGTCCTGGCACCGTTCGCGACCGTGGTCGACGAGCCTTTCGGCGACATCTGGCTGAGGGACACGGGCCCGATCGTGCTCGGCCGGGCCGGCGAACGCCGGGCGGTTAGCTTCCGCTTCAACGGCTGGGGCGGGAAATACGAGCTGGAGGGCGACGAGGATGTTGGCATCCGCCTCGCCCGCGGCGCGGGGCTCGACGTCGACCGGGCCGGCTGGATACTTGAGGGCGGCGCGATCGACGTCGACGGTACCGGGCGTGCCGTCACGACGGAGCAATGCCTGCTCAATCCTAACCGCAATCCGGGCATGAGCCGCGGCGAGATCGAGGCGCGGCTGCGCGACGACCTCGGCATCGAGCGGGTGCTTTGGCTCGGCGAAGGGCTGCTCAACGACCATACGGACGGCCATGTCGACAATCTCGCCCGGTTCGTCGCGGAAGGAACGCTTGCCATTCCCGAGGCCGCCGACGGCGAGGATCCAAATGCGGGCGCCTATCGCGACGCGAGGGCGCGCGCGGAAGCTTTCGGAATGAGCGTGGTGCCCTTACCCTCGCCTGGAAGGGTGGAACGGGACGGGGACATAATCCCGGCTTCCTATATGAACTTCTACATCGGCAATGCGGCGGTCGCGGTGCCGCTTTATGGCACCGACCGCGATCGGGACGCCGTCGACGCGCTGGCGCGGCTCTTTCCGGGGCGCCGCGTCGTCGGCATCCAGGCCCCGCACGCGCTCACCGGTGGAGGCAGCTTCCATTGCATCAGCCAGCAGGTGCCGCGATAGCCCTTCGATACGCGGTTTGGCCAAGCTCAACGGCTACTCAGGATGAGCGGTTGCGGCTATGTCGCTCATCCCGAGTAGGGACTGAGCCTGGCGAAGGCCCGTATCGAAGGACCCCGATGACCAGCCTCACCGTCGCCGCGCTGCAGCTAGCTCTCACGGACGACGCCGACGAGAATATCGCGGTCGTCTCGGAGCTCGTCCGCGAGGCCGCCGGGCGCGGCGCGAAGCTGATCCTGCCGCCCGAGCTGTTCGAAGGCCATTATTTCTGCCGCACCCAGGACGAGGCCCATTTCGCCCGCGCCCGCACGGTCGCCGACCATCCCGCCGTCCGGGCGATGCGCGAAGTCGCGGCGGAGCTCGAGGTCTTCATTCCGACCAGCTTCTTCGAGGCCGACGGCCACCACCATTACAACAGCCTGGCGATGATCGACGCCAAGGGCGAGGTGATGGGCGTCTACCGCAAGAGCCACATTCCCGATGGCCCCGGCTATTCCGAGAAATTCTATTTCCGGCCGGGCAATACTGGCTTCAGGACGTTCGAGACGCCGTTCGGCACGGTCGGCCCGGCCGTCTGCTGGGACCAATGGTATCCGGAGACGGCGCGTGCGCTCACGCTCGACGGCGCCGAAATCCTCGTCTTCCCGACCGCGATCGGCGCCGAGCCGCACGACCCGGACCTCGACACCAGCCGGATGTGGCGGCGCGCGATGATCGGGCATGCCGTCTCCAACGTCGTCCCGGTGGTCGCGGCCAACCGCATCGGCACCGAGCACGGCCAGCGTTTCTACGGCCACTCCTTCATCTGCGACGAGCGCGGCGACATTCTCGCTGAGTTCGGCGAGACGGAGAGCGGCGTCCTCACCGCCGAGCTCGATCTCGAACAGGCCCGCGCCCACCGCGCTGCCTTCGGCTTCTTCCGCGACCGCAGGCCCGATCTCTACAAGCGGCTCGCGGAAGATATCTGACGGCGAATCTCCAGCGCACGCGCAAACACATCCTCGAACATCGCGCGCGTCAGGCGGTTCGTATTCTGGTTGTAGCGCGAACAGTGGTAGCTATCGATCAGCACCCGGCCATCCGGCAGGCGATGCGCGGCGAGGTGCCCGAAGGGGTAAGCCGCGAGCCGGCCGCCGAACGCGCGTACCGCGGCGCCATGGGCGATCTGGCCGAGGGCGACCAGCACCTTGACCCCGCGCAGGGCCGCCAGAGCGGGCTGGAAGTAGGTCCGGCTGCAGGTGGCGATTTCGGCCGGCGTCGGCTTGTTCTGCGGTGGCACGCACTTCACGGAATTGACGATGGCCACGCCGCGGAGGCGGAGGCCGTCGTCGGGGCTCTCGCGATACTCGCCCTCGGCGAGGCCGAACTTGAACAAAGTCTCGTAGAGGAGCAGGCCGGCGAAATCGCCGGTGAACGGCCGGCCCGTGCGGTTGGCGCCCTGCTTGCCGGGGGCCAGGCCGCAGATCGCAAGCCACGCCCCGGGATCGCCGAAATGCGGGACGGGCGCGTTCCACCAATCGGGATGCTCTTCGCGCAGGGCTTCCCGGAAGCCGACGAGGCGCGGGCAGAGCGGGCAGTCGCGAGGGGCCTCGGCCGTGGGGACGGGCGAGCTGTCGATGGCTAGCGGCACGCGAAGCGTCTAGGGCGCCCTGGATGGCGCTGACAAGCTATGCGATCGCTCTGGGCTCCAATCGCCGCAGCCGCCACGGCTCCCCGGCCGAGACGGTGCGCGCGGCCGCTGCGGCGATGGAAGCTTCGCGCTTGTCGAGGATACGCGCGACGCCGGCGCTCGGGCCGGCCGGACGCAGCTTCGCGAACGCGGTCGCGCTCGTCGAAGGCGATCTGGACCCCCCGGCCCTCCTCGCAAGCCTCAAGGAGATAGAGCGCGCATTCGGGCGGCGCGGAGGGCGGCGCTGGGGGCCCCGCGCGATAGATCTCGATATCATCCTCTGGTCGGAGGGCACCTTCGCCGAGGGCGGGCTCGTCATCCCCCATCCCGAGTTCCGGAGCCGGGCCTTCGTGCTCGACCCGCTCGCGGAGCTCGTCCCTGACTGGCGCGATCCGCTGAGCCGCGCCAGCGTACGACAGCTCCTTCACCGTCAGCGCCGGCGGGGCCCCCGCGGTTGACCGCCGAGCCGCCCGCTCCTAGTCGGTGGCCGCGTTGGGCCCTTAGCTCAGTCGGTAGAGCAACTGACTTTTAATCAGTAGGTCGCTGGTTCGAACCCAGCAGGGCTCACCACCTCCCTCAAGAATTCACGATGCGACGAGATCCCGTGCGAAGCCGGGCTCGGCGGCGCATTGCTCGGACTTCCGCAGGAAGCTTTCGGCCAGGGCGCGACGGCGGGCCCGAGCCTCGGGCGTCACGGCGCGCGCGGCGGCGCGCAGCTCCTCGACCGCTCGGCGCGCATAATAACGCTCGTTCGATTCCATTCCGCTCCCCCAGCGACTCGGGTCTTAACATGAATCAACGCCGCCGCCGAGTCGGCGCAGAGCGCGCTGGACACGCGCCGCCGCCGGGCGCACGGGCGCGCGGTGAAAGCCTTCCGTTTCCCGCTCGCGCTCACCGTCTTGGCCGCGATCTTTATTGCCGCGCTTCTGCTCGGCGGGCCGGGCGACGGCGCCGACCCGCGCGTCCTGATGGTCTTCCGCAGCCCGGATCTCATTCCAGCCGCTCGCCTGCTCACCCATCTCGGCGACTGGTGGACGGCGATCGTGGCGGGGGCGTTGGCGGCCGCGGTCCTCGCCTACAGGAGGCGCCTGTCGCTCGCAGCGCTCCTCCTCTTCATCATCCTGTCCGAGAAAGCGATAGTCGAGCTGCTCAAATGGGAGCTCGACCGCGCCCGTCCCGATCCGACCGGCCGCATGGTCGCTGTGCACAACATGGCCTTCCCAAGCGGCCATTCCGCCAATTCGATGACGCTCTGGCTCGCCCTCGCCCTGCTCGTCGCGCCGCGGCGCTACCGGGGGGCTGCGGTCTCGGCCGCGCTCGCTATCGCCGCCATCACCGGCGTCTGCCGGCTGATCCTGCAGGTCCACTGGCCGAGCGACGTGATCGGCGGCTGGGCGTTCGGCGCCTTCTGGGTGCTCCTCCTCGTCCGGTTCATCGAACGGGAACCCTCTCCTGCCTCGCCGCATTCATCGGCCGACAACGAGAGCCAGAGATGACCGACCGCAACGACCGCGGCGCGGATCGCGCCGAGACCGCCCGCCGCAATGACGACAAGGACCTGCTCGAAACGGCCGAGGAAGGCCCGGCCTTCGGCGGGTCGTCCGGCGGCGACCTCCAGCGCGACATCGGCAGCCGCGACGAGACCGACGAGCAGGTCGGCGACGGCGACGGAGTTACCCGCGTCCGCGACAGCGACAAGCCCGAGCAGGCGAACCTGCCGAGGTTCAACCCGAAATAGGGATCAGTCCCCGCGCCGAAAAACGATCGTCAGGTTGTTCGCGGGCATTTCGATGACACGCTCGAGATCGAGGCCGTTACGCGCGGCCTCGTCCGCGACGTCCTCGACGCTGCGCAGGCCCCATTCCAGATTACGCGCCTTCAGCGAAGCGTCGAACGCCTCGTTGCTCGGCGCTATGGGCGTCCCCAGGCGGCGGTAGGGGCCGTAGAGGATCAGGAGGCTTCCTGGCGGCAGGATACGTCCGGCACCGCGCATGAGCCCCAGGGTCGCCTTCCAAGGACTGATGTGCACCATGTTGATGCACAAGATGGCGTCCGCGCGTTCGACAGGCCATTGCGGCGCCGATGCATCGAGCGCGAGCGGCGCGAGCAGATTTCGCAGCCCCGCCTCCTGACGCCAAGCCTCGATCGAGGCGCGCGCCACCGGGTCCGGATCGCTCGGCTGCCACAAAAGCACTGGAAACCGCTCAGCAAACCAGCGCGCATGCTCCCCCGTTCCGCTGGCGATTTCGAGAACAAGCCCCTGTTTTGGCAACGCGTCGCCGAGCACGAGAGCGATCGGGTCCCGATTGCGCAACGCCGCGGGAGCCTGCTGTTTCACTCCGCGGCCTGCGCCTCGTCGGCATCCTTCCACACCAGCACCGGCTTACGCGCGGCCATGGTCTCGTCGAGGCGCCGCCGGGGCGCGTGGACGGGGGCGTCCTTCAGGCTCTGGTCTCCCGCCTTCGCCCGCTCGGCGACGGAGCGCAGGGCGCCGACGAACTCGTCGAGCGCGGCCTTCGATTCCGTCTCGGTGGGCTCGACCAGCATCGCGCCGTGGACGACCAACGGGAAATACATCGTCATCGGGTGGTAGCCCTCGTCGATCAGGCCCTTGGCGAGATCGAGGGTGGTGAGGCCGCCGGCGAAGCCTTTGTCGCTGAACAGGGCCTCGTGCATGCACGGGCCGCTGTCGCCGAACGGCGCGTCGAGGACGTCCTGGAGCTGCCGCAACACGTAATTGGCGTTGAGAACCGCGTCTCCCGACACCTGGCGCAGGCCGTCGGCGCCGTGGCTGAGGATGTAGGCCAGAGCGCGGCTGAACATGCCCATCTGGCCGTGGAACGCCACCATCCGGCCGAAGCTCTGGCCGTGATGCTCCCCGGCGGTTTCCTCCTCGACCAATACATATTGATCGCCCTGCTTCTCGACGAAGGGTAGCGGGGCGAAGGGCGTCAGCGCCTCCGAGAAGACCACCGGCCCGGAGCCCGGCCCGCCGCCGCCGTGGGGCGTGGAGAAGGTCTTGTGGAGGTTGATATGCATCGCGTCGATGCCGAGGTCGCCGGGGCGGACTCGGCCGACGATGGCGTTGAAATTGGCGCCGTCGCAATAGACCAGGCCGCCGGCGGCGTGGACCGCCTCGGAAATCGCCGTCATGTCAGGCTCGAACAGCCCACAGGTATTCGGGTTCGTGATCATCACGGCGGCGACGTCCGGCCCGAGCCGCGACTTCAGCGCCTCGAAATCGACCCGGCCGCGCGGGTCGGCGGGAATGCTCTCGACCCGGTAGCCGACGAAGGCGGCGGTCGCCGGATTGGTGCCGTGGGCGCTCTCCGGCACCAGGATGACCTCACGCGCGTCGCCGCGCGCCTCGAGCGCGGCCCGAATCGCCAGCAGCCCGCAGAGCTCGCCATGCGCGCCCGCTTTCGGGCTCATCGCTACGCTGTGCATCCCCGTGAGCTTCACGAGCCAGCCCGCGAGCTCGGCGATCAGCTCCAGCGCGCCTTGGACCGTGTCGATCGGCTGGAGCGGGTGGATGTCGGCAAAGCCGGGAAGGCGGGCCATCTTCTCACAGAGCCGCGGGTTGTGCTTCATCGTGCACGAGCCGAGCGGGAAGAGGCCGAGGTCGATCGCGTAATTCTGCCGGCTGAGGCGGGTATAATGGCGCACGGCCTGCGGCTCCGAGAGGCCGGCGAGGCCGATCGGGCGGTTGCGCGCCATGCCGCCCAACCTGCTCCCCGGCGAAGGCCGGGGCCCAGAGTCGGCGGCAGGCTGGGCCCCGGCCTTCGCCGGGGAACCGTAATCTTCGAAATCGACGCCCGTCGTTTCCGCGTCGCCGATCTCGAACAGCAAAGGCTCCTCCAGCATCAGGGCGCGGTTGCCGGTCCAGGTGCCGGTCTCGGCGGCGGCGCTACCTTCGGGCCGGGTCGGCCGCCCCTCGCGGTTCATGCTCATGCCAGCGCCTCCTCGAGAGCCGAGCCCAGGGCCGCGATATCATCCTCTGTTACGATCTCGGTGACGGCGACGACCAGCCCGTTCGCCAGGCTTGCCTCCCCCGGATAGAGACGCCCGAGCGAGACGCCGCCGAGGACGTCCTTCTCGGCCATCGCCCGGACGACGGGCCGCGCTTCCCTGGGCAGGCGGAGGGTGAATTCGTTGAAGAAGCTCTCGTTGACCAGCTCGACGCCCGGCAACCGCGTCAGGGCCTCGGCCGCCTCGACGGCCCTGCGATGGTTGGCCTGGGCGAGGAGGCGCATGCCCCTCTCCCCGAGCAGCGTCATGTGGATCGAGAAGGCCAGCGCGCAGAGGCCGGAGTTGGTGCAGATGTTCGACGTCGCCTTCTCGCGGCGGATATGCTGCTCGCGCGTCGACAAAGTCAGGACGAAGCCGCGCTTCCCTTCCGCGTCGACCGTCTCGCCGGCGAGACGGCCCGGCATCTGACGAACATATTTGTCGCGCGTCGCGAACAGACCGACATAGGGCCCGCCGAAATTGAGGCCGACGCCGATCGACTGGCCCTCGCCGACGACGATGTCCGCGCCCATCTCGCCCGGCGAGCGGATCGCGCCGAGCGCGACCGGCTCGGTGACGACCGCGATGAGCAGCGCGCCGGCCGAATGGCAGCGCTCGGCCAGCTCGGAAAGGTCGCCGATCCGGCCCAATATGTCGGGATATTGAACGACGACGCAGCTCGTCTCGCTGTCGACCCGATCGAGAAGCGAGGCCGTGTCCGGCTCGGATGTCAGGTCCGGCAGGCTTATGACCAGCTGATCGCCGGTGAAGCGCGCCATCGTCCGCGCGACTGAGACGTAATGGGGGTGAAGGCCGGCCGAAAGGATCGCCTTGCCGCGGCGGGTGATGCGACGCGCCATGCCGATCGCTTCCCAGCACGCGGTCGAGCCGTCGTACATCGACGCGTTGGCGACGTCGCAGCCATAGAGGCGCGCGACCTGGGTCTGGAATTCGAAGAGGGCCTGCAACGTCCCCTGAGCGATCTCCGGCTGGTAGGGCGTATAGCTGGTCAGGAATTCGCCGCGCTGGATCAGATGGTCGACCGAGGCCGGGATGTGATGCTTGTAGGCGCCGCATCCGAGGAAGAAGGGCGCGACGCTCGCCGGCAAATTCTTTCGCGACATTGCGGTGAGCTCGCGCTCGACCGCCATCTCGCTGGCATGGTCGGGAAGCCCGGCGATCTTGGCCGAGAGGCGCGCGGCCCCGGGTACGTCCACGAACAATTCCTCGACGGAAGCGGCGCCGACGGCGCGCAGCATCTCGGCCCGGTCGGCCTCGGCGAGTGGGAGATAACGCATCAGTCGGGCTTTCTCATCGTGAAGCGGAGGCGCACGTAGTCGGCGCGCCAGCTGCCGTCGGACTGCTGGAGGAGCGGCCGGAGGCGAGCCTCGACGCCGGCGGCGACCTCATCCCGCGCGTCCTCGGGCACGCCGGCGACCTCGAGCCAGCCCGCCCGGAAGGTTATAACCCAGGCGGCGACGCCGGCCGAAAGCGGCGTCGGCCGCGGAATGAGCTGGCCCTGGATCTGCTCGAAGCCGGCGCAGGCGTAGAGGCGGACGAACTCTTCGCAGGAAGGATACCATTGCGGGTCTTCGGCGGGCACCGCGTAGCCGCGCTCGGTCGGCTCCTCGCGAAGACCTGCGCGGAGCGTCGCGATATTCCCCTGTCCGCCCATCTCGCCCACGAAGCGCCCGCCCGGCCGCAAGATCGAGAAGACCCCGGAGGCTACCGCGTCCGGATCGAGCATCCAGTGCAAGGCGGCGTTGGAGAAGGCAGCGTCGAACTGGCCGAAGCGGTGCGCCTGGCCTGCGAGGTCGAGCGCCTGCGCGTCCGCGACGAAGGCGTCGACGCCGCGCCCGCGCGCCGCCTCGACCATCTCGGGCGAGGCGTCGAGCCCGATGACGCGAGCGCCGCTGGCGATGATCTGCCGGGTAAGGAGGCCGTCGCCGCAGCCGAGGTCGACGATCAGCTCGCCCGGCTGAGGGTTGAGCAGCTCGAGCGCCGCCGCGCCGAGCGCCGGGACGAACGCCGCGTTGCTGGCATAATCGGCGGGCGACCATTGGGAGGAGGGATTGAGGCTCACTGGCTGTCGCAGAAGCTCTTATAGGCGTCGGCGTCCATCAGCCCCTCGAGCTCGGACGTGTCGGAGAGGCGGAGCCGGAAGAACCAGCCCTCGCCTTCGGGATCGGTATTGCCGAGCGAGGGGTCGTCGACCAGCGCCTGGTTGGCCTCCGTCACCTCGCCGCTGACCGGAGCGTAGACGTCCGAGGCCGCCTTGACCGATTCGACGACGGCCGCCTCGCCGCCCTTGCTGACCTGCCGGCCCGACTCCGGAAGCTCGACGAAAACGATGTCCCCGAGCTGGCCCTGCGCAAAGTCGGTAATGCCGACCGTGGCGCTGTCGCCCTCGACGCGGATCCACTCGTGCTCCTCGGTGTAATAGGCGGTCATCAGGCGGCTCCCTTGCGGTGATAGCGGTGGGGGACGAACGGCACCGGCACGACCTTCGCCTGGAAGATCTTGCCGCGCTGGGCGAGGCGGATTGCGCTGCCGGGCTGCGCCGAGGCCGCGGGGACATAGGCCATCGCGATCGGCGCTTCCAGCATCGGCGAGAAGCCCCCGCTCGTGACCTTGCCGACCTCGTCGCCGTCCTCGTCGACCACCGCGGCGCCCTCCCGGACCGGCTGGCGGCCCTCGACGGCCAGGCCGACGCGGCGGCGGATCGGCCCCTGCTCGAGCTCGCGAAGAATGCGCTCCGTCCCGGCGAAGCCGCCTTCGGAGCGGCGCCGCTTCGAGACGGCGAAGGCGAGATCGGCCTCGACAGGCGTCGTCTCCTCGTCGAGGTCGTGGCCGTAGAGAGGGAGCCCGGCCTCGAGCCGAAGCGAGTCGCGGGCGCCGAGGCCGATCGGCTTCACCTCCGACTGAGCGGCGAGCAGGTCCGCGACGTCGGCGGCGCGATCGCCGGGGATCGAGATCTCGAAGCCGTCCTCGCCGGTATAGCCCGAGCGGCTGATCCAGGCCGGAGCTCCCCCTATCTCGAACGCCGCGCCGGTCATGAAGCCGAGCTGCTCGACGCCGGCAACGAGCCGCGAGAGCGCCTCGACGGCCTTGGGACCCTGCAAGGCGAGCAGCGCCTGCTGCTCCATATGCTCGAGGCGGACGCTCCCCGGCAGCCGCTCCCGCATATGGGCGATGTCGCCATGCTTGGTGGCGCCGTTGACGACGACATAGAAATGGTCCCCCCGCCGCGTCGCCATCAG
>DATAIU010000130.1:0-3128 GCA_036262495.1 Allosphingosinicella sp.
ACCGCGCCACCCGATCCCGCAAATCGTTCGAATAAGGCCTGACCATCGCTGCTGGCCTCCATCCCCAGCAAGCAGCTTGAATCACACCTCAGTCCGCTTGGGAATCCCCTCCCGATTCAGAGAAGTCAGGATCGACTCTAGCGCCGCGCGGGCTTCAAATGGGGCGCGATCTCGGGGCTTTCCTCTATCGAGGGGAGGAAGCGCGGCTCGACGCGTCTCCGCGAGGCCTGCTCATAGGCGTAGCCGAGCGAGAGGATCATGCCGTCAGCCCATTTCGGCCCGATGAAGCTGAGGCCGACGGGCAGGCCCTTCACCGCGCCCATCGGCACGGTGAGATGCGGGTAGCCCGCCACGGCCGCGAGACCTCCCGCGCCGCCGCCGGAAATCTGGTCGCCGTTGACGGCGTCGATCGGCCAGGCGGGCGGCATGGTCGGGCCGACGAGCGCGACGACGTCGTTCTCGCGCAGCAGCCGGTCGATCCCTTCCGCACCGGCAAGCCGGAGGCTCGTCTCGCGCGCCTTCCTGTAATCGGGGTCGTCGAGGCCCTTCATCTTCTCGGCTTCCTCGAACGTGTCCTGGCCGAAGAGGGTGAGCTCGGTCGCCGCATTGGCGTTGTTGAAGGCGATGACGTCGGCGAGCGTCCGTGTCCGCACCGCGGGCGGTGTGCTTGCCAGATAGGCGTTGAGATCCGCCTTGAGCTCGGTGAGCAGAACCTTGTGCTCGTTCTGGCCGATCTCGCCGCGGCCCTTGAACTCCTTGATCTCGACCAAAATCGCGCCCCGCGCCTTCAGCGTCGCGAGCGCGCCCTCGAACAGGGCGTCGGTGCCGAAGCCGCTGGCGAAGCGCATCACGCCGATCTTCTTGCCGCGGAGGGAGTCGGCGGAAAGGCCGGCCGCGAAGTCCGCCCGGTGGGCGTCGGCCTCCTTCGTCGCGGGATCGGCGGGATCGGAGCCGGCGAGGGCGGTAAGGACGAGCGCGGCATCTCGCACCGTGCGCGTCATCGGCCCCGGCGTGTCCTGGCTGTGGCTGATCGGAACGACATAGGTCCGGCTGACCAGGCCGACCGTGGGCTTGAACCCGACGATGCCGTTGATCGACGAGGGGCAGGTGATCGAGCCGTCGGTCTCGGTGCCGATCGCGGCGGGGACCATCCCCGCCGCCACCGCCGAGCCGCTCCCCGTGCTCGAGCCGCAGCCGTTGCGATTGAGCGCGTGCGGGTTGCGCGTCTGGCCCCCGACCGCGCTCCAGCCCGATATCGAATCGTTGTCGCGGATGTTCGCCCATTCGGAAAGGTTGGTCTTGCCGACAATGACCGCTCCGGCGGCCCGGAGCCGTGCGACGAGCGGCGCGTCGCGGTTCGTGACGTTGTCCGCCAGCGCAAGGCTTCCCGCCGTCGTCGGCAGCGGCCCGACGCTCTCGATATTGTCCTTGATCAGGATCGGCATTCCGAACAGCGGGCCGCGCTTGGCCGACCGGTCGAGCGCCCGCGCCTGGTCCATCGCCGTCGGGTCCACCGCGATCACGGCGTTCACCTTCGGGTTGAGCGCCTTGATCCGCTTCAGCGCCGCCTTGGTGTTCGCCTGGGCCGAGGCGGACGAGGTGAAGGGCGGCGCCTTTTCGGCGGCCAGGACGCTCGAGGAAAGGAGAGCGGCGGCGAGGGTCAGCGGGACGAGGCGCATCGGCAATCCTTCCGGGAGAATCAGGGCAGCGGCGCGAGCAGGGCGTCGAGCGTGCCCTTGCCGCCCGCCGTCGGCTGAAGGCGCGGGTAGCGCAGGCCTTCGTGCCAGTCGAGGTCGAGGGTCCGGAACAGGTCGCCGGACTGGACGAGGAGGCGGACCGGCTCCTTCGACCCGGCCGCCGCGCGGATCGCCCCCTTCAGCCCGTCGGGCTCGAACGTCCGGCCGTTCACGGCCAATATCCTGGAACCGACCGAGAGCCCGGCATTGAACGCGGGACCGTCCCAGATCACGCTCGTCACCTTGCCGTCGGCGGCCATCGCGCTGAACCCGCCCGAATAAGTGAGGTCGACCGTCTTGGACTTCTTCTCGCCGGCCTTGAACCAGTCGGTCGGCGTGTCGGTGAAGACGAGCCTGTAGCCCCCCTCGTTGATCCCCTCGAGCGGGGCCCGCTCGCTGGTGATGCCAAGCCGCCGCGTCAGATAGCCGTTCCAGTCATAGGGCTGGACCCGGTTCAGCGTCGCGACCACGTCTTCGAACGTATAGGTGAGCTCGCCCCAGTCGCGGTCGCGCACGCCGAAAAAGGCTTTGGCGAAATCGTCGATCGAGCGACGTCCGCCCGACTGGGTTCGGATGATCCGGTCGACGTCGAGCCAGATCAGCATGCCTTCGCTGTAATAATCCTCGGACCTCTGCCAGCCGCGCCAGGGCTGGGGCGCGCGCTGGGCGATGATCGGGTCGTTGGTGGTGTCGATGAGCGGCCGCCAGCTGCGTCCCGGCGTCGCCTGGTCGTAGGTCGCCGCGGTCGCCGCGATCGCGTCGAGCGTTTCCTGCTTCGAGAGCATTCCCGAACGCGCGTCGAGCACGTAGCCCCAGAATTGCGTCTGTCCCTCATAGACCCAGAGCAGGCTGTTCTCCATCGGCGTGCGATAGTCGGGCGTCCAGAGGTCGGCGCCGCGGCGATACTTGCCGTTCCAGCTGTGGGTATATTCGTGGGGCAGGAGATTGCGGTCGCGCTGGGCCGCGGTCCAGTCGGTGAAATAGCCCGTCTTCACCCCGTTCTCGGAGCTGCGGTGATGCTCGAGCCCGATCCCGCCGAGATTATTCGAGATCGACAGAAGGAAATCATAATGGTCGTAATGCTGGGCGCCGAAGGTCTTCAGCGCCTGCTCGACCAGCTTCCTGTGCAGTCCGATCACCTGATCCGAGGCCGCGAGCTCGGCTGGATTGTCGGACGCGACGTTCAGCGTGACGTCGGGGCTAAGCTCCCACTTCTTGAAATAGACGCCGGCCAAAGCGGGCGAATCGACCAACACGTCGTACGGCTGGGTGCCGTAGGTGATGGTCGAGGTCCCCGCGCCTGCAGTCGGCCGAAGCGCCGTCGCCACCTGCCAGCCGCGTGGCACCACCAGGGTCGCCTGGATCGGGATGTTCCGGACGTAATAGCCCGCG
>DATAIU010000131.1:0-5068 GCA_036262495.1 Allosphingosinicella sp.
TGCTCCTCGAGCGTCATCCCGCGCAGGGAATTGCCGAGCTTGAGCGCCGCCAGCACGTCGGCGAGGCCACCGCCGGCATTGGGCGGCGCGCGCAGGATCCAGTCGCGCAGGATCCCGACCACCGAGCCGAGCGCCTGCGAATAGGCGTCGTAGCCCTCTGCGTCCGACAGGGAATGTCGGGCGATCTCGCGCCGCGTCAGCCCGCCGCGTCCCGAGAGGAGATGGTCGGGGCAGAGCGTAGGCAGGAAATTGTCGACCTTGCGGAGCACGACCTTGAGGCCGTGCTCGTAGAGCCGCATGTCGCGGATCACTTTCGGATTGAGCAGGCTCACCGTGTACGACGCCGTCGAGTTGCGGAAGCCGGGGTGGAATTCCTCCGTCACGGCCGCGCCGCCGACGACGGAGCGTCGCTCCAGCATCGTCACCCTGAGGCCCCTCGCGGCGAGATAATAAGCGCAGACCAGCCCGTTATGGCCGGCCCCGATGATCAGGACGTCGGGGTCGTGTCGCCGGGACATTATTTAGCCGGGGGCGCGGCCGGAAATTTCGGCGGGAGGAGCCGCGCCGAGATCAGGGTCTCGGCGCGGATCTGACACGACCACATGCTGAGATGACCGTAACCGCCGAACTCGCCGCGCTTGCCGAGAGTCTGCCGGCCGATGAACTCGAGCTCATATTCGACGATGTCGTTGGTCGGCGCCGGCTTCGGCAGGCCGAGCGCTTCGAACTGTCGGTAGAATTCGAGGCTGTTGGTGAACCAGCAGCCACCGAACGAGGAAAGCTCAAACGCGCCGGCCTGGACGCTCTTGAACCTCTGGCGCGGACCGTAACGCTCCCCGTCAATCTTCACTGTCGCGGTCGCGCGCGCCGCTTCGGCCCGCGATTTGGCTGGGCTTCGCGCCGACGCCGCATGCATCGAGGCAAGGACCATGGCGGCGAGGCCAGTGAAGAGGAGCGCGCGCCTCACTCCCCTGGCCGCGCCTTCGGGAAGCCGCCCCAGGCCAAATCGTAATCCTTCTGGAGGGCGGGGCTCTCCATCGCGAAGCGGGTCGGGCGGAAAGGCCGGCAGCTTTCGACCATGAAGGCCAAAGTGTCGTCGATCCTGTGGGGCTTCAGCTCCGCCTCGGAGGCCGCCTGCCAGCTCGCCACGTCGGGGCCGTGGCCCGACATGAGGTTGTGGAGGGAGAGGCCACCCGGGGCGAAGCCTTCGGCCTTGGCGTCGTACGCGCCTTTGATCAGCCCCATGCACTCGCTCATCAAATTGCGGTGGAACCAGGGTGGCCGGAACGTGTCCTCGGCGACCATCCAGCGCGGGGGGAAGATCACGAAATCGGCATTGGCCCGGCCGGGGGTTTCGGAGGGGCTGGTGAGGACGGTGAAGATGGAGGGGTCCGGATGGTCGAAGCTGACCGTCCCGATCGCGTTGAAGCGGGCGAGATCATATTTGAAGGGGGCGAGATTGCCGTGCCACGCGACGACGTCGAGCGGGCTGTGGTCGAGCGTCGTCGTCCACAGCCTCCCGAGATATTTCTGGACCAGCTCCACGTCGCCTTCCTCGTCCTCGTAGGCGGCGACCGGCGTCAGGAAATCGCGCGGATTGGCGAGGCCGTTGGAGCCGATCGGACCGAGCTCGGGCAGGCGGAAGAGGGCGCCGTGATTCTCGGCGGCATAGCCGCGCGCGCTGCCGTCCGGGAGCAAAGTGCGGAAGCGGATTCCGCGCGGGACGAGGGCGATCTCGCCCGGGGCGACGAGGAGGCGGCCCATCTCGGTCAGCAGCTCGAGGCGCCCCTGCTCCGGGATGAAAAGCATCTCGCCATCGGCGTTGAAGAAGAATCGGCGGTCCATGTCGGCGGCGGCGCGGTAGACGTGGACGGCGCAGCCGGAGAGGCCTTCGGGGCCGCCGTTGGCCATCATCGTCGCCATGCCTTCGATCAGGTCGACGCCTTCGCCCTCGATCGGCAGCGGGTCCCAGCGGAGGCGGTTGGGGGGCAGGGGATCGTGCAGGTCGGCCGCGCTGAAGGCCGCAGCGCCTTCGTAGGGATGGTAGGGTGGGTGCTCGGCAGAGGGGCGCATCCGGTACAGCCAGGAGCGCCGGTTCTCGTTCCTGGGCACGGTGAAAGCCGTGCCTGACAACTGCTCCGCATACAGGCCGAAGGCCGGACGCTGCGGCGAGTTGCGGCCCTCGGGCAGCGCACCCGGCACCGCTTCCGTCGCGAAATGGTTGCCGAAGCCGGAGAGGTAGGCGGGGTCGGTCATGGCAGGGTGATAGCGGCGCGCTCCCGTCATTGCGAGCGTAGCGAAGCAATCCAGTGCGGCGCATCCGCACGATGGATTGCTTCGTCGCTACGCTCCTCGCAATGACGGCTCGGGTTCAGGATCCCAGAACCTCACTTCATCAGCACCAGCTCTTCGGCCATCGTCGGATGCAGCGCCACGACCGCGTCGAAATCCTCCTTCTTGAGCTTTGCCTTCACGGCGATCGCGGCGGCCTGGAGGATTTCGGGGGCGTCGGGCCCGATCATGTGGATTCCGACGACCTCGTCGGTCTCCGAATTGACGACGAGCTTGTAGAGCGAGCGCTCGTTGCGGCCGGCGAGCACGTTCTTCATCGCCCGGAAATCGGAGGTGAAGGTCTTGACCGTTCCGAGCTTGTTGCGGGCCTCGCCCTCGGTCATGCCGACCCCGGCGAGCGGCGGGTGGCTGAAGACGGCGGAGGGGATGTTCTCATAGTCGACACGGGTCGGCTTGTCGCCGAACAGGGTGTCGGCGAAGGCCTGGCCCTCGCGGATCGCGACCGGCGTCAGCTGGACGCGGTTGGTGACGTCGCCGACGGCGTAGACGCTGTCGCAGGTCGACTTGTTGTCCAGATCGACGACGACGGCGCCCTTGTCGTCGATCTCGACGCCTGCGCTCTCCAGGCCCAGCCCTTCGGTGTTGGGCCTGCGGCCGATCGCGAACATGACGGCGTCCGCCTCGATCGGATCGCATCCGGCCATCGCGACGAGGAGGCTGCCGTCCTCGCGCTTCTCGATCCGCTCGAAGCTGACGTGGAAGCGGAAATCGATCCCCTTCATCATCGAGATGGTGAGCAGCCGGTCGCGGATCGTCTCGTCATAGCCGCGCAGGATGACGTCGGAGCGGTTCACCAGAGTGACGTGGCTGCCGAGATTGTGGAAAATGCCGGCGAACTCGTTGGCGATGTAGCCCGCTCCGGCGATGACGATGCGCTTCGGCAGATCGGGAAGGTGGAAGGCCTCGTTCGAGGTGATGCCGAGGTCGCTTCCGGGAAAATCGGGGACCACGGGGCGGGCGCCGGTCGCGATCAGGATGAGCCTCGCGCTGACCGTCCGGCCGCCGGCGAGGCGCACTTGGTTGGGACCGGTGAGGAGGGCGCGTTCCTTGACGATCTCGACCTCATGGTTGGTGAGGGTCTCGGTATAGGCGCCCTCGAGCCGGGTGACCTCGGCGAGGACGTTGTCGCGCAGGGTCGGCCAATGGAAATTGCAGGCCGGGACCTCCCAGCCGAAGCGGCGGGCGTCCTGGAGGTCCTCGGCGAAGTGGGAGCCGTAGACGAGCAGCTTCTTCGGGACGCAGCCGCGGATGACGCAGGTGCCGCCGACCTTGTGCTCCTCGGCGATGGCGACTCGGGCGCCGTGCGCCGCCGAGACGCGCGCCGCCCGAACGCCGCCCGACCCCGCGCCGATGACGAAGAGATCGTAGTCGAACTTGTCTGCCATTCCCTTACCCCGTCATTGCGAGCGAAGCGAAGCAATCCAGGGGCCGGCCAAGCGTGCTGGATTGCTTCGTCGCTGCGCTCCTCGCAATGACGGCGTTGCGCAAGGTCGCCATCATTTTTCTCCGAAAGCGCGGGCGATCAGGGCGGCCGTCGACGCGTCGAAGCCGAGCGCCTCGCCCGCCGCGATCGCATTCGCCGTCGCCTTGCCGAGCTCCACCCCGAACTGGTCGAACGGATTGATGCCGAGCAAAGTCGCGTTCGTGAACGTGCGGTGCTCGTAGAAAGCGAGCAGCGCCCCGAGCGCCCCGGGATCGAGGTGGTCGAGGAGGATCGTCGTCGAGGGTCGGTCGCCCGGATAGGAACGGTGCGGATCGTCGGAGGCCTTTCCCGCCATCAGGGCCGCGCCCTGGGCGAAGCAATTGACGAGGAG
This sequence comes from Allosphingosinicella sp., assembly GCA_036262495.1. Taxonomy (GTDB): domain Bacteria; phylum Pseudomonadota; class Alphaproteobacteria; order Sphingomonadales; family Sphingomonadaceae; genus Allosphingosinicella. The sequence goes on from DATAIU010000131.1 coordinate 4,167, forward strand.
CTGGCGGTGATGCTCCTCGTCGAGCGTGTGGCCGGGCTCGACCGCGGCGACGAACTCGACCGGGACGAGGCGGGTGCCCTGATGGAGGAGCTGGAAGACGGCGTGCTGGGCGTCGGTGCCGACCCCGCCCCAAGTGACCGGCGCGGTCGGCCGGCCGACGGGCGAGCCGTCCAGCGTCACCGACTTGCCGTTCGATTCCATCTCGAGCTGCTGGAGGTAGAGCGGCAGCAGGCGCAGGCGCTCGTCATAGGCGAAGACGGCGCGCGTCTCGGCGCCGCGGGCGACGGAGTAATAGAGATCGGCGAAGGCCGCGAGCATCGGCGCGTTGGTCCGCGGCGGGGCGAGGCGGAAATGGCGGTCCATCGCGGCGGCGCCCTCGAGCAATTGCTCGAACGCTTCCCAGCCGAGCGTCAGGGCGGCGGGAAAGCCGATCGACGACCACAGCGAGTAGCGGCCGCCGACGCTCTCCGCGAAGGGGAGGATGCGAGTCTCGTCGATGCCGAACTCGACGGCCTTTTCGGGCGCGGCGGTGACGGCGACGGTGCGCCCGAACGGGTCGGCGACTCCGCCTTGCGCCATCCAGGCGAGGGCGGAGCGCGCGTTCAGCATCGTCTCGAGCGTGGTGAAAGTCTTCGATGCGACGACGAGCAGCGTCGCTTCGCGATCGAAGGCGGCCACCGCTTCCTCGAGCGCGGCGCCGTCGACGTTCGAGACGATCGCGGCGTCGTAGCGGGTCGAGTCGCGGCCGAGCGCGTCGATCAGGAGTTCGGGCCCGAGCGCCGAGCCGCCGATGCCGATGTGGAGGACGTGCTGGATGTCGCCGAACGCCCCGGCCTCGATCGCATCGACCAAAGCGCGCATCCGCGAGCGCAGCGCGGAGGCTCGGGCGACGCTCTCGGGAG
>DATAIU010000132.1:0-21830 GCA_036262495.1 Allosphingosinicella sp.
GATCGACACTTTCGATTCGGGCCAGCTGATCCTCGACGCGGCGGCGCAGGGGCTGGGTGTGGCGCTGATGCTGGAAAGCCACCTCGAAGGCTCGCACGACGAGCGGCTGGTGAAGCTCTTCGACCAGAAGGTGGAGAGCCCCTACAGCTACTGGTTCGCCTGCCGACGCTCGGCGATGAAGCGACGGCCGGTGCGAATCTTCCACGACTGGTTGTTCGAGGAGGTCGCGACGAGCCCGGACGGGTTTCCGGCAGCCTGAGCTGACGGCTCGTCGCTGCCGCGCACGCTCTAGCGCCGGAACTTCACCATTTCTTAGCGGCTTGGCCTCCAAACAGCCGGTCCCCACTCCCCTGGAGGAAGACGGTGCAGCTGGCCAAAGTCCTGCCCTTCACCGCCGCTGCGGAAAGCGACGAGGCGTCCGCAGCAGTCGGCGTGGACCGCATATTGAAGGCAATTCGATCTCATCTGGGCGTCGACATCGCCTTCGTGTCGCGGATCGCGGACGGCGAGGTCGTCATCCGCAATCTGGACAGCGTTCCCGGGGCGCCGGTAGCGGTAGGCCAGGCTTTCCCGGCCGAGGACGGCTATTGCCAGCGCATCATCGACGGCCGCATTCCCTACCTCATCCCCGACACCTCGCAGGTGGCGGAGGTTGCGGGGCTCGCCTGCACCGCCGAGCTCCCAGTCGGGTCCCACATCAGCGTGCCGATCCGGCTCAGGGACGGCAGCGTCTATGGCACGTTCTGCTGTTTCGGATTCTCGCCGGACCCGTCGCTCAATCGGCGCGACCTCGACGCGCTCCGAGCGTTCGCTGAGCTGGCGGCCGCGCACATACAGTCCGAGCTGGACGGCGATGTCGCGCGGCGGGAAATCGAAGGCCGGGTCGCCGAGGTCGTAGAGCGCGACAACCTCACGATTCTTTATCAGCCGGTCTACCGGCTTTCCGACCGGCGCGTCGTCGGAGTCGAGGCGCTTGCCCGGTTCCCCGACGCGGCCTCGCGGCCGCCCGACGCTTGGTTCAGCGAAGCCGACGGCGTCGGCCTCGGCGTCCAACTCGAGCTTGCTGCCGTGCGCGCCGCGCTGCGCGGCCTGCCCTACATCCCCGCGGACGTGCGTCTAGGCGTCAACGTTTCGCCCAAGACGATCCTCAGCGCTGAGCTCGCCCGCCTTGTCGAATCCGTGCCCTCGGGGCGGCTGGTGCTCGAGATCACGGAGCACGCGGTGGTGCGGGACTATGTCGATCTCAAGCGGGCGCTCGGGCCCCTCCGCCGCCATTGCGCGGTAGCGATCGACGATGCGGGTGCCGGCTACTCCGGCCTTCGCCACATCGTCGATATCGCTCCGGATCTGATCAAGCTCGACATGAGCCTGACGCGCGGGATCGACGGAGACCCGGCGCGAGCGGCGCTCGCCACGGCGCTCGTCGCTTTCGGTCGCGAGATCGGCAGCCGCATCGTCGCCGAAGGGGTCGAGACGGGCGCGGAGCTCGCGACCCTAGAGCGGCTCGGCGTCGGGTCCGGCCAGGGCTATTTCCTCCAGAAGCCGATGCCGATCGCCGCCGCCCAGTTCCTTTTTCGACGGTCGCTTAGCCCCGCCGACTAGCTTTTCAGCGACGCGACGATCTTTCGAAGCGCCGAGCGCGGCATCAGGCGCGTGCCGAAGGCGCCGACCTTGTTGGCGATGCCGGGGATGACGATCGGGTCGTTGCGGCCGAGGCCCCGGAGGCCGGCCGCGACGACGCCTTCGGGCCGCACCGCGACCTTGGCGAGGTTCGAATCCGGCGCGCCGGCCACTTCGAAGAACTCCGTCGCGGTCGGGCCGGGGCAGAGCGCGCTGACCCTGACGCCCGTGCCCCTGGCTTCGTGGTGGAGCGCTTCGCTCAGCGACAGGACATAGGCTTTGCTGGCGTAATAGACCGCGGCATAGGGCCCGGCCTGGAAGGCGGCGGTCGAGGCGACGTTGAGGATCGCGCCGCGCCTGCGCTCGATCATCGCCGGGAGGACGCGCCGGCAGAGGTCGGTGAGCGCGCGGACGTTGAGGTCGATCATTTCGAGCAGCCGCTCGCTCGGCGCGGCGGCGAAGTCGCCGGTCACGCCGAAGCCGGCATTGTTGACCAGCGTCTCGATCTCGAGGCCCTCGTCTCCGAGCCAGGCGAACATCGTATCGACCTGGTCGGGCCGGGTGAGGTCGGCGGCGTGGACGAAAACGCCTTCGCCGAGCTCGCGGCGAAGCGCCTCCAGCCGGTCCTGGCGCCGGGCGACGAGGACCACTGTCTCCCCGCGCGCGCGGCACTGGCGGGCGAATTCCGCGCCGAGGCCGGCCGAGGCGCCGGTGATCAGCGTGACCCCCCGCGCCACGTTCAGGGCCTCAGCGAGGCTTTGACGATTCGGCCGGGCTTGGCGGGCGGCTCGCCTTTGGGAAGCGCGTCGACATGCTCCATCCCCTCGGTCACCTCGCCCCAGACCGTATATTGGCCATCCAGGAAGCGGGCGTCGTCGAAGCAGATGAAGAACTGGCTGTTGGCGCTGTTCGGGTTCTGCGAGCGCGCCATCGAGGCGACGCCGCGCACGTGGGGCTCGCGGCTGAACTCCGCCTTGAGGTCGGGCTTGTTCGAGCCGCCCATGCCGGTGCCGGTCGGATCGCCGCCCTGCGCCATGAAGCCCGGGATGACGCGGTGGAAGACGACATTGTCGTAGAAGCCCTCGCCGACCAGCTCCCGGATCCGCTCGACATGGCCGGGGGCGAGGTCCGGGCGCAGCTTGATGACGACGTCGCCGCCCCCCGCTTCTCCCGTGTCGAGGTTGAGGACCAGGGTGTTGAGCTCGTCGGCCATGTCGTCATCTCCTTTGCCGCGGCAATAAGCGCGCGCCCGCGGCCGCGCCAGTCCTGCCGCCATATCGACAGGCCGGGCAGCCCGGCCTAGGAAGCGGGCGGTTTCCGGACAGGGTGGAAAGGCGGCAGATGAGCGAGAGCGAAATCACCCTTTCCGGTCCGCCGGCCCCGCGCGACGGCCGCCACGACGAGGACGACCGGCTGAAGCCCGAATTCGTCGACGAGGTCATGGAGCGCGTCGAGGCCGGCGACGAGGCCGGCGCCCGCGCGCTCGTCGACCCGCTCCATCCCGCCGACGTCGCCGACCTGTTCGAGCTCGCCGACCCGGACCAGCGCCGAGCCCTTGCCGCGGCTCTGCCCGACCTTCTGGACGCCGACGTGCTCGCCGAGATGAACGACCACGTCCGCGAGGCCCTGGTCGACACGCTCGATCCGGGCGCCGTCGCCGAGCTCGCCGGCGAGATGGAGACCGACGACGCCGTCGCGATGATCGAGGATCTGGAGGAGGACGAGCAGCGCGCCGTGCTCCGCCAGCTCGACCCGGACGACCGGGCCGCGATCGAGGAAGCGCTCTCCTATCCGGAGGAATCGGCCGGTCGGCTGATGCAGCGCGACCTGATTGCGGTGCCCGAGCATTGGAGCGTCGGCCAGGTCATCGATTATCTGCGCGCCGGCGAGGAGCTGACGACGAGCTTCTGGGAAGTGTTCGTCGTCGATCCCCAGCATCACCCCATCGGGACGATGCCGCTCAGCCGCATCCTGAGGACGCAGCGCCGAGTGCCGGTCGCGGATATCATGCAGCGCGAGCAGACCCTCATTCCGGTCGACATGGACCAGGAGGAAGTGGCGCTGCGCTTCCAGAAATACGCTCTGATCTCGGCCGCGGTCGTCGACCAGGCCGGCCGGCTGGTCGGCATGATCACCGTCGACGACATCGTCCACATCATCCAGGAGGAGGCGTCCGAGGACGTCCTCCTGATGTCGGGCGCGGGCGACGAGGGCGACATCAACCAGCCGGTCGGCGAGAGCTACCGCTCGCGCGTGCGCTGGCTGATCGCCAATCTCGGCACCGCCTTGGTCGCCGCGACGATCATCAGCCTGTTCGAAGGGACGATCTCGCGCATGGTCGCGCTCGCCGCCTTGATGCCGATCGTCGCGGGCGTCGGCGGCAATGCGGGGACGCAGACGCTGGCCGTGACGGTGCGGGCGCTCGCCACCAATCAGCTGACGCAGTCGAACACCTCGCGCGCGATCGTGCGCGAGATCCGCGTCGCCTGCCTCAACGGCGCGACCATCGCCGTGCTGATCGGCGCCGGCGTCGGGCTCTATTTCGCCAATCCGATCCTCGGCGCCGTCATCGCCGGGGCGATGCTGGCCAACATCCTGATCGCCGGGCTCGCCGGCGTCATGGTGCCGGTCGCGCTCGACCGGATGGGCGCCGATCCCGCCGTCGCGTCGAGCGTCTTCGTCACCATGGTCACCGATTCGATGGGATTCCTCGTCTTCCTCGGCCTCGCCAGCGCATCGGGCATCGCCGGCTGAGCAGGGACGGTTACTTTTCGAGCCGAAGCGGCTAAGTGGCGAATAACGTGCCTGAAAGTAACTGTCCCAAGCCCCTCCATATCAGCAAGGTCGCCGTCGGTTGCGCGAGCCTCGAGGCCCTGCAGCGGCGCCAGGCGTTGCGTCTCAGCGAAGGCGTGGTGCCGCTGGTCACTCGCTTCCGTCCGAAGCGCGCCGAGGAGCTGATCGGCGGGTCGGTCTACTGGATAGTGAAGCATCGGATCGCGGCGCGGCAGGCCATTCTGGGCTTCGCGGACCGGGAGGAGGACCGGCGCATCGTCATCCGCCTGGATCCCGAGCTGGTGCCCGTCCGCGCGATTCCGCGCAGGGCCCATCAGGGCTGGCGCTATCTGGCGCCCGAGGACGCGCCGCTCGACCTCGCCGAGGACGAGACGGGTCTGGCGTCGCTACCGTCGGGGCTCGCCGCGAAGCTCTCGGCGCTGTTCCTGGTCTAGCCCGCCGGCCCGCAGCGTACCGTGCCGGAGCCGCGATTGGCGACGGTGCAGGCGGGACGGCCGCCGACGACGATGTCGCCCGCGCCGGTGGTCGCGATCTTCGCGGAGCGGGCGGCCCCGACCTCGACGAAGCCCGGCCCTTCGACCGAGAGGGTGACGTCGTCGACCGTCAGGCCCGACGCCTTGAGATCGCCGCTGCCCTGAACGGCAGCGCGGAGCTGCTTCGCCTTGCCGCCGAGGGTGATGACGCCCGCGCCGACCAGCCCGACGACCGCATTGTCGGCCTGGAGGGCGGCGACGCTGAGCTCGCCGGCGCCGGAGACGCTGAGATCGACGCGCAGCCCGCCGACGCGGTCGATCGCGAGGTCTCCCGGGCCGATGACCGCGGCGGCGGAGAGGTCGCGCGTGGTGACTCGAACCGCGACGGGGCCGTCCCGCTCGTCGGGGTTGCCGCCCCAGGCCGAGGGATTGCCGCGAATGCGCAGCGTGCGGCCCTGGACGTCGATCGAGACCCGGTCCAGCGCTGCCGGGCTGCCCTCGGCGCGCGCGCTCGAGGCGCGCCCGGTCGCCAGCGTGACGCGATAGGGTCCGCGCACCTCGATCCGGTCGAAGTCGGAGACGGAATAGACGCGCTCGGCGGCCGCGACCGGGCCGGCGGCGAACGCGAGCAGGAGCAGGATCGGCCTCATCGCGCCGATCCTGCCCCCGAAAGGGTTAACTTGGCAATAAGCCTCAGCCGCCGCAGCGCGCTTCGCCCGAGCCCTTCTTCCGGATGTTGCACTTCGCCGTGCCGGTGAGCGAGACGTCGCCCGAGCCCATGATCGAGATGTCGGCGCTTTCCATCGCCCGGCCTTCGACATTGCCCGACCCGGCGACGCTGACCTTGGCGCGGCGCGCCTCGAGCCCGCCTGCGGCGATGTCGCCCGAGCCGGCGATCGAATAATCGACGCTCTCGGCCTTGCCGGCGGCTTGGATGTTGCCGGACCCGGCTATGGCGAAACTCGCCGACCGCGCCTGCAGAGCGCCGATCTGGAGGTCGCCCGAGCCGGCAATGGCGCCGTGGAAGTCGCCGCCGTTCACCTTGTCGATCCGGATATCGCCGGAGCCCGCGATGTCGGCCCCGACCAGGGCCGGGGTCGTGACGTAGACGGTTACGGCATTGCGGTCGTGAGAGAAGAAGGAAAAGCCGCGATGCCGCTTCTCGCGGATGCGCAGCGTGCCGCCCTCCACGCTTATGTCCATCCGGTCGATGCGTTTGGAATCGCCTTCGACCCGCGCCGAAGGCGCGCCGCCGACGGTGACGACGACGTCGTACGAACCCGCCACCGCCACTTTCTCGAACGCGCCGACCTGGATGTCGCGCCTGATCTGACGCCCGGGGCTCTCGTCCCGGTGGTTGCACCCCGCCAGCAAGGCCGCGCCGACCGCCGCTCCCGCCATGATCGCTCCGCGCATCCTGTCCTCCTCCGACTGTGTTACTGCGCTAATACACAGGCGGCGATGCGCACGCAACAAAAAAGGCGGCCCGCCGCCGGACCGCCTGATTCGCTCGCGTGAAGGCCCCTCAGGCGGAAATCTTCTCGCGATTGTAGATGGCCGCGGCCTTGTTGAGGATCTCGAGGATCTTCACCAGGGCGGTCGGCTCGTCGACCTGCTCCATCGCAGCGAGCTCGCGGGCGAGCCGGCTCGATGCCGCTTCGAAGATCTGACGCTCGGAATAGCTCTGCTCCGGCTGGTCGTCGGCGCGGAACAGGTCGCGCGTCACCTCGGCGATCGACACGAGGTCGCCCGAGTTGATCTTCGCTTCATATTCCTGCGCGCGGCGCGACCACATGGTGCGCTTCACCTTCGGCTTGCCCTTCAGGGTGGCGAGCGCCTCCTGCATCGTCTTGTCGGACGACAATTTGCGCATGCCGACGCTCTCCGCCTTGTTGGTCGGAACGCGCAGAGTCATCTTTTCCTTCTCGAAGCGCAGGACATACAGCTCCAGCTGCATGCCGGCGATGTCCGTGCTCTGAAGCTCGATCACCCGGCCCACGCCGTGCTTGGGGTACACCACATAATCGCCAACGTCGAAGCTCAACGCCTTCGCTGCCATTTATTAGACCTTCCCATGGAAACAGCCGCGCAACGCGCCGGACGACCCCCGCCCCCAAGACGCATCCAGTCCACGATGTGCGGCGATTCTCTCTCTGACCACCGGTGCGGGCGCCACTCGCGCCCGCTTCGATACCCTCATATAGCGCAAAAGGTCCGGAAAAGCTACCCTTTCGGTCCGCAAGTCCCGGCGGGCTGCGGCTGGGCGTCAGTCGCCCTCGCCGGGATTGGGCGTGAAATATTTCTCGAACTTGCCATCCTCGCCCTTATGCTCGTCGGCGTCGGCCGGGCTTTCGCGCTTGCGCGTCAGGTTCGGCCATTCGGCCGAGTAGGTGGCGTTGACCTCGAGCCATTTCTCGAGCCCCGCCTCGGTATCGGGAAGGATCGCCTCGGCCGGGCATTCGGGCTCGCAGACGCCGCAGTCGATGCACTCGGAAGGGTTGATAACGAGCATGTTCTCGCCCTCGTAGAAACAGTCCACCGGGCAGACCTCGACGCAGTCCATATATTTGCAGCGGATGCAGGCCTCGGTGACGACGTAGGTCATGCTCTTCTCCCTGGAGCCGAAATCCCTAGTCGGGCGCGGCTTCGCTCGTCAATCGCCCTTCCGGAAGGGCGATGTAGAGCGCCCGCGCCTCCGCCGGCGGGCCGCGACGGACCGGCAGCGCCTCCACCTTCAGGACGCGGACCTCACCCCCAATGGCGAAGCTCAGCACGTCGCCGACGCGGACCGCGGCGTGGGCGCGATCGACGACGCGCCCGCCGATCCGGATCCGGCCCTGCTCGGCCAGCTGCTGACCCAGAGCGCGCGTCTTCACGATGCGCGCGAACCAGAGGAACTTGTCGAGCCGCAGGCTCTCAGCCACGCTTCAGCTCCGCCAGCTCCGCCAGGGCCGCGAACGCGTTGCCGGGCGCGGCCGGGCGCGAATCGTCGCGGCTTCGCCCGCGCCCTCGCCATACCCAGGCCTGGTCGCCATCGGTGGCGCGGAAGCCGAGGTCGCGCATCAGCCGCGCCACCGCCTCGGGCTGGAGGCCGAGCGAGGTGGCGAGCGCCTGGTCGACGACCGGACCGCCCCCGCCGGTACGGGCCTCATGAGCATGCCGCGCGAGCCGTTCGGCCATGTCGACGCGAAGCATTTGCGGACCGACCGGCCGGAATCCCAGGCGGACGAGGCGCGCCTGGTCCCCGCTCGGGGGGGCCGGAACAAGAACTGCGGATTCGGGCGGCAGATCGGGCATCGGCTCGCCGGCCGCGGCGCTCCTCAGCGCCGTCCGCCAGCGCCGCGCGTCGGGCTTCAGAACGTCGGGCATGAAGAGGTCGAGCGCGCCGATCCGGACCTTGAGGCGGGTGATCGCACGCCTTTGCTCGCGGTCGAGGGCGGCGAGCGGCTTCGCGACCGCCTCGCGCGCGACGATGCCGCCTTCGTCGACGAGCATCGCGAGGACGGAGCGCACCGCCGGCGGCGCCGCCTTGTGCCGCGCGGCGGCGCCGGCGGCGCGGAGCGGCGCGAGCGTCCGCTCGACCTGGTGGCGGACCCACAGATCGAGCCGGTCGACGACGGTCTGGCGGCCGCGGTCGGAGAGCCGGTCGAGGCGCCGGTCGAGCAGAACGCGCGGGCTCAGCAGGTTCTTCCCCGGCGCTAGCCGCGCCACTTCGTGGCCGCGCCAGAGAATGGCGACGGGCTGGCCCCGCTCGGTGCGCAGCGAGAAATGATCGTCGCTGTCGGCGGCCAGCGCCGCCGCGCGCTTCTCATATTCGCCGCCGAGGCGCCGCTCGGCCGTCGCGAGCAGCATCTTGCGGTCGGCGTGGCGCGCGGTCGGATCGACCTCGAACGCGAACCCCTCCATCCGGCCGATCGGGTAGGAGCCGACCGTCACCTCGCCCTGCTCGTCGACGATCACCGGGAATTCGGCCGCGCCCTTCTTGCCGATGTCGCGCAAAAGCACCGAGGTCCGCCGGTCGACGAAGCGCTGGGTGAGGCGCTCGTGGAGCGCGTCGGAGAGCTTCTCCTCGACCTCGCGCGTGCGCTCCGCCATCGCGGCCGGGTCGGACAGCCAGTCGGAGCGGTGGGCGATGTAAGCCCAGATCCGCACCCCGGCGAGCCGGTCGGCCAGCGTCTCGATATCGCCCTGGACGTTGTCGAGCTGGGCCACCTGCTGCGCATACCAGGCCTGGGGGACGCGCCCGTCGCCCTCGCTGAGGTGGAGATAGAGGCGCGAGACGAGGCGCGAATGATGCTCGGGGCCGGTCCTGCGGAAATCGGGAAGCCCGCAGGCCGCCCAGAGGCGCCGCACCGCGTCATAGCCTCTGGCCCGCGCCAGCACCTCCGCATCCGCGGCGAGCAGCTTCAGGACGGCGAGGTCCACCGCCTCCGGCGCGGCGCGCAGGCCGGCGCGATCCGGCCGCCGCTCGAGCGAGCGGACCAGGGCCTCGACGCTTCGGAAATCGGGGTCGCCCTCGCGCCAGTAGAGATGGTCGAGCGGCGCGAAGCTGTGCCCCTCGATCGCCTCCAGCTCCTCGGGCCGGAATTCGGCGGAAAGCTCGCCTTCGAGGGTCAGCACGCCGAACGTGCCGTCGCGCTGGTGGCGCCCGGCGCGCCCCGCGATCTGCGCCATCTCGGCGGGCGTCAGGCGCCGCCGCCTATGCCCGTCGAACTTGGAAAGGCCGGCGAAGGCGACATGGGCGACGTCCATGTTGAGGCCCATGCCGATCGCGTCGGTCGCGACGAGATAATCGACCTCCCCGGCCTGGTACATCGCGACCTGGGCGTTGCGCGTGCGCGGCGAGAGGGCGCCCATCACGACCGCGGCGCCGCCCCTCATCCGGCGCAGCATCTCGGCGACGGCGTAGACCTGCTCGGCCGAGAAGGCCACGATCGCCGAGCGCGGTGGCAGGCGCGACAGCTTGGTAGGCCCGGCGTAGGTCAGCGTCGAGAAGCGCGGGCGCCCGATGATCTCGGCCTTCGGCAGCAAGGCGCGGACCATCGGCGCGACAGTCTCGGACCCGAGGATCATCGTCTCCTCGCGGCCGCGGGCGTGGAGCATGCGGTCGGTGAAGACGTGGCCGCGCTCCGGATCGGCGCCCAATTGCGCCTCGTCGAGCGCGACGAAGGCGAAGTCGCGCTCCATCGGCATCGATTCGGCCGTGCAGAGGAACCAGCGCGCCTTGTCCGGGACGATCTTCTCCTCGCCGGTGAGGAGCGCGACCTGCGCGGCTCCTTTCATTGCGACGACTCGATCGTAGACCTCGCGCGCGAGCAGGCGCAGCGGGAAGCCGATCATGCCGCTCGAATGGGCGGCCATGCGCTCGACGGCGAGATAGGTCTTGCCGGTATTGGTCGGCCCGAGGATGGCGGTCAGCGGCGCCCGGGCGAAATCGCTCATCGCCATTAGATCGGAGGTTCGGCCGCCCGGCGCAATGACCTGGATTGGGTTCCCCTGAGGACGAACGGCTCACGGCGAGTCCGCGTCGATTCACCGCAACGAGGCAAAGCGTTCAAATCCCTTTACTTTACTTTAACCGCGATTCCCCACAGTCCATCGGACCTGACCGCAGCGGGCGGCCGGGGGAAATCGGGCTTCGCGGGGGGCTGATCCGCTTGTACCAGTTCAATCAGATGAGGCCGCCGGCGCCCGCGGGAGCACAGAGGCTCCCGCTTGCCGCGGCCCGGCGCCCGCCCCATCCCACGCGGAGCTTCGGCTCCCGCCCCGCCCCCAGGAAAGAGGTCAGGATCGTCGTCGACCTCGGTTCGGCGATCGGTTCGCGCACCTGGTTCCGCGGCGCCTTCACCTGCGCGATGCTGTGCGCCGCCGCCTTGTGGTGCGCCCCCGGCTTCGGACCGATTCCCGCCGCCTCGGCCGCCCCGCTCAGCGGCAAGCGCCTTCAGGAGGCTCGCTCGCTCGCCATCTCGCCGCTCGCGCTCGGCGCCGACACCGGCCGCCGCATGCTTCCAACCGCCGCCGTCGAGCCTTTAACCGACGCGCCGGAGCGGCCGACCGTCCAGCTCATCGCGACAGTCGGCCAGGGCGACGGCTTCGTCCGCGCGCTCGAGCGCGCCGGAGTCTCGCAGACGGAGGCCGACCAGGCCGCCAAGCTCGTCGCGGCTGCGGTCCCGCTCGAGCAGATCGGCGCGGGCACGACGATCAACGTCACGCTCGGCCGCCGGCCGACGCGGACCGTCGCTCGCCCGCTCACGGCGCTCGTTTTCCGCGCCCGTTTCGACCTCAAGCTGTCGCTGAAGCGTGCCGGCGACAGGCTCGCCCTCACCCGCACTCCGATCTCGATCGACACCACGCCGCTCCGAATCCAGGGCATGGTCGGCCAGAGCCTCTACCGCTCCGCCCGCGCGGCCGGTGCTCCGGCCCAGGCGGTCGAGGCCTATCTGAAGGCGATCGCGTCGCGCACCGATATCGGCACGCTCTCGCCGGACGACCGCTTCGACATGATCGTCGAGCACCGCAGCGCCGCGACCGGCGAGGCCGAGACCGGCCGCCTCCTCTACGCCGGCCTGCAGCGCGGCGCCGGCAGCGACCTCAGCCTTATGCAATGGGAGCAGGGCGGCCGCGCCGATTGGTACGAAGCCACCGGCGCCGGCCGCGAGAGCGGCATGTTCCAGCGCCCCGTCCCGGGCAACGTCTCCTCGGACTTCGGCATGCGCCTCCACCCGATCCTCGGCTACACGCGCATGCACAAGGGCCTCGACTTCCGCGCCGGCTACGGCACCCCGATCCTCGCCGCCACCGACGGCAAGGTCGCCGCGGCCGGATGGGCCGGAGGCTATGGCAACCAGGTGCGGCTCGCCCATTCCGGTGGGCTCGTTACGACCTACTCGCACATGAGCCGCATCGTCGCGCGCCCCGGCGAGACCGTTCGCCAGGGCGAGGTGATCGGCTATGTCGGCTCGTCGGGCCTCGCGACCGGCCCGCACCTCCATTACGAGATGCTGAAGAACGGCGTCCCGATCGACCCGGCGACCGCGAAGTTCGTGGCCCGCGGCCAATTGAGCGGCGGCGACCTCGCCGCCTTCCGCGAGAAGCTTCGGACGCTGCTCGCGGTCCGCCCCGGCGCGGCGCGCATGGCCTCGGTCGCGGCGGCGAAAAAGCGCAAAGCCTGATCGATCCAGCGGCTTCAGCCGTTGCAGGCGCAGCCCTTGCCCTTGTGGCACGTCTTCCAGCGCGCGATGCAGCTGTTCCCGCAGGCCTTGCCGGTCGAGCAGACTCGACAGCATCCCCGCCCGGCCGCGGCGCAGGTATCGAGCGCAGAAGGGCCGCTGACCAGGGTGGCCGCGAAGGCGAGAAGCGCGAGCGTCCGCATCTTCTATTGCGCCGCTGGGGCGGTCCCGCCCTTGATGAGCGCCTGGACGCTGTCGTGAAGCTCGGCATTCTCGACGACGAAAAAGAGTCCGCCGCGGCCGTTCTGGCTGCTCGAGCACTTGCCGGACAAGGCGCCCTGCTGGTTCATGTCCGCGAAGATGGCGTATGGATGGGTGCCGCCGATCGACACGCCGATCTTGCCGTGGTTGCCGCTGCCGCCCTTGAGATCGATTTCCTTGCCGTCCCAATGGCCCGAGGTGGCGATCTCGACCGGGCCGGGCTTGGGCAGCGCCGGGTCCCAGCAGACGATCTTGGAGGCGGCGGTCGTCGAAGGTATCTTTGGAGCCGCCCACCAGGTCGCCGCGCGTAGCGCGACGCCCCCGAGCTTCGCCGAGACCATCTGCCAGGGCGGAACGTTGAGCGCCGACGGCTTCGAGATGAGCCTAACCCCGGTCGAAAGAGTGTAGTCGAGAATGGCCCGGCTCGGGGACCTCTTCCCGAGCAGGGCGACCTTGGCACGGATCGCCGCGGGGCCCCCGTTACGGACCAGAACCGGATTGGCGAGGTCGGTGACGACGCTGGCGTTGGCTAAGGAGTCGAGAACCTTCCCGACGTCCCCGGCGCTAAGCCGAAGGGCGAAGAAGTGCTGGCTGAACTTGAGGTTGTTCGGCCTGACGATGCACCCGAGGGTGTTGCCGTCGCCGGGGCGCGGATTGGCCTTGCTTCCCGCGGCCGGCCAGGAAGGCGTCGTGACCTGAAGCAGCAGACCCTCGCCCGCGTCGGTCCAGGCCAGAATCCCCTTCGAATGTCCCCAGGGCGCGCCGCAGGATTCCGCGCAGCCGGATATCGGCGGGTGCTTGTAGAACTGATCGTTCCAGACGACGTAATTGTAATTGCCGTTCCAGATTTTGGCGAAGGTAGCGCCGAGCGGATCGTTGAGGCCGGTGCCGGCAAGGCCAGGGCCAGCTTCAAGGTGCGGTCTGGCGCTGGTCGCGGCCGCGTAGGCCTGGCTGAACGCGCCCGGATAGGCCACCGGGCTTCCGCCGAATGGACAATCGCGCTTCACTCCGGATCCGCCGGACGGATAATCCCGCGCGTTGAATTTGAAGACGACGATCCAGTCGGCGGCGACCGCCTGTTCGAGCGGCGCGGGGGCGGCTCCGGTCGTGGCCTCCGGCTGTGCCTGTGCAGCGAAGGCCGCGCCCCCAAGCACGAATGCAGAGCCTGCAGCGCCAGCCGCGAGCCACCTCGTCCAAATATGCATGTCGCGTCTCCCCGCAGGGAAACTGCGCCACAGTCAGGACGGAGTTGATCGCGTCTTGGTCCGTTTCGGCGGAAATCAGGAGTTCAGGTGCGCAAGAAAGCGCCAAATCGGAGCTGTTGTTTCGCTTTCAGAATATTATCCGAGACGTTTTATCGAATTCGATGAAGTGGGGCTCGCAGAGCCCCTAAGCAGGACCACCGCTTCGTATTTCAGAGAATTAGCCCGGCTCAGCGTCCCTGGCTGCGCCAGCGGCGGACGACGCGGCTGACCATCGCTTCCTCGTCGCCGGTCTGGCGCCACAGCTCCGAGAAGCACGGGTCGGAGGAGGCCGGCCGGCGGTCGCGCTCGAGATCGTCGAACGAGACTCGGATCGGGATCGAGACGCCCTCGCCGCAGACGATGCATTCGCGGTTCCTGAGCGCCGGGATGACGTCGAGGAAGCCGCGCGCGCCTTCCGGCATGGCCGATTTGACGAACGCCTGGTCGCGCTCGTTGTTGAGGCGCATCGCGATGATCGTGCCGCACTGGGAAAGCACGCCCTCGGCGAGGTCGGACGGACGCTGCGTGATGAGGCCCAGGCTGACGCCGTATTTGCGCCCTTCCTTGGCGATTCGCTCCAGGATCTTGCGCACCGACTGGCCCTGGCCGGTCTTGTCGGCCGGGACGTAGCGATGCGCTTCCTCGCAGACGAGCAGCACCGGCCGGGGCACTTCGTTGCGCGACCAGATGGCGTAGTCGAAGACAAGGCGCGAGAGCACCGCGACGACGACCGAGACGATGTCGGAAGGGACGCCCGAGACGTCGACGATCGAGATCGGCTTGCCCTTGGCGGGGAGGCGGAAGATCTTCGAGACGAATTGCGTCATCGTGTCGGCGATCAGCATGCCGGAGAACATGAAATGGTAGCGCGGATCGGCCTTGAGCTCGTCGATCTTGGTCTTCAGCCGCATGAACGGCGCTGTGTCCGTCGCCTTGTTCAGAAGCCCCATTTCATGGGTGATCGCGGCGCTGAGGTCGGACAGCGCGTAGGGAATGGGGGAATCGACGGTGAGCTTGGTCATCCCCTCCGCCGCGCGGTTCTTGGCGCGCGCCTGGAGCAGGCATTTGGCGAGTATGTCCATGTCGCGCTGACGCTCCGAGCCTGACGAGGTGATGAACACCTCGCAATGCTCCTCGAAGTTCATCAGCCAATAGGGCATGGCGAGGTTCTCGACGTTGAACAGCTCGCCGACGCCCTTGAAGGCCGCCGAATATTCGCCGTGCGGGTCGATCATGACGATGTGACCCTCGGGCGAGAGGTCGCAGATACGGTGCATGATCAAGGCGGCTGAGGTCGACTTGCCGGTGCCGGTCGAGCCGAGCAGCGCGAAATGCTTGCCGAGCAAGGCGTCGACGTAGAGCGCGCCGCGCACGTCCTTGGTCGGGTAGACGGTGCCGATCTCGATATGGGCGCGCTCGTCGGCGGCGAACATCTGGCGCATGTCGTCGCCCGAGACCGGGAACACCTTCGCCCCCGGCGGCGGATAGCCGGTGATGCCGCGGCGGAAGTTGAGCAGGCGCCCGGTCTGCTCCTCCTCCTCGCCCTCGCCGAGGAAGTCGATGTCGGCGGCGACCATGCCGGCCTCGCCGTCGTGAAGGCGCAGGTTGCGGACGTTGGCGAGCAGCCAGCGATTGCCGGCTTCCAGCTTGACGTGCCCGCCGACCTGGCCGGAAAGGGCGATGCTGGGATCGGAATCGCCGGCGATCTCGGTGATCCGCGAGGCCTGGAGCTCGACCCGTCCGCCACCCCCGCCGACCTCGATGACTCGGCCGATCGTGCCGTGCCGGACCGGCTTCGGCACGTTCGGGCGGATGGTCGGGCCGACCTCCTCCGGTTCGTCCGCGACCGCCAGGGTCCTGAAATTGATCATGTCGGTCATGCGGCGTCAGCCCCCAAGCCTGTTTCGCCCACCTCCCTAGCGCAGAGGGGTAAACAACTGCTTTTCGGGGCCAATCCGCTCAGGCGCGGCGGAAGAGCAGGCTCGAGCCCCAGCCGAGCAGCAGCGACAGCATGACGGCGGCGACGCCATAGCTGAACGACCAGCGGTCGGCCGCCATCGCGACGAAGCGCTCGAAGCCGAGCTTCTCGATCCGGATGTCGCGAACCGCGCCGGCAATGATGCGGCCGTCCTTGATGAGGAAGGTCTCGGCCGTGTAGTTTCCGACCGGCACGCGTGCCGGGATGCGGATTCGGCCGCGATAGAGCACCCCGGCGCTGATCTGCACGCCGGAGGGGTCCTCTATGTAGAGCTTGTGGCGCTGCATCAGGTCGATCAGGCCGGCCTCGAAGCGACGCTGCACTTCCGGCGCCTTGCCGCCGCCCGGGGACAAAGAGAGATTCTGCAGACCGAGCTCGTAGATCGCCGCGGTGCGCTCATCGAGCATCTTCGAGAGCGGCCGGGAGGACGCAACCGCGTAGAAGGCCGGGGCCGAGCGGAACCTCGCGGCCTCGACGTTCATCCAGATGCCGGCCACCTTCTGCTTCTCCCGAACGACGAGGGGCTGGACGGGGCCTTTCACTACCACGGCGATGTCGGCGCGCTCGGCCGGCGTCCGGCCGCCGGGATAGAGGATGGCGCCGAACAGCATCAGCTCCGCGCCGGTGAAGCTCGCCTGGATGTCGATCCGGCTCTGCGAAACGTCCGGGACGAGCCGCGGCTTGGCGGCGCCGAGCGTCAGCGGCGCCAGGGCGGCCACCAGGAGGGCGGCGACCCGCCTCACAGCACCTGCAATGTGTAGATTTCCTCGGGCCGCCAGCCGAGGCCGATCGCCATGCGCAGGGCGACGGCGAGGATGATGATGGCGAGGAACATGCGCAGCAGCTCCGGCTTCGCCTTCTGCGCGAGGCGGGCACCGAACTGCGCGCCGATCACCGAGCCGAGCAGCAGCAGGCCGGCGAGCACGATGTCGACCGACTTGGTCGTCGTCGCGTGGATCAGCGTCGTCGCGGCGGTCACGAACAGAATCTGGAGGAGCGACGTCCCGACCACGACCTGCGCGGACATGCCGAGCAGGTAGATCATCGCCGGCACCATGATGAAGCCGCCGCCGACGCCCAGAAGCACGGTCAGCATGCCGGCGACGAAGCCGAGGAGGAGCGGCGCGAGCGGCGAGATGTAGAGTCCGGATTGGTAGAAGCGCCAGCGCATCGGCAAAGCCGCGATCATCGGATTGTGGCGCCGCGCCGGCTTCGTCGCGCCGCCTTTCGGGCGGATGATGTCGAGCGCGGCCGCCGCCTCCTTCGCCATCATCGCGCCGATGGTGCCGAGCAGGATCACGTAGAGGAGGGAAATGGCGGTGTCGATCTGGCCCACCTCCTGGAGCAGTCGGAACAGCCCGCCGCCGACGAGCGCCCCGACGAGTCCGCCCGCGATGATCACCGCGCCCATTCGGTAGTCCACCCCGCGCCGCCTGCGGTGGGCGAGGACGCCGGACACGCTGGTGCCGGTGATCTGCGTCGTCGCCGAGGCGACCGCCACGGCCGGGGGGATGCCATAGAAGATGAGGATGGGGGTGGTCAGGAAGCCGCCGCCGACTCCGATCATGCCGGTCAGCAGGCCGACGACCGCGCCGAGCGCGACGATGACGAGCGCGTTGACCGAAAGGCCGGCGATCGGGAGGTAGACGTCCACGCGCCGGCACTTAGCCGCTGCGCGCGCGCGGCGGAAGGCGGAGCCCTATTTGGGCGCCAGCGCGAAATCGACGCGGACCTGGACCTCGCTCCGCGTCCGCCCGGCCTCGACCGGCGGCGCAGCGGCCTGCGCGACCACCCCGGCCGTTTCGGCCGCGTCGCCGTAATAGGGGCGCGGCGGCCGCTCGCCTCCGCCGTCGCGGATGGCGAGCACCCGGGCGACGCGCATTCCCGCCGCCCCGGCATAGGCCTCCGCTCGCGCTCGCGCCGCGCGATAGGCCGCCGCATAAGCGGTCCGGCTCGCATTTTCCGGGTCGGAGACGGCGAGGTTCGGCCCGGAGACGACGTTCGCCCCGGCTTGCGTCACCGCCGCGACCGCCTCGCCCGCCTTGGCGACGTCGCGCACACGCACCTCGACGAGGTTCTGCGCCTGGAACCGCCCGCGGTTCGGCCCGTAATCGATGCGCGCCAGGCGAAGCGCCTGCGTCTGCAGATCCTCGCGCTTGACGCCGAGCCGGCCGAGCGCCGCCGCGACGGCGTTCATCGTCGCGGCATTGCGCGCGCTTGCCTCGGCCGAAGTGGCAGCGATCGTCTCGACGCCGGCGGTGAAGCGCGCCTCGTCCGGCTTCGCCTCCGCGCGGCCGCTCGCGCTCACCTGCACGAGCACCTCGTCCCGCTCGACCCCGCGCGGATCGGGCGTCGGCGCCGAGCAGCCGGCGACCAGGAACAAAGCGAGCGCGGGCGCTGCGAAACGGGGCATGAGGAGGCTCCTTCCTGGCCGAGACTAGCCGGTGCGAAAGCAAGCCGCCAGCGCCCTGGCGCCGCCCGGCCGAAGCCCTTGAAATATGGCCGAAATGTGGCTATATAGCTGATATGCAACAATTAATCCGCTTCGCGGCGCTCGCGCTGGCCGCCCTTCTTGCAACTTTCGCCGCCCCCGCTTCGGCCCAGGAAACGGCCGAGGGCCAGAGCAAGGCCGATTATCTCGCCTGGCTGTCGCGCGATCCCGACGCTCGCGCCCAGGTGCTCTCGTTCAAGGCCTATCTCGGCGCCGCCGACGTCGCCGGCGTCGTGCCGACCTGGCAGCTGGTGCGCACGGCGAGCAAGTGGCGCGAGTGCGGCGGGCCCCGCTTCGAGGTCGCGCCGACGAGCGAGTGGACCCACATCGCCGCCACCTTGAGCTTCGTGAAGGCCGAGGTCGAGCCGGTGATCGGCCGCGTCGAGGCGGTCTCGGGCTTCCGCAACGAGGAGCTCAACCATTGCGCCGGCGGCGCCCCGGCCAGCGCTCACCGCCATTTCTACGCGCTCGACCTCGTCCCGGCCGACGAGGACTTGGCCCGCGGCGCGCTGATCCGCGACGTCTGCCGCATTCACCAGTCCGGCGGCCGCCGCTTCGACATCGGCCTCGGCTTCTACACCGGCAACCGCTTCCACCTCGATTCGAAGGGCTTCCGCCGCTGGGGCGCCGACGGCAACGGCGCGACCAGCCCCTGCGCGACCGGAAATTACGCCTGACCGTTTATTGAGAAAATGCGGAATATTGGCCTCGCTCTCGAGCAAGGCTTTCACGGTTCCGGACGGGCCGCACGCCTGCACGGCCGACTTCGATCCGGCGGCGGTGGAGTGACGCAGTACGCGGGACTGACCCCTGCGAGGGCCGGCCAGCGCAGAATCCCTCGTAGCGCCGGACTTGCCGCGCCTCCGCCTCGAACCCGGCGGGGCCCTCGGCGCCACGGTTCCTTCTCGGAGCGGGGAGGGGGACCGACCGGACCCGGAGGCGAAGGCCGGTGGAGGGGGGCTCGATCCCTTGTTCGATCTTTGGGCGGAGCGAGCCCTTCGAAGCGCCTGATTAAATGAAGCATAAGAAGTTCACTTCATTCCGGCCGATGTGGAAGCAGCGTGTGGCGCCGGGAAAGTCCGCCGCCGGGCAAAGATGGTTAATTTCTGAACTAATCTCAAAGGCTTGGCGTTGCGGGGGCAGGAGAGGCCGAATGACTTCCGAGGCCCGTGCCAGACCGCGGGAATATATCCCGCCCCCGCGCCCGGCGCGTCGGGCCGCGAGATCGATCATCGCCTGGCCGAGGAGCTGGAGCTCGCCGCGCGGCATGTCGAGCAGATCGGCGCGGCCCTCGTCGCCGATCCGGCCTTCCTGCATCGTCACGGCCTTTCCCTTCAGGGCCTCGACCGGAGCGAGCAGAATCTGCGCCACATCGCCGCAGTCATCTCAAGCGAGGACAAGGAAGCCGCGGCCGACCGGATCAGCCTTCAGGAGCTGAAGCGGCGACTGATGAGAAAGTCGATCCGCGCAATCGCGTCCTAGGAGCCGGTGATCTCGCGCAGCTTGAAGTCGGTGATCTGGCCTTCGTAGCGGCATTCGAAGCTGCGGCGCTTTCCCTGCGCCTCGACCGTCCCCCAGACCGTCAGCTTGGCCGGGGTGCGATATTCGGTGTCGATGATATGGACGCCGCCGTAAGGGGCTGCGCGCTCGCTGCAGGCCTGGCGGGCGAACGGACCCGGATCGACCGCGGGCGCGCGGTCGGGCCGGTCGGCGGCGCGGACGGCGGCACCCACCGCGCCGGCGGCGATGCTCGCCGCGCAGCCACCGAGCGGGAGCGCGGCGAGGGCGAGTGAAAGGAGTATGGAGCTCTTCATCGCTCGCGGCCCGCTATTCCCCCATCTTCCAGTGGACGCGCTGGGTCAGCACGCTTCGGACCGGCTTTCCAGCGTCGTCGAGCGCCGGCCTGAACTTCGCCCGCTCATGGAGAAGGATGCAGGTCTGGGCGTCGAGCACGGCGATGCCGCTCGTCTCCTCGACCATGCAGTCCTTGAGCGCGCCGGCCTCGTCGATCATCATCATGATCTGGCTGCGGCCCGAGGCGTCGTCCTGATAGGCCTGGGCGGGATAATCGCCGCTCGAGAAATAGGTGGCAAGCGGCTTCAGCGGCTCGGCGGGCTTTGCGATCGCGGCGGCATGCTCGCCGACATTCCAGTAGCGGCGAAGGTCGGCGTTGCAGGCGTCGAGGCCGTCGAGCAGCTGGCCGAAGATCGGCAGAGCGAAACGCGCCTTGAGCGGCCCGCCGTTCAGCGACAGCTCGCCGGTCCGGCGCAGCGTTTCGAGCGACGTCCTCGGCACGTTGATCCAGACGACCTGGCGCTTCTCGCCCTTGGGGCCGAAATGGAGGCCGGTCGTCTTCGCCGCGTCCGGCACGATATTGGTCTTGACCGGAAATTGCATGCCCGCGGGCCCCTTCCCCGCGCGGAGGACGACGAGGCGGACGACGGTGCCGTTCGGCGAGGGACGGAAGCCCAGCGTAATCGGTCCTTTCGCCCCCGCGTAGAGGCGGACCGCGGCGCAGGCCGACGGGCCGTATTCCAGCTTCCACTTGCCCGTCGGCTGGAGCAGCGGCAGGGGCGCGGCCGCGGCGGAGAGCGCCGCCGCGACGGGGACGAACGCCAATAGAGACAAGGCTTTGGCCATCCCCGACCCCGTGCCACGTCGCACCGCCCCGGGCAAGGCCGAGGCCCTCCGCCCGCAGGTTGGCGCGCCGCGCCGCCCCTGCTAACGCCGCCGCGAAATGACCGACCTCAGCCGTATCCGGAACTTCTCGATCATCGCCCACATTGATCATGGCAAGTCGACGCTCGCCGACCGGCTGATCCAGTCGACGGGCGGGCTCACCGAGCGCGAGATGGTGCGCGGCCAGATGCTCGATTCGATGGACATCGAGCAGGAGCGCGGGATCACGATCAAGGCCCAGACCGTCCGCCTCGACTACAAGGCGAAGGACGGCCTCGACTATGTCCTCAACCTGATGGACACGCCCGGCCATGTCGACTTCGCCTACGAGGTCAGCCGAAGCCTCGCCGCCTGCGAGGGCGCGCTCTTGGTGGTGGACGCCGCCCAGGGCGTCGAGGCGCAGACGCTCGCCAACGTCTACCAGTCGATCGAGCACGACCATGAGATCGTGCCCGTGATCAACAAGGTCGACCTCCCCGCCGCCGAGCCCGACCGGGTCAGGAAGGAGATCGAGGATATCATAGGCCTCCCCGCCGGGGGCGACTGGAAGGACGGGGGGGCGGTCCTCGCCAGCGCCAAGACCGGCCTCGGCGTCGACGAGGTGCTCGAAGCGATCGTCGCCCGCATCCCCCCGCCCAAGGGCGACAAAGACGCGCCCCTCAAAGCCATGCTCGTCGACAGCTGGTACGACCCGTATCTCGGCGTCGTCATCCTCATCCGGGTCATCGACGGCGCGATCCGCAAGGGCCAGCAGATCAAGTTCATGCAGGCCGGCACGATGCACCTCGTCGACCGGGTCGGCGCGTTCCGGCCCAAGATCGAGCCGATGGCGGAGCTCGCCGCCGGCGAGATCGGCTTCATCACCGCCCAGATCAAGGAGATCGCCGAGACCCGCGTCGGCGACACGATCACCGACGCCCGCCGCCCCGCCGCCGAGGCGCTGCCCGGGTTCAAGGAGGTCCAGCCGGTCGTCTTCTGCGGCCTCTTCCCGACCGACGCCAACGACTTCGAGAAATTGCGCGAGTCGATCTCCAAGCTCCGCCTCAACGATGCGAGCTTCAGCTTCGAGATGGAGACGTCGGCGGCTTTGGGCTTCGGCTTCCGCTGCGGCTTCCTCGGCCT
>DATAIU010000133.1:0-2428 GCA_036262495.1 Allosphingosinicella sp.
CCGCCCGCGCCGCCCGCCGCGCCGGGCAGAGTGAAAGCGAAGGCCTGGCCCGCCGAGAATGCCAGCACCTTCTCGCCGGCCGCCGTCGCGATGCCCTCGAGCGGACCGTCCGCGGCGCCCTCGACCCCGCGCGTCTCGCCCCCATGCGCGATGGCGACGCGAAGTTCGGCAAGCGCGTTCAGCCGGAAACCCTGCAGGACCCGCCAGGGCTCGCCCTCCTCGGAGGTGCCGAAATCCGAAGCGAGCAAGGCCGTGGCGGCGAGGTTCCACACGCCTTCCGAAGGCTCCGCGTCCGGCACCAGCCGCTCGATGCGCGTCGGAATGAAGCCCGTATCGACCTTACCGGCGCGGAAGTCGGCATCGTCCGCCGCTCGCGCCAGGAAGCCGGCATTGGTCTTCACCGGCCACACCTCGACCTGATCGAGCGCGTCGACCAGCCGGTCGATCGCTTCCTCGCGCGTCTCGCCCCGCGCGATCAGCTTGGCGATCATCGGGTCGTAATAAGGGCCGATCCGGTCGCCTTCCTCGACCCCGGTGTCGACGCGGATGCCGCGCCCGAGCTGGAAATGCTCCAGCCGTCCCGTCGAAGGCAGGAACTCGTGCGCCGGATCCTCGGCATAGAGCCGCGCCTCTATCGCGTGGCCGCGGATGGAAAGCTGGTCCTGCGTCAGCGGCAGCGGCTCGCCCGACGCCACGCGAAGCTGCCATTCCACCAGATCCTGGCCGGTAATCTCCTCGGTCACCGGATGCTCGACCTGGAGCCGCGTGTTCATCTCCATGAACCAGATCCGGTCGGGCCTCAGCCCCGCCGAAGCGTCGGCGATGAACTCCACCGTGCCCGCCCCGACATAATCCACCGCTTTGGCCGCCTTCACCGCCGCCTCGCACACCGCCGCGCGGGTCGCCTCGTCCATTCCCGGGGCAGGCGCCTCCTCGATGACCTTCTGGTGGCGCCGCTGCAGCGAGCAGTCCCGCTCGAACAGATGGACGGCGTTGCCGTGCGTGTCGCCGAACACCTGCACCTCGATATGGCGCGGCCGCTCGACATATTTCTCGATCAGCACCCTCTCGTCCCCGAAGGCGGCCGCCGCCTCGCGCTTGCAGGACGCCAGCATCTCCTGGAACTCGGCGGAGGCATTCACCTTCCGCATCCCCTTGCCGCCGCCGCCGGCCACGGCCTTGATCAGCACCGGATAGCCGATCGCATCCGCCTCCGCCCGCAGCCGCTCCGCCCCCTGGTCCTCGCCGAGATAGCCCGGCGTCACCGGAACCCCTGCGGCGATCATCAGCGATTTGGCCGCGTCCTTCAGCCCCATCGCCCGGATCGAAGCCGCCTTGGGGCCTACCCAGATCAACCCCGCCGCCTCGACCGCCTCGGCGAAGTCCGCATTCTCGGAAAGGAAGCCGTAGCCGGGGTGGATCGCCTCGGCGCCAGTCGCCTTGGCCGCCGCGATGATCTTCTCGCCCACGAGATAGCTCTCCCGAGCCGGCGACGGCCCGATATGCACCGCCTCGTCCGCCTCCCGCACGTGCAGCGCGCCGCGGTCGGCATCGGAATAAACGGCCACGGTGCGAACCCCCAGCCGCCGCGCCGTCCGGATGATCCGGCACGCAATCTCCCCCCGGTTGGCAATGAGGAGGGAGCGGATCATGCGCAGGCCCCAAATCCTCCCCCAGCTTGCTGGGGGAGGGGGACCATGCGAAGCATGGTGGAGGGGCCGCGCCGCAGGCGCGGAAGGACGTGGATCAGATGCTCAAAGGCACGGGCAAAGCTCATCGTCGCGCGCGCGAACTGCGGCGCTCGATGAGCCTGCCGGAGGTGCTGCTCTGGCAGGAGCTGCGAAGGCAGCAGACGGGCTTCCGTTGGCGCAAGCAGCATCCGGCCGGACCTTACGACCTCGACTTCTACTGCCACGCCGCCAAGCTGTGCGTGGAGGTGGATGGCGAAGGG
The DNA here is from genome assembly GCA_036262495.1 of Allosphingosinicella sp. Taxonomy (GTDB): domain Bacteria; phylum Pseudomonadota; class Alphaproteobacteria; order Sphingomonadales; family Sphingomonadaceae; genus Allosphingosinicella. The sequence continues at coordinate 1,952 of DATAIU010000133.1, forward strand.
CATGACCGAGGAGACCGGCCTCACCGCGACCTTCGCCGAGACAGGTGGCTGGAGGCGCAGGGCATTATCACCTTGCGCGTTCCCGCTGTGGAGGTTCTCAATAACCTCGAGGGCGTCCTTCTCCACATCGCCGAGACAGTCCGCCGTCTTAGCAATTCCTCCCCCAACGGGGGAGGTGGCAGGCCGCAGGCCTGACGGAGGGGCCGGCGGCGGTGCAACCGACGCCGGTGGCGTCGGCCCCTCCACCGTCCTTCGGACGGTCCCCCTCCCCCAGACGAGCTGGGGGAGGATTTCTAGGAGCCCCTCCACCCTCACATCCTGAACAGCCCGAAGCGGGCCCGCTCCGGGATCGGCGCGTTGAGGCAGGCGCTGAAGGCGAGGCCGAGGACGTCGCGCGTCTGGACCGGATCGATGATCCCATCGTCCCACAGCCGCGCCGTGGCGTAGTACGGATTCCCCTCGTCCTCGTAGCGCTGG